>UCOA01000136.1 GCA_900474095.1 Hyphomicrobiales bacterium | reverse complement strand
GCCGTTTCTATTGAGGCGGCCGCTGCTCAAAGGCAGCGCCCCCGAAGCTGAACGCCTACCCAGGCGCGTCGGGCTGATATTCCGGCGCCTGCTGAATGAAGAGCGACGGCTCGCGGCGAAACGCAACAAGCAGCATCCGCGATAACGGATTGGACACGAAATTGCGACGAAGCGTCCACAAAATGTGCGTTGCCCCCCAGCGCGAAGTCGTCAATAAGAGCGCATGACGATACGCGGCGTTGCGCCGCCAACTCCGGATGTCTGTTTGAAGGTCGCCTCATCTAGAACGCGCAAAAGGCTGCATTTGCTGACAGGCGCTTGCCTGGGATTGTTTCTGCTAACCCATTTTTCCAACCACGCCCTCGGCCTCGTTTCAGTCGAGGCCATGGAAAAAATGCGCTGGGGCTTCAATCTCATCTGGCGAAGCTGGCCGGGCACGATCCTGCTTTACGGATCGCTGCTCGTTCATTTTCTGCTCGCACTCGAAAGCCTGTACCGCCGGCAGACGCTGCGCATGCCCGTCCGTGAAGCGCTGAAGATCGTCTTCGGGCTTTCCTTTCCCTTTCTCATCGTCGGCCATGTCGTCAGCACCCGTGTCGAATGGATGCTGACGGGCTCAGGCGACGGCTATTACGAGGTGCTGCCGATCCTTTGGTCCAGCACCTCCACCGCGCTACGGCAATCGCTGGCTCTCGTTCTCGCCTGGTCGCATGGCTGTCTCGGCGCATGGTTCTGGATGCGCGGACGTAGCTGGTATCCGCGCTACTTCCTGCTCTTCTACTCTTTTGCCGTGCTCGTCCCGCTGCTCGCTCTGCTTGGGTTCGCCGTTGCCGCGCGCTCACTGGAGGGAGGGATGCCGTCCGAAGCGTGGTTCATGGTCAACCACGCCCGCCCCGAAACCCTCGCGCAAATCCGGCTCGCCATCGTCGCGGGTCTGCTGGCGATGATTGGCGGAACCTTGATCCTGCGGGCCATCCCTGTCCGCGGAAAAATCAGGATCACCTATCCTGATCGCGCGATCTCGGTGGCAAGAGGCTTCAGCGTCCTTGAGGCGAGCCGTGCCGCGGGCATACCGCATATCTCGATTTGCGGCGGCCGCGGCCGCTGCTCGACCTGTCGCGTCCGGGTGACGGAGGGCCTGGATCGGCTGCCGCCGCCAAACGAAGGCGAGCGGGCAACGCTCGCGCGTATCCGCGCGCCCGACGATGTCCGCCTCTCCTGCCAACTGCGGCCGAACCACAACCTGTCGATCGCGCCCATTCTCGGTGCCGATAATATCGGCCTCAAGGCGCAGCCGAGCGAGCAGGAGGCGGCCGGACGTGAGCGCCGCATTGCGGTGCTGTTCTGCGACCTGCGCGACTTCACCCTGCTTGCCCAGAAACAGTTGCCGTTCGATACCGTCTTCCTGCTCAACCGGTATTTCGAAACCATCGGCGAGGCGGTCGAAGGCTCCGGCGGCGTGATCGACAAGTTCATTGGTGACGGCGCGCTGGCGATCTTCGGGCTGAGCCACAACATCGAGGAAGCATGCGCCCAGGCGCTGGCAGCAACCGTCCGCATCGCCCGGGGCGTCGATCTGCTCAATCGCAATTTCATGAGCGAGCTCGATAAGCCGCTGCGCGTCGCCATGGGCATGCACGCCGGACCCGCGATCATCGGTCAGATCGGCTACGGCAAGGCCTCATCGCTCACTGCGGTCGGCGACACGATCAACGCCGCGAGCCGACTGGAAGGGTTTGCCAAGGAATACGATGCGCAACTGGCCGTTTCCGCCGACGTCGTGCGCTATGCCGGGCTGACGGTCGATGACCGGGAAAGCTACAAGATCTCCATTCGCGGCCGCACGGGCACGCTCGAAACACTCATCATTCAGAATGCAGCGGAGATCGAGATCATGATGGAGGCCGGCAAGCGCCAGAAAGAAACGCCGACCTGACGAGATTGGCGGCTCTAAGCGCTCTCCTCCTTGATTTCCAGGCCGCTCACGAATAACTGCTCGAGAAACCTTGCGGCGTCTTCAAATCGTCCGTCGCCTGAGCGCTCCTCGCCAAGCACGCCACGCACCTGAACATCGAAATCGGCATAATGCTGCGTCGTCGACCAGATGGCGAAGATCAAATGGTAGGGATCGCATTTGGCGATCTTTCCGGCCTTCGCCCAGACCCGGATGACCTCCGCCTTCTCGTCCACCAGCGTCTTCAGCGGTCCCTTGAGCTCGTCCTCGATATGGGGGGCGCCCTGCAGAATCTCGTTGGCAAACAACCTGCTCTCGCGCGGAAAATCGCGGGCCATTTCCAGCTTGCGGCGGATATAGCTGCGGATTTCGGAAACCGGATTACCCTCGGCATCGAACTCGCGCAGCGGATCGAGCCAGCTATCGAGCACCCGGTCGATCAGCGCCCTGTGCATCGCTTCTTTGGTGCGGAAATAATAGAGCAGGTTCGGCTTCGACATGCCCGCCACCTCGGCGATCTGGTCAATGGTGCTGCCGCGAAAGCCGTGGGTGGCGAACACGTCCAGCGCTGCCTCCAGAATCAGTTCTTCCTTTTCCTCCTGGATGCGGGTTCGCCTTTGTGTTCGGGCTGCCCTCGGAAGTACCATGTTTCCCCCTGACTTCTCACCAATCGCCGCCTGCGGCGGCTTGAAAACGTCCAAAAACCGCTTGATCGAAAAATTCGGACGGCAATTCCGTTTTTTCCGTTTTTCGTCTTGAGTGCGGCAACGGAAGTTGTAATGTTTTACCAACCGGTCAAATTATCAGTCAGTTCAAAGTCAAACGCAACGGCTGATCGCAGGGCAATCGAAAAAACCAGATGGCCCCGATTCGACCGACGGGAACATGGGATGCGCACACAACGTGCCTCCCGCAAAAAATGAGGAGAGCCGCCATGGTAGCAGCACCGGGCGAGAACATGCGCGTCAATGCGGACCGTCTTTGGGCGACGCTGATGGACATGGCGAAAATCGGCCCCGGTATTGCCGGCGGCAATAACCGCCAGACGCTGACGGACGAAGACGGCGAAGGCCGCAAGCTATTTCGGACCTGGTGCGAAGACGCCGGCCTGACGCTGGGCGTCGACAAGATGGGCACGATGTTTGCCACGCGTCCCGGCACCGATCCCGACGCCCTGCCCGTCTATGTCGGCTCCCATCTCGACACGCAGCCGACCGGCGGCAAGTATGACGGCGTGCTTGGCGTGCTTGGCGCGCTCGAAGTCGTGCGCACCATGAACGACCTCGGCATCAAGACCAGACACCCGATCGTCGTCACCAACTGGACCAACGAGGAAGGCGCGCGCTTTGCGCCTGCCATGCTCGCCTCTGGTGTCTTCGCCGGTGTCCATACGCTCGACTATGCCTATGACCGCAAAGACCCGGAAGGCAAGACCTTTGGCGACGAGCTGAAGCGCATCGGCTGGCTCGGTGATGAAGAGGTCGGCGCGCGCAAGATGCATGCCTATTTTGAATATCATATCGAGCAGGGTCCGATCCTCGAGGCGGAGGAAAAGACCATCGGCGTCGTCACCCACTGTCAGGGCCTGTGGTGGCTGGAATTCACCCTCACGGGCCGCGAAGCGCACACCGGCTCGACACCGATGAACATGCGCGTCAATGCCGGGCTCGCCATGGCCCGCATCATCGAAATGGTTCAGGGTGTCGCGATGGAAAACCAACCGGGCGCCGTCGGCGGTGTCGGTCAGGTGTTCTTTTTACCCAACTCCCGCAACGTCCTGCCCGGCAAGGCCGTCTTCACCGTCGACATCCGCTCGCCGGACAAGGCAAAGCTCGACCGCATGCGCGCCAGGATCGAGGCCGAGGCGCCAAAGATCACGGAACCCCTTGGTGTTGGCTGTTCCATCGAGGCGATCGGCCATTTCGCGCCGGTCACCTTCGACCCGACGCTTGTGACAGCCGTGCGCACCGCCGCCGAAAAGCTCGGCTACAGCCATATGAACCTCATTTCCGGCGCCGGCCACGACGCCTGCTGGGCCTCCATGGTGGCGCCCGCCACCATGGTCATGTGCCCCTGCGTCGGCGGCCTCAGCCACAACGAGGCGGAGGACATTTCAAAGGAATGGGCGTCGGCCGGCTGCGACGTTCTGTTCCATGCGGTGGTCGAGACGGCCGGGATAGTGGAATAGACCGATGCGTCTCGCCGTATCACCCCCCTCATCCGGCCCTTCGGGCCACCTTCTCCCCGCAGGGGAGAAGGGGGAGTTTGCCGCCATCCCGAATTCCACATCAACAGATTCGAAGGAAGAGGCTGCATTGCTGAAGACGGAAGCCACGAGTTCCCTCTTCTCCCCAGCGGGGAGAAGGTGGCCCGGAGGGCCGGATGAGGGGGCCGAAGCCACAAGCCAGAGGACAAGCCCCGTCAAGCGTCGACCGGGTAAAACGAAGCAAGCGCGCGATCTTCGTCAAAATGAGCAGGAAGCCGAATATCGCCTGTGGGGCCACCTTCGAAACCGGCTCCTGAACGGCCATAAATTCACCCGTCAGATGCCGCTCGGTCCCTACATCTTCGATTTCCTCTGTCGCGAGAAGATGCTGATCATCGAGCTCGATGGTAGCCAACATGCGGCGTCGCAATCGGATTTGACGCGAACGCGCTGGCCCAACAATCAAGGCTACTCGGTTTTACGATTCTGGAATCACGAAGTGCTGCAGGAACGCCGCGCTGTTCTCGATACAATTCTCGCAGTGTTGAACGCCGAGATAACATCCCAATGCGACTTCATCCGGTTTTCGCCCTCATTGATCGGCAAAAACCATCATGAACACGGAATGAGGGAACAAGAACAATGAGCACAGTCATCAAGGGTGGCACCATCGTCACCGCCGACCTCACCTACAACGCCGACGTCAAGGTCGACGGCGGCAGGATCGTCGAGATCGGGCCGAACCTCTCCGGTGACGAGACGCTGGACGCGACCGGCTGCTATGTCATGCCCGGCGGCATCGATCCGCACACCCATCTCGAAATGCCTTTCATGGGCACTTATTCCTCCGACGATTTCGAGAGCGGCACGCGCGCAGCGCTTTCCGGCGGCACGACCATGGTCGTCGACTTCGCGCTCCCCTCGCCCGGCCAGTCGCTGCTCGAAGCGCTTGATATGTGGGACAACAAGACCTCGCGGGCCAATTGCGACTTCTCCTTCCACATGGCGATTACCTGGTGGAGCGAGCAGGTCTTCAACGAGATGGAGACCATCGTCAAGGACAAGGGCATCAACACCTTCAAGCATTTCATGGCCTACAAGGGGGCGCTGATGGTGGACGACGACGAGATGTTCTCGTCCTTCCAGCGCTGCGCAGCGCTCGGCGCCCTGCCGCTCGTCCATGCCGAAAACGGCGATGTCGTCGCCCAGATGCAGGCAAAGCTCCTCGCCGCCGGCAATAATGGCCCCGAGGCGCATGCCTATTCCCGGCCCGCCGAAGTCGAAGGCGAGGCCACCAACCGGGCGATCATGATCGCCGACATGGCAGGCGCCCCGGTCTATATCGTGCATACCTCCTGCGAGCAGGCGCACGAAGCCATCCGCCGCGCACGCCAGAAGGGCATGCGCGTCTATGGCGAGCCGCTGATCCAGCACCTGACGCTGGATGAAAGCGAATATGCCAACCCCGACTGGGACCACGCCGCCCGCCGCGTCATGTCGCCACCCTTCCGCAACAAGCAGCATCAGGACAGTCTCTGGGCGGGCCTTGCTAGCGGCTCCCTGCAGGTGGTCGCGACCGACCACTGCGCCTTCACCACCGCGCAGAAACGCTTCGGCGTCGGCGATTTCACCAAGATCCCGAACGGCACCGGCGGGCTTGAAGACCGCATGCCGATGCTCTGGACCCATGGCGTCGCGACCGGCCGCATCACCATGAACGAGTTCGTCGCCGTCACCTCGACCAACATCGCCAAGATTCTCAACGTCTACCCGAAAAAGGGCGCGATCCTGGTCGGGTCCGATGCCGACCTGGTCGTCTGGGATCCGAAGCGCTCGAAGACGATCTCGGCCGCCAGCCAGCAATCGTCGATCGACTACAACGTCTTCGAGGGCAAGGAAGTGACCGGCCTGCCACGCTTCACGCTGACGCGCGGCGTCGTCGCGATCGAGGAATCGACCGTCAAGACCCGCGAAGGCCAAGGCGAATTCGTCAGGCGCGAACCCTTTGCCGCCGTAAACAAGGCGCTCTCGACCTGGAAGGAAATCACCGCTCCGCGCAAGGTCCAGCGCACCGGCATTCCGGCAAGCGGGGTGTAACGTGCCGCGCATGCTCAATACGCCGCGCCACACCCCCCTCTGTCCCTTCGGGACACCTCCCCCTCAAGGGAGGAGATCGGGAGGATGCGGCACGCCTGCTCCCGCACGATCGTGCAACGCGCGTGCGGCCAACGCCTCGCCTCTACGCGTAGCCCCGGCGAGATTGATCCGTAACGCCCGGCCAATCTCCCCCCTCGAGGGGGAGACATCACGAAGTGACAGAGGGGGGTGTCCCGGCGGCCCCGTCAACTTTAGTGCCTCACCCCGGCACCAACCCATCCAATTCCGGCAAAAGCACGACGCTTTCCTGTTCCTTCGGATCGGTGCGGGCGACCACGGCCGAACAGGGCTGATCAGACAGGTTGGTGGGCAGATGGGGAACGCCGGCCGGGATATAGAACATCTCGCCGGCCCGCACGATGGCATGGTGTTGCAGCCGGTCGCCGTACCAGGTGTGCGCCTCTCCCGACAATACGTAGATCGCCGTTTCGTGGCTTTCGTGAAGGTGGGCCTTGGCCCGGCCGCCCGGCGGGATCGTCAAAAGGTGCATGCAGATCCCGGTCGAACCGACCGCCTCGGCCGAAATGCCTTCGAAATAGCTGAACCCCTGCTTGCCGTCATAGGTCTGGCCGGGGCGAACGATCCGGCAGGTCGGTCTTGATGATGGCAGCATATCCACATCTCCTGAGCAGCAACGGCGCGCGCAGCATACCTCATTCGAAAAATATGAAGTACGACTATCGAGGACGGAAAGCCAAATGACGTCACCTCAACCTTTCAGGCAATGGCATTCAGGGCGGAGCGCACCGGAGACAATGACCACCACACCAGCATCCGTCGTTTCGGCCCGCAATCTCGGCCTGACCTTCGAGACCAATGACGGCCCCGTCAACGCGCTGACCGGCGTCGATCTCGACGTCAGCAAGGGCGATTTCGTCTCTTTCATCGGCCCCTCGGGCTGCGGCAAGACGACGTTCCTGCGCGTCATCGCCGATCTGGAAAAGCCGACCTCCGGCACGATCACGGTCAACGGCACGACACCGGAAGACGCGCGCCAGAACCGTTCCTACGGCTATGTCTTCCAGGCGGCAGCGCTTTATCCCTGGCGCACCATCGAGAAGAACATCGCCCTGCCGCTCGAAATCATGGGTTACAGTGCCGCCGACCAGAAGGCCCGCATCGAGCGCACGCTCGATCTCGTCAACCTGACCGGCTTCGGCAAGAAATTCCCCTGGCAGCTTTCCGGCGGCATGCAGCAGCGCGCTTCCATCGCTCGCGCGCTCGCCTTCGATGCCGACCTGCTGTTGATGGACGAACCCTTTGGCGCGCTGGACGAAATCGTCCGCGATCATTTGAACGAGCAATTGCTGAAGCTCTGGGATCGCACCAACAAGACCATCTGCTTCGTCACCCATTCGATCCCCGAGGCCGTCTATCTCTCGACAAAGATCGTCGTCATGAGCCCCCGCCCCGGCCGCGTCACCGACATCATCGAATCCACGCTTCCGAAGGAGCGGCCACTCGACATCCGCGAAACGCCGGAGTTCCTGGAGATCGCAAGCCGGGTCCGCGAAGGCTTGAGAGCGGGGCATAGCTATGATGAGTAGGACTATCGCTCATGCGACAAAGACCCCTCCCCACCCCCTCCCCACAAGGGGGAGGGGCTTGACCGAGCCCGCCTTAGCTGTCCGAGGTCTCATATGCAGTCGGGCTGCGGTGAGCACCACACGCCGGAATTTGCCACCGAGCCATACGAACTTACGTCATACGCCGCATTCCAGCTCTGGCGCAGCAGGTGCCGCGGAGCAAGCAATCGCTGGCTCGCTGAAGAAGGAGCCCAGTCAGTGAACCCTTCCTTCATCCTCTGGCTCGCCGCGTCCATGGCCATATTCCTCAGCGCCGCCACGGCCTCGCGCTACTATGTCGCCAGCAACAACATCCTCATCCTGCTCTTTTCCCTCGGCCTCTATTGCGTGGGCAACCTCATGATGGTGCGGTTGATGCGCGAGGGCGGGCTGGGGCTTGCGATTTCGGCATCCGCGATTGCCCAGTTGCTGCTCGTCAATCTCATTGCCTTTGCCATGTTCGGCGAGCGGCTGACAACGGCGCAAATTGCCGGCGTTGCTCTTGGCGTCGTTTCCATGGCGCTGATGCTGTTGCCGTCGAGCGGGAAGGCGTGAGCATGGAGAAGCCCAGTTTTTTCAATGACAGGATCATGCCGGTGGGAACCATCGTGCTGGCACTCCTGGTCGTCTGGTATATCGCCGCCGTCTTCCTCAATGCTCCCTTCGAACGGGATACGGCAGCCCGCGCCGGAACGCCGATCACCTTCTCGGAAATCCTGCCAAAAACGATGTTTCAGCAACGGCCTGTTCTCCCCGCCCCACACCAGGTGGTCGCCGAGATCTGGGATACGACCGTCAACAAGCCGATCATGTCGAAGCGCAGCCTCGTGTATCACGCCTGGATCACGTTGTCGGCGACGCTGCTCGGCTTTGGCATCGGCACGGTCCTCGGCATTCTGCTTGCTGTCGGCATTGTCCACAACAGGGCTATGGACCGCTCGCTAATGCCCTGGGTGATTGCCAGCCAGACCATTCCCATCCTTGCCATCGCGCCGATGATCATCGTCGTCCTGAATGCGGTCGGCATTGCCGGCCTGCTGCCGAAGGCGCTGATTTCCACCTATCTCAGCTTCTTCCCGATCGTCGTCGGCATGGTGAAGGGACTGCGCAGCCCCGAACAGATCCAGCTCGACCTGATGCATACTTACTACGCCAGCCCGTCCCAGACCTTCTGGAAGCTGCGCTGGCCGGCGTCCATGCCCTATCTGTTCACCTCGCTGAAGGTCGCCATCGCTATTTCGCTCGTCGGCGCGATCGTCGGCGAACTGCCGACCGGTGCCGTGTCCGGCCTCGGCGCAAGACTTCTCGCCGGCTCCTACTACGGTCAGACCGTGCAGATCTGGTCGGCGCTGTTCATGGCGGCGGCCCTGGCTGCAACGCTGGTGATCATCGTTGGCCTTGCCCACACCGCCGTCCTCAAGCGTATGGGGATCAAGCCATGAATTCCGGTCTTCTCGTCAGTGCCCTCGCCTTCTGGCTTATTGCCTGGACCATCAACGAATGGCTCGTTCGCCGGAAGTTCGCAAATCGGACCGCAGCGAGGGCCGCCAGGCTCGCCGTGCCGCTCCTGTTCGGCATCACCATACTCGTCCTCTGGGAAGGTCTGGTGCGCGGCCTCAACGTACCCTCCGTTCTCCTGCCGCCGCCGTCGATGATCTGGGCGCGGCTGATCAACTCGCTGCCGACGCTCTGGGCCGATTTCCGCCAGACGTTCCTGAAGGCAGTCATCACCGGCTATGCACTCGGCTGCGGCCTCGGTTTCCTCGTGGCGATCGCCATCGACCGCTCGCCCTTCCTGCAGAAGGGCCTGCTGCCGCTCGGCAACTTCGTCTCCGCGCTCCCTGTCATCGGCGTTGCGCCGATCATGGTCATGTGGTTCGGTTTCGACTGGCAGTCGAAGGTGGCGGTCGTCGTCATCATGACCTTCTTCCCCATGCTGGTGAACACGGTGTCTGGGCTTGCGGCCACGAGTTCGATGGAGCGGGACCTCATGCGCACCTATGCGGCAAGCTGGTTCCAGACCTTGGTCAAGCTCCGGCTGCCGGCGGCATGGCCATTCATCTTCAATGCGCTCAAGATCAACTCCACGCTGGCACTCATCGGCGCTATCGTGGCCGAATTCTTCGGCACCCCGATCGTCGGCATGGGGTTCCGGATCTCCACGGAAGTGGGGCGCATGAATGTCGACATGGTTTGGGCCGAGATCGCCGTTGCGGCGTTGGCCGGCTCGGTTTTTTACGGGGCGGTGGCGCTCGTCGAGCGCGCCGTCACGTTCTGGCACCCGTCCGTGCGGAGCGCACGGGCGGCCTGAGAAAAAGCCTGTCCGTGGTGGACAGGTGTAACAAAGCCCGCCTTTCCGTGGTTGGACAGGCACAACAAAAATGAGGGAACTGACATGAAGACAAGACTTGCATCCCTGCTGCTGGCAAGCGCTTTTTCGCTGTCCGCATTCCAGGCCGTCGCCGCCGACAAGGTGGTGCTGCAACTGAAGTGGGTGACCCAGGCCCAGTTCGCCGGCTATTACGTTGCGAAGGACAAGGGCTTCTACGAAGAGGAAGGCCTAGACGTCGAGATCAAGCCGGGCGGCCCGGATATCGCACCTCCGCAGGTGATCGCCGGTGGCGGTGCCGATGTCGTCGTTGACTGGATGCCGTCGGCGCTTGCGACCCGCGAGAAGGGTGTCCCTCTCGTCAACATCGCCCAGCCCTTCAAGTCTTCCGGCATGATGCTGACCTGCCTGAAGGAATCCGGAGTTGCCACACCCGCCGATTTCAAGGGCAAGACGCTGGGCGTTTGGTTCTTCGGTAACGAATATCCGTTCCTCTCCTGGATGAGCCAGCTTGGCCTCAAGACCGATGGCGGTCCGGATGGCGTCACAGTCCTGAAGCAGGGCTTCAACGTCGATCCGCTGATCCAGAAGCAGGCAGCCTGTATCTCCACCATGACCTATAATGAATACTGGCAGGTCATTGACGCAGGCATCAAGCCGGACGACCTCGTCACCTTCAAGTATGAAGACCAGGGCGTCGCAACTCTGGAAGACGGCCTCTACGCGCTGGAAGACAAGCTCAAGGACCCCGTCTTCAAGGAAAAGATGGTCAAGTTCGTTCGCGCCTCGATGAAGGGCTGGAAATATGCCGAAGCCAATCCGGATGAAGCGGCCGGCATCGTTCTGGAAAATGACGCGACGGGCGCCCAGACGGAAGCGCACCAGAAGCGCATGATGGGCGAGATCGCCAAGCTCACCGCCGGCTCGAACGGCGCGCTCGACGAGGCGGATTATAAGCGCACGGTCGCTTCGCTGATGAAGGGTGGCTCCGATCCAGTCATCACCAAGGAACCGGAAGGCGCCTTTACCCACGAGATCACGGACGCTGCCTTGAAGTAGTTCGATCTCGTTCAAGACAAAAAGGAGCGCGCGGGGTGGCCCGCGCGCTTTGTCCGTTTTTCAACTCCGACGCGCAGGGCCGTCTCTGCTATATTTCACCGCGAAAAAGAACATCGCCTTGCATGGGTGGAACAAATAAAGTAATGAGGCACCATTCTTTTTTTGTATCGCCTTGCATAGCCGAAAGGCGCTCACTAAATAGAGCCCCGTGGCATTTTTGAGGAGGAGGTGGGGAAATTTTTCGCTTATTGAGATCCAAGCGGTATTTTCTTCCCTTCCGGCATTAGACGACGACACGTCCTTTTCTTGGAACTATGCGGCGCTAACGAACTGAAATATCCGGAAATTTGAGGAAAGTGAGCCGATGGCCCGTAACAAGACCTTTGCATTTGGTGTTTCTGCTGTCCTGATGCTGACTTTCCTTTCGAGCGCCGCATTTGCGGAGGAAGCCGCCGCGCCCAAGGCCGAGCAGGCACTGCCTTCGATCGTCGTAACCCAGGTTGAGAACAAGCCCGTCGTCGATCGCGTCGTGGCAACGGGTGCCATTAAGGCCGTGGAGGAGATCTACGTCTCGCCGTTGGTCGACGGGCTCTCCATCCGCTCTTTGAATGCCGATGTCGGCGACCGGGTCGAAGCGGAAAGCACGCTGGTGACGTTGAACGAGGACACGCTGCTGCTGCAGAAGAGTCAGTTTGCCGCCAGCCTCGCCAAGGCAAATGCGTCACTCGCACAATACCAGGCACTCCTTGCCGAAGCTCGGGCCAACGCCGAGGAAGCAGTACGGGTGAGCGGGCGATCCATCAAGCTCTCGGAAGCCGGAACCATCTCCACGGCGCAGCGCGATCAGGAAAAGGCCGCGGCGACCGCTGCATTGGCGCGCGTCAACTCGGCTGAACAATTTGTTGCAGTGGCCACGGCGGAGATCAAGGTTGTCGAAGCCCAGATATCCGATCTGGACCTACGCCTCGCCCGCACCGAAGTCAAAACGCCGGTCAGCGGCGTCGTCTCGGCAAGGAATGCCAAGATCGGCGCGATCGCCAATGGCACGGGCGACCCGCTGTTCACCATCATTCGCGACGGCGCGGTGGAAATGCAGGCTGACATCACCGAGTCGGAACTCATCAAGCTTGCCATCGGCCAGAAGGCCAAAGTCACGCTCGCGGACGGCAAGACCGAAGTTGACGGCAAAATTCGCCTGATTTCACCGATGGTGGATGCGCAAACCCGCCTTGGGACCGTTTACATAAGCCTTTCCGAACCCGAGAAGGCCAGGGTGGGGATGTACGCCGATGCGCAGATCATCATCGAGGAAAAGCAGGCCATCGTCCTGCCCCTAACGGCCGTTACAGTCGGCCACGATGAAACGGTCGTTCGCAAGGTCGATGACGGCATCGTCCGCCTGACACCGGTGACCACCGGCATCCAGGATGGTGAGTTCATCGAGATCACCACCGGCCTGAAGCCGGGTGACAAGGTGGTCGCCAAGGCCGGCGCCTATGTGCGCGACGGCGACAAGATCAATCCGGTGACATCCGCCGCCACGGCGACCAATTGACGGGAACAGCGGAATGAATTTTTCAGCTTGGGCAATTCGCAATCCGATCGCGCCGATTCTGGGCTTCGTGTTGCTGATGTATCTCGGATATCAGTCGTTCAACACGCTGCCGATCACGCGTTTCCCCAATATCGACGTGCCGATCGTCTCGATCAGCGTTACGCAGAGCGGCGCAGCACCGGCCGAACTCGAGACGCAGGTGACCAAGGAGATCGAGGATGCGGTCGCCGGCATTTCCGGCGTCGATCACATCACCTCGACCATCAGCGACGGTCTTTCGACGACGGCTGTCCAATTCGAGATGGACGTGCCGACCAACCAGGCGGTACAGGACGTCAAGGATGCCATCGATCGTATCCGCAGCGATCTCCCCGCCTCGGTAGAGGAGCCCATCGTCTCGAAGATCGACGTCGAGGGACAGGCGATCCAGACCTTCGCGGTTTCCTCCCCCGGCATGACGCTTGAGGAAATCTCCTGGTTCGTCGACGACACCATCAAGCGCGCACTTCAGGGTCAGAGCGGCATCGGCCGTATCGACCGCTACGGCGGGGCTGACCGTGAGGTTCGCGTCGAACTCAACGATGCTCGCCTGAACTCTTACGGCATCACCGCCGCGGACGTGAACAATCAGTTGCGCAAGATGAACACCGACCTCGGCTCCGGCCGCGGCCAGGTGGGCGGCAGCGAACAGGCGATCCGCACGCTCGGCGACGCACGCTCGGTCGAAGGCCTGGCAAGCACGATGATCGCCATGCCGAACGGCAGGTTCGTCCGCCTTTCCGAACTCGGTCAGGTGACCGACACCTATGAGGAGCCGAAGTCGTTTTCCCGTTTCAACGGCAATCCGGTCGTCACCTTCGCGGTCTTCCGCTCGAAGGGCGCCAGCGAAGTGACCGTCGCCGAAACGGTGGAAAAGACGCTGAAGGATCTGCGGGCGAAGAACCCGGACGTGTCGATCGAACTGGTCAATGATTCCGTCTACTACACCTACGGCAACTACGAGGCTGCAATCCATACGCTGCTCGAGGGCGCCCTGCTGGCGGTGGCGGTCGTTCTCCTGTTCCTGCGCAACTGGCGGGCAACGCTGATTTCGGCGATGGCCCTGCCGCTTTCGGCCATTCCCACCTTCTGGGTGATGGAACTGCTCGGCTTCTCGCTGAACCTGGTGAGCTTCCTCGCCATGACGCTTGCGACCGGTATTCTCGTCGATGACGCCATCGTCGAAATCGAGAACATTGCCCGGCACATCAAGATGGGCAAATCGCCGTACAAGGCCTCGATCGAGGCCGCCGACGAAATCGGCCTTGCCGTCATCGCGACGACCTTCACGATTATCGCGGTGTTCGTGCCGGTCTCGTTCATGCCGGGCATCCCGGGCCAGTATTTCATCCAGTTCGGCCTGACGGTCGCGGTGGCAGTGTTCTTCTCGCTGATGGTTGCCCGTCTGATCACGCCGGTCATGGCTGCCTATCTGATGAAATCGGGCGACGGCGACGGTCATCACGAAGACAAGGATGGCGCGCTGATGCGCGGTTATACGTGGCTGGTGACCGTGACCACCAGACGCTGGTACATGCGTTATGCGACGCTCGTGGCGGCGATCGCCTTCGTGATCGGGTCCGTTTTTCTCCTGATGACGGTGCCTGGCAGCTTCCTGCCGCCGGAAGACGCCTCGCGCATCGTGCTATCGGTCGAATTGCCGCCGGACGCCATGCTGGACGACACGGATACGACGACGGCGCAGATCTATGACAAGGTCAAGCATCTCGACGGTGTCGACGACGTCTTCGTCCTCGGTGGTGCCTCGCCGAAGGGCGACCTCGAACTGCGCCGCGCGACGATCAGCATCATGCTCGGCAAGCTCGATCATTCCTTGCTCAACAAGGTGGTGAACGACGTTCTCGGCCGTACCCCGTTGATCGGCCAGTATCTGCCCAAGCTGCCACCAGCCGGCCGCATCATTCCGCAGGCCGAGATCGAGAAGCAGGTCTATGCCGCCGTCCGCTCCATTCCGGACGTTCGCATCCTGAAGCTGAACGACCGCGGTGAGCGCGACCTGGCGTTCAACCTCCTGTCGAAGAACGACGAGGACCTGAACAAGGCCGTCGGCATGCTTGAAGCCAATCTGCGGGACGAGCCGCTGCTTGCCAATGTCAGCCCCGACGGTGCCTTGCCGCGGCCCGAACTGCAGATCCGCCCGCGCGCCGATCAGATGTCGCGGCTCGGCATCATGACCTCGCAGATCGCTGACGTCGTCCGCGTCGCCACGATCGGCGACATCGATGCGGCGCTGACGAAGATTTCGCTCGACGACCGGCAGATTCCGATCCGCGTCCAGGTGGATACGAGTTTCCGCACCGATCTTGCCGCCATCCGCAACCTGAAAGTCCAGACTGCGGCGGGTGCGCTGGTGCCGATTTCGAGCGTCGCCGATGTCGACTATTCGGAAGGCCCAAGCTCGATCAAGCGTTACGACCGGTATCGTGTCGTGACCATGGGCGCGGACCTGCCGATCGGCGTCGCGCTCAACTCGGCCTCGGATCGTTTCAAGGAGATCGCCAGGGAAACGAAACTGCCGGCGAGCGTGCAGTTCCTCGAAAGTGGCGACGCTGAAGTTCAGGCGGAAATGCAGCAGGGCTTCGGCAACGCCATGCTGCTCGGCCTGATGCTGGTGCTCGTCGTGCTCATCCTCCTGTTCAAGGACGTCATCCAGCCGTTCACGATCCTGTTCTCGCTGCCGCTCGCCATCGGCGGCGTCGCGATCGGCCTCATCGTCACGCAGAATGCCATGTCGATGCCCGTGCTGATCGGCATCCTGATGCTGATGGGGATCGTCACCAAGAACGCCATCCTGCTCGTCGATTTCGCCATCGAGATGATGCACCGCGGCATGGAGCGGACGCAGGCAATGGTCGAGGCCGGCCGCAAGCGCGCCCGCCCGATCATCATGACCTCGATCGCCATGTCGGCCGGCATGTTGCCGTCGGCGCTCGGCGTCGGCGAAGGCGGTTCGTTCCGCGCACCGATGGCAATCGCTGTGATCGGCGGCATTATCGTCTCGACGGTGATCTCGCTGGTGGTCGTCCCGTCCTTCTTCCTGATCATGGACGATCTGTCCCGCCTGCTCGGCTGGCTCTTCGGCAGCCTTGTCGGCAGCAAGGAACAGGAGACGGAGCCCCTGGAAAACACCGCGCTGACGGAAATCGTCGCCGACCAGAGCAAGACCATCAGCGAATTGCAGGAGAGGCTCGACAAGCTAGAGGGCCCGAAGCGCGGCGGCAACATCATCCACCTCGCCGCGGAATGACGTTGACAAAACAGAAGGCCGGCCGCGTCGATGATGCGGCCGGCCTTTTTTCGTTTACAACGCCGCGCGTCAAACCTGACGTGCAAAGGACGCTGTAGCGCTTTGAAACTGCTCCTGACTTCAGAGGCCGCCTTCGACCCTCAGAAAGTCGACGATTCTGTCGATGCCGTCGCCGCGCTTCATGTCCGAAAACACGAACGGCCGCTCGGCACGCATGCGATTGGCATCCCGCTCCATCACATCGAGATCGGCACCGACATAGGGAGCCAGGTCCTTCTTGTTGATGACCAGCAGGTCCGACCGCGTGATGCCGGGTCCGCCCTTGCGCGGGATTTCCTCGCCCTGGCAGACGGAGATCACATAGATGGTGATGTCGGCAAGATCGGGTGAAAAGGTCGCCGCCAGATTGTCGCCGCCAGATTCGATGAAGATGACGTCGAGGTCGGGAATACGGCGGTTGAGGTCGGCAATGGCCTGGAGGTTGATCGTCGCATCCTCGCGGATCGCGGTGTGCGGGCAGCCGCCGGTTTCGACGCCGACGATCCTGTCGGAGGGCAGCGCCTGCATGCGCACCAGCGCCTCGGCATCCTCCTTGGTGTAGATATCGTTGGTGACGACGGCGACGGAGTAGGTCTCGCGCATCGCCTTGCAGAGCTTGTCGGTCAGCGCCGTCTTGCCGGAGCCGACAGGACCCCCGATGCCGACGCGAAGCGGACCGTTCGCAGATTTCATCGTAATATTCCTTTCTCGAACTTGTATCCGTGGCCGTCAGGAACGGAAGAGCCGCGAATGCAGGGTCTCGTGGCGCAGCGCCGATATGTCGGCAAGAATTGTAGCAGAACCGAGATCGTCCAGCGTGCTCGATGACGCCCGTACCGCCGTTTCGGAGATCACCGGCTCCAGTTCGGCAAGAACGCCGACCCCGTGCTTCTGGCCCGTCACGCTGCAACGGATTGCCACCGAGACGAGGTTGGATGCCGTGGCGTGCAGATAGGCGGCCAAAGCAGGCTCCGACCCTGTATTGTGCGCGCCGGCGACAGCGCCGACCGCGACCGGATAGGCGACAGCACCGATCAGAGTATCGAGCACCGGATGCGGCCAATGCGCTGCTGCCGCAAGGAAAGCCTCCCCCTGCAACGTCATTTCCAGGTGGCGCTCGCGAGAGCCGGCCAGAGCTTCGGCCAGTTCCCGCACGGCTTCAAGCCTGGGCGGATCATCACAAGCCCGATAGCTCTCCGCCAGAAGGACCGCGTCGTTCCAGCTCGATCCATGGCGGATCAGCGCCTCCAGCCATCGCCTTAAAGCGGGAGCATCGGTGATCAGAGCGTCGTGAACCGCCTGCTCGAGCCCGCCGGAATAGGCGAATGCGCCCACCGGAAAAGCCGGCGACAGCCACGTCACCAGCCTGAGCAGCGCCCGCGTATCTGCCTGCTCAGTCATGGGCGTGATGATGGCCGCCATGTCCGTGGGAGTGTCCATGGTCGTGCCCGCCAGAACCATGATAGGCGCCGCGCATCGGCTGGAATGGTTCCGTCACCTCGGCAACCTTTGCACCCAGTCCTTCGAGCATCATCTTGATCACCGGATCACGCAGGATCAGGATCCGGTCCTGCCGGATTTCCGCCGGCAGATGGCGGTTGCCGAGATGCCAGGCGAGTTCGATCAGGTGCAGCGGATCGCGCGAGCGGATATCATACAGCGGCTCGTGGGTGGCAGCGACGCGGACATAGTCGCCGGTATCCAGCACCAGGAGATCGCCGTCGGCAAGCATCACCGGTTCTTTCAGGTCGAGCATCACCACGTCGTCATTGTCGAGATGCAGCAGTTTGCGGCGCAAGTGCCGTTGGTCGTGCGCAAGCGCGATCGTGTGCAGAGGCGTCTTGTCCTCCGGGCCAGGCGAAAGAATTTGGGTCGAGCGATAGGGCATTCAGAGAACCTCGACCTTCTCCGAATGGACAACCTCGATACGGCCATCCGCCACCAGTTCCGCCGTTGCCTTCTGGAAGGCGATGATATGCGGTTCGGCGAAATGCGCCTCCAGTGCTTCGCGGTTCTTCCACTGCTCGACGAAGACCAGCGTGTCCGGTTCGCCGGGCTTCTGGTAGAGATCGTAGAAGATGCAGCCTGCCTCCTTGCGCGTCCCCTCGATCAGGGGAACGGCATCAGAAACAACCTCGGGGGCCTTGCCGGGATGGGTCTTGAGATGGGCGATGACATAGATCATGTGAACCTCGGAATGCTTTCCACCACTGTAGCCATAAAAAAAACGGGCGCCAGACCAAAGAGGCCCGGCACCGGAATTCAGATCGACACCATGGCTCGGTTCAGGCCGCGAGCCTTTCCGACTTCAGTGCTTCCAGGATGTTCTGCGGCGAGGAAACGCCGTAGGGATCGCTGTCGCAGTTATCCGAATAGCCTTCTTCCTCGAACCACTGTTCGACGGCGCCGTCATTGATGATGGCGGCATAGCGCCAGGAGCGCATGCCGAAGCCGAGATTGTCCTTGGCGACCAGCATGCCCATCTTGCGGGTGAACTCGCCGGAGCCGTCCGGGATGAGCTTGACGTTTTCGAGATTCTGCGACTTGCCCCAGGCGTTCATGACGAAGGCATCGTTGACCGAGACGCAATAGATAGCATCGATGCCTTGGGCCTTGAATTCGCCGGCCAGCTTTTCGAAATCGGGAAGCTGATAGGTCGAGCAGGTTGGCGTGAAGGCACCCGGCAAAGAGAACAGGACAACACGCTTGCCGGCAAAGTAGTCGGCGGATGAAACATCTTGCCAACGATAGGGATTCGGCCCACCGACGGCCTCGTCACGGATGCGCGTTCGGAAGGTTACGAAGGGCACTTTTCTGCCAACGATCATAGCTATCTCCTTGAAATTGCGTTTCCCGCGCGGCAGGTCTTGGGAGAAACCCGGCACAGGACTCGAAGCCGCTTTTTTTACAGCAAGCCGTGCTGCGATGCAGCACCAGACAGCCGTGAAAGTCGCGCTGCATGGCTGCCATGCGATACGCGCATGATAGAAAGTCCAATCCGCCCCGGAATACCCGCCACTCCGCCACTCTGCCCGCAGGACAGCCCGAAACCTCCCGGCGCGCTGCCGCCGTGGTCTTCGAAAAATGCATTCACTCGGACGGGGCACTGGAAGCCGCCTCTAATGAATAAACATATGTGACGCCTTCCAGCGCCCCGTTTGGCGTTCTCTCGGGAGCTCTCCTCCCTACAGACCCCGACTTCAGACCCTCTGCCTCGGGACGACCTTGTGGCGTAGGTTTCCGGACCGGAATTAAGCATCTCGATCCGGTACGTCACGCGTCCTGTCCCGACATGTGTGCCCCACAGGCACGCCCGCCCCCAAAAGGACGGAGGGGATCATTTTCCGGGGGCTCTCCTTCCGGTCCGCCTGACGTTCGCAGCCCCTCATCGAAGGCCACGAGGTTTCCCGTGGAGCGCCAGTCCTGCCTCGCCGCAAACGTCTTGCGGTGTATCCGTGACAGGACGCCATGATCGTGGCACAGGTTTTCCAGGCGGGGATTTGCGGGGATGAATTCTGGAGCAATGTGCGTAGGCCGGTTTCTCCCGACGTCTCTTGCTCGCCTCGCCACGTGGACTTGATTGGAGGGAACGGCGCAAGCGAGAACCAGAGCAGCACGTCGCTGATCATGGATTTCAGTTGTACAAATCAAGCGACATGGACAGCGATACCGGCAGCGGATTCCACCAACCGGTCCTGATGCCGGCCTCACGTAAAGCCCCTGCCGTCCACGTATTACAACCGACCGCGGCGCTGAACCAGCCATTCGCCTCGAAGAAATCGTCGGTTGGGCCATAGGCCGTGTCCCGTATCGCTGTGATCCCGCCGTCTTCTGCTTTGAAACTGGCCCCGATGTACGCCAAAAGCAGCTGATATTCATTCGGACCGATCTCGAAACTCCTGACGCGAGCCGAAGGCTCGATGATCTCTGCGGCGACATCGGCATGTATCACTGACCGGTCCAGCGTCAGCCCCTTGATCAGCGGCATGGGCTTCAAGTCCGCCCAGGTCGGCGTTTCGATATAGAAGGCGCGGCTGCCCCAGCCGAACACCAGCCAGCGCACGTTCGGATGGGCGACGGGCATGCCGCTCTCGGCGAGAAACGGAAAGCGCGCCAGTGTTTCGGCATTGACGGGAATAGCGATGTCCGTGTGGATGGGGTTCGACAGGACAAGGATACGGCGCGTCTGACCGAAAGCCTCGCTGGCCTTTGCGGAAGGCCATAAAGGCCGCGGCATCAACGTCCCCGCAATCGCCGCCGACACCAGCACGAGCACCAGGGCAAACAGCCCTCGTATCGACCGTTTCCAGGTCGTCACCAGCGGATTTCCCTTCGACACTAGAACAGGAAATACCGCTGTGCCATCGGCAGCACGGTTGCCGGTTCGCATGTCAGAAGCTCACCGTCGGCGCGGACCTCGTAGGTTTCCGGATCGACCTCGATATGCGGCGTCAGGCTGTTGTGGATCATCGAATGCTTGCCGATGCCGTGACGCGTGTTCTGCACCGCCACCAGTTCCTTGGCGACCCCGAGACGGCCCTTGAGACCCGCATCGAGCGAGGCCTGGCTAACGAAGGTGACCGACGAATTCGTCCGGTTCTTTCCATAGGCGCCGAACATCAGGCGATAATGCACCGGCTGCGGCGTCGGGATCGAGGCATTCGGATCGCCCATCGGGGCTGCTGCGATCGAGCCGCCGAGCAGCACCATTTCGGGCTTGACGCCGAAGAAGGCCGGATTCCAGATGACCAGATCGGCGCGTTTACCCACCTCGATCGAACCGACCTCATGGCTGACGCCATGGGCGATTGCCGGGTTGATCGTGTACTTGGCGATGTAGCGTTTGACGCGAAAATTGTCATTCTCGCCGCTTTCCTGCGTGAGCCGCCCGCGCTGGCGCTTCATCTTGTCGGCCGTCTGCCAGGTGCGGATCGCCACTTCGCCGACGCGGCCCATGGCCTGGCTGTCGGACGAGATGATCGAGAAGGCGCCGATATCATGCAAAATGTCTTCCGCCGCGATCGTCTCCTTGCGGATGCGGCTTTCGGCAAAGGCGATGTCTTCGGGGATAGAAGACGACAGGTGATGGCAGACCATCAACATATCAAGGTGTTCGGCCAGCGTGTTCTTCGTGTAGGGCCGCGTCGGGTTGGTCGAGGACGGGATGACGTTCGGCTGCCCGCAGATCTTGATGATATCCGGCGCATGGCCGCCGCCCGCCCCTTCGGTGTGGAAGGCATGGATCGTCCGGCCCTTGATCGCGGCGATCGTATCTTCCACGAAGCCGCTTTCGTTCAGAGTGTCCGTGTGGATCATCACCTGCACGTCGTATTCATCGGCGACCGACAGGCAGCAGTCGATGGCCGCCGGTGTTGTGCCCCAGTCTTCGTGCAGCTTCAGCGAACTTGCGCCCGACAGCACCATTTCGACGATGCCGGCCGGTAGCGACGCATTACCCTTGCCGGCAAGCGCGAGGTTCATTGGGAAGGCATCGAAGCTCTCGATCATCCGTTCGATGTGCCAGGCACCGGTGCACGTCGTGGCGAGCGTCCCATGCGCAGGCCCCGAACCGCCGCCGAGCATCGTCGTAATACCGCTCATCAGTGCCTCCTCGATCTGCTGCGGGCAGATGAAATGGATGTGGCTGTCCATACCGCCGGCCGTGACGATCTTGCCCTCCCCGGCGATCGCCTCGGTCGAGGGACCGACGATGATTGTGACCCCTGACTGCGTATCCGGATTGCCGGCCTTGCCGATTCCGACGATGCGGCCATTCTTCAGGCCGATATCCGCCTTGACGATACCGGAGTGATCAACGATCA
Organism: Hyphomicrobiales bacterium; assembly: GCA_900474095.1. Lineage (GTDB taxonomy): Bacteria > Pseudomonadota > Alphaproteobacteria > Rhizobiales > Rhizobiaceae > Pararhizobium. The sequence goes on along the minus strand of UCOA01000136.1, from coordinate 28,975 downwards.
GCGCATTGGTGATGACGGTATCGACGGCCCCCTCGGCGCGCGTCACCTGGCTTTGGCCCATGCCGTCACGGATGACCTTGCCGCCGCCGAACTTCACCTCGTCACCATAGGTGGTGAAATCCTTCTCGACCTCGATGAAAAGCTCGGTATCGGCCAGCCGCACCTTGTCGCCGGTGGTGGGGCCAAACATGTTGGCATAGGCTGCGCGCGACATCTTGTAGGACATGGGTATCAGGCTCCTTGAGCAAAGGCGGATAGGTAATTTTGATCGAGGCGCGTGAGGAGCCCCTTTGAAATCAACGCGTCGACATACCGGCGCTCGGCCGCGAACGGATGCCACTCCCAGCCGACGTGACCGAAACCGGCAAGCACGACACGGTCGGCCGGACCGCACCAATGGCTGAGCACATCGGCGATCACGATCAGTCCGCTGCTTGGCACGACATAATCGCCGGGACCGAAGCTTTTCAGCTCGGCGTCGACGCTTTCATGTGTCGAAGCCAAGACTGTATGGAGGCTCCGGCCGGTAGCCGCCGCGAAAGCGCGAAAACCATCCGTATAATCGTCGCAGAGATCATCCAGATCAGGGTGGCGTTTCTCGATTTCCGGCCGCAGTTCCCGAAATTTTTCCGCAAACCGGACACACCAGAACTCGCGCGCCCGCTGCACGGCCGCATGGGTTTTCCACCGGCCGCCGCCCAGCATCGCCAGCGCCGGACGGCCGGTATTGCAGACGGCGACGATATCGGTCTTCTCGCCCCCCGCACCGCACGAGCGGCAGTCGTTGAAGCGGATCACCAGATCGGCCGCATCGATCACGGGCGCCGCACCTTGCGGTACCGGCCCGTTTCCGACGATCATGATGGTCCGGCTCACCGTCACTTATCGCCTCTCAGTTTCCAAGGCCTTCGGTTAGGCTTTTCAATTCCGCAGTGCGCTTCTTCGTCACGTCGGCAAGGCAACCGGAAACCAGCATCGGCTCCATCGATCCGCCCCGCGCCTCGAAACCGGCAAGCTCGCACTGACCGTCGCGATAGCCGATCCAGGCGCGCTGCGCCTTCTTCAACGCCTCGACGGCACCGACATAGTTCTGGTCGATCTCACCGAGTTCCTTGTCGGTCGCCTGCATCGCCGTCATCGTCGTCCTGTAAACCGCATTCAACTCCTTGTCGGCCGCTTCGTAGTCCTGGTTGGCGCAAATGTTGATGTCCGACTGGGTCATTGCGTTTTCGCAATCGACCTGCGGTTCCTCCTGCGCCAGCGCAAGCGGCGCAAAGGCCACAATGCCCGCCACCATGACGCTTGCAGGATGAAACCGGTTCATAGCTTGCCCATGATCTTCTGCTGGAACCCGTAAACCTCGCGCTTGCCGCCAAACGGGATGAGCGTGACGTTGCGGGTCTGCCCGGGCTCGAAGCGCACCGCGGTGCCCGCCGGAATGTCGAGACGCTTGCCATGCGCCAGCGTCCGGTCGAAGGACAGGCCGGCATTGGTCTCGGCGAAATGATAATGGCTGCCGACCTGGATCGGCCGGTCGCCCGTGTTCGAGACCTCGAGCGTCACGGTCTCCAGACCGGCATTCAGCTCGATCTCGCCGCTGCCAACAATGATTTCACCGGGGATCATGATCTGTCTCTCCTGTTCAGGCTGCCTTGATCGGCGCGCAGCCGTCCGGCTTCAAAACGCGTTCGGTGGACGCCGGGAACTTGCCAAGTTTGGCCGCAGGGCGCACCGGGCGACGGACGAGTTCTCCCGAGCAGTTCGGGCAATGCCCGTCCAGAACGTCGGATGCGCATTGCGTGCAGAAGGTGCATTCGAAACTGCAGATCATCGCTTCGCGGCTGCCTGGTGGCAGATCCTTGTCGCAGCATTCGCAATTCGGTCTCAGTTGCAGCATGGTTCGCTCCCTCAGCGGATAGGCTCGTGGACGGTAACCAGCTTGGTACCGTCCGGAAACGTCGCCTCGATCTGGATGTCGTGGATCATTTCCGCGATGCCCTCCATCACCTGAGCGCGTGTGATGACATGGGCGCCCGCCTCCATCAGGTCTGCGACGGAGCGGCCGTCGCGCGCGCCTTCGACGACATAGTCGGTGATCAGTGCGATCGCCTCGGGATGATTGAGCTTCACCCCGCGCTCCAGGCGCCTGCGGGCCACCATCGCCGCCATCGAAATCAGCAGTTTGTCTTTTTCACGAGGAGTGAGGTTCATGCGCGGCCACCAGATTGCGTGTCGATTACAGGTTCCAGACTTTCGGCACGGAAGCGCCCTTGCGCAAGTGCGAAATGACCGGGATGAGGATTTTTCTCAAGGCAAAACCATCGGCGGCAACGAGGCGGGCAATCAGCTTGTCCTGTCCGGCAACGTGATAGTGGCTGATCCCGCCATGTGAGCCGCCGATCAGAGCACGCAGGCTCTCCACCTGCTGCTCGCAGTTCATGCCGCTGTAGAAGAGCGTGGCAAAAGCCACATTCCCGCCGAGCGTGGCGGCCTCCCGCGTCAGCGCGGCGATATCGTCGTTCAGCCGCAGATTTTCGGCGTGCAGCAAAAGTCCACCCTTGCGGATACGCCAGCAATCCTGAAACAGCCCCGTCCGCATCACCTCGCCCATCGCCTTGCGTCCGAGCAGGATTGCCTCGACGGCCAGGAACTCGCCGCCATCAGCAATGTCGACGTCGAGCCGGCGCGACAGCGAGGCGCGGTCGAACAGGATCGTTTCCTGCGGCAGCCAGTGCACCGTCGCCCCGGCCCCAACCGAGATCTTCGCCTTGACGGCCGCCGTTCCGGCGCTCGCCTTGTAGACTTTCTCGCAAGCCTGGGTCGTCAGGGTGAGATGCGTGCCCTCTCCGGCCGAAAATTCCCACTCCATATGGTCGCCGCCGGTCAGCCCGCCGGAACTGTTGATCAGCACCGCTTCCATCGTCGCGTCGAACGTATCCGGAAGACGGATCTTGGCGCAGCCTTCCTGATAGAATTCGGAAAGCCGCGTGCGCCCGGCAAATGGCTTGGCCACCAGCCGTCCCTTGCCCCACGCTCTTTGGGGAGCGATTGCCGTCGCTTCAGCCATAAAACCCGCCGTCAGACTGTCAGGTGGCGACGTGCTTCCGGCGTGTCCAGCGTCTCTGCCGGCCCCTCATGCACGATCTCGCCCCGATCCATGATATAGACATGGTCTGCAAGCTCGCGGCAGAAGTCAAGATATTGTTCCACAAGCAGAATTGCCATCCCCGTGGAATCGCGCAGATACTGGATCGCCCGGCCGATATCCTTGATGATCGACGGCTGGATGCCTTCTGTCGGCTCGTCGAGAACGAGGATCTTCGGGCGCGTCACTAGTGCACGACCGATCGCCAGCTGCTGCTGTTGCCCGCCGGAGAGGTCACCGCCCCGGCGGCCGAGCATGGAGCGCAGGATCGGAAAGAGATTGAGAATATCCTCCGGAATGAAACGGTCCTTGCGCGCCACCGGCGCATAGCCTGATTCCAGGTTCTCCTTGACCGTCAGCAACGGAAAGATCTCGCGTCCCTGCGGCACGAAGCCGATGCCGTGCTTGGCCCGGCTGTAGGGCGCCATGCCGTTTAGCGGGCTATCATTGAAGGTAATGGTTCCGGCGCTCGGCCCATGCTGACCGGTGATGGCGCGCAACAGACTGGTCTTGCCGACGCCGTTGCGGCCCAGTACGCAGGTGATCTTGCCCATGGGTGCCGTGATGGAAACGCCGCGAAGGGCCTGGGCCGCACCATAGTGCAGATTGATGTTATCGACCGTCAGCATCTTTGTTTCACCTCATTTCCTCACTGCCCCTCACCCTAACCCCTCTCCCCGCAGGCGGGGAGAGGGGACGACGGAGGCTGCCGCTTGTCCCTTCTCCCCGTTCACGGAGAGAAGGTGGCCGACAGGCCGGATGAGGGGCAATGCAAAAGCTACCGCCCCAGATAATTCTCGATCACTTTCGGATCGTTGCTGACGAAATCGATCGAGCCTTCGGCCAGCACCGAGCCCTCCGCCAAGCACGTGACTTTGACACCGAGATCACGGATGAAGCCCATGTCGTGCTCGACCACGACGACCGAGCGGGTCTTGGCGATTTCCTTGAGCAGGATGGCGGTTTCCGCCGTTTCGGCGTCCGTCATGCCGGCCACTGGCTCGTCGACCAGGAGCAGCTTCGGTTCCTGGGCGAGCAGCATGCCGATCTCCAGCCATTGTTTTTGCCCATGCGAGAGATTGGCGGCCAGATCGGCCTTGCGGGCGGTCATGCGAACCGTTTCGAGAATCTCCTCGATGCGTGCCTTGTCCTCTGCCGTCAGGCGATAAAAGAGGGTCGCGAAAACGCCGCGCTTCCGGTTGAGCGCCAGCTCGATATTGTCCCAGACCGTGTGGCTTTCGAACACCGTTGGCTTCTGGAATTTGCGGCCGATGCCGAGCTGGGCGATGTCGGCCTCATCCTTCCTGGTGAGGTCGATGTCGCCGTTGAAGAAAACCTGGCCCGAGTCCGGCCGGGTCTTGCCGGTGATGATGTCCATCATCGTTGTCTTGCCGGCACCGTTCGGCCCGATGATGGCGCGCAGTTCGCCCGGTTCGACGACGAAGGACAGCGAGTTCAGCGCCTTGAAACCGTCGAAGGAAACCGAGACGCCATCGAGATAGAGAAGGCTGTTGGAGGTCTTTGCATCCATCGATCTTACTCCGCAGCCTGGGGTTTAAGTGTTGCAACTTGGCTTTCGACCTTGGCTGCCGCCTTGTTCTGATAGGCCTGCTCGACAGCGTCGGCTTGTCTCCGTTCCTTGCGGGAGGCGACGAACTGCTGGACCGTGCCGACGACACCCTTGGGAAGGAACAGCGTCGTTGCGACGAACAGTGCGCCGAGCGCAAACAGCCAGAATTCCGGGAAGGCGGCGGTGAAGATGCTCTTGCCGAAATTGACGAGGACCGCGCCGATGATTGGTCCGATCAACGTGCCACGCCCGCCGACCGCCGTCCAGATGACCACTTCGATCGAGTTCGCCGGTGCGAATTCACCAGGGTTGATGATGCCGACCTGCGGCACATAGAGTGCACCGGCGACACCCGCCATCATCCCAGAGAGGGTGAAGATGAAGAGCTTCATGTTCTCGACGCGATAGCCGAGGAACCGGGTCCGGCTTTCCGCATCGCGGACGCCGACCAGCACCTTGCCGTATTTGGAGCGGACGATGGCGGAACTCAGGATCAAGGCAAAAGCCAGCGCGATGGCGGTTGCTGCAAACAGCGTCGCCCGTGTTCCGGCGGCCTGGACGTTGAAGCCGAGGATATCCTTGAAGTCGGTGAGGCCGTTATTGCCGCCGAAACCCATCTCGTTTCGGAAGAAGGCGAGCAGCAGGGCGTAGGTCATCGCCTGGGTGATGATCGACAGGTAGACGCCGGTGACGCGCGAGCGAAAGGCGAACCAGCCGAAGACGAAGGCGAGCAGGCCGGGCACCAGCAGAACCATCAGCGCCGCGAACGCGAAATGGTTGAAGCCATACCAGTACCAGGGCAGTTCGCTCCAGTTCAGGAACACCATGAAATCCGGCAGCAGCGGATTGGCATAGACGCCCCGATCGCCGATCTGGCGCATCAGGTACATGCCCATGGCATAGCCGCCGAGCGCGAAGAAGGCGCCGTGCCCGAGCGAGAGAATACCGCAATAGCCCCAAACGAGATCGAGTGCGAGCGCCAGCAGCGCGTAGCACAGGTACTTGCCGAGAAGCGGCACCAGATAGCCCGGAACGTGGAAGGCGCTGCCTTCCGGGATCAGGAGATTGGCGAGCGGCACGAGGGCTGCTGCGAGAAGAATGAGCGCCACGGCCCAGAGGATTTTCGTCTCGTGCCGGCTGAACAGCATGTGCGTGATCATTGTTCGATCGCCCTTCCCTTGAGCGCGAACAGGCCGCGTGGCCGCCGCTGAATGAAGAGAATGATAAAGATGAGGATGAGGATCTTGCCCAGCACCGCACCGGCATAGGGTTCGAGGAATTTGTTGGCGATGCCCAGTGTGAGCGCCCCGACCAGCGTGCCCCAGAGGTTGCCGACGCCGCCGAAGACCACGACCATGAAGCTGTCGATGATGTAGTTCTGGCCGAGATTGGGCGAGACATTGTCGATCTGGCTGAGCGCGACCCCCGCCATGCCGGCAATGCCGGACCCGAGCCCGAACGTTAGCGCATCGACCCAAGGCGTGCGGATACCCATGGACGACGCCATGCGGCGGTTCTGCGTGACCGCGCGCATCTGCAGGCCGAACTTGGAGCGCTTGAGAAGCAACAGCAGCGCGACGAAGACACCGAGCGAGAAGACGACGATCCACATGCGGTTATAGGTGATGGCCAGACCGCCGACATCGAAGGCGCCCGACATCCAGCTCGGATTGTCAACCTGCCGGTTGGTCGGCCCGAAAATGGTGCGGATTGCCTGCTGCAAGACCAGCGATATGCCCCAGGTGGCAAGCAGGGTTTCCAGCGGCCGGCCATAGAGAAAGCGAATGACGCTGCGCTCGATGCCAACACCAACCAGCCCGGTGAACAGGAAGGCGGCAGGAACCGCAAAGGCGAGCGTATAGTCGGCCATGCCAGGGGCGACGGAGGCGACCGTCTGCTGCACGACATAGGTGGTGTAGGCGCCGAGCATCACCATCTCGCCATGCGCCATGTTGATAATACCCATGACGCCGAAGGTGATGGCAAGGCCGATGGCAGCGAGCAGCAGCACGGAGCCGAGCGACAGGCCGTACCAGACGTTTTGCGCCACGTCCCATGCTGCAAGACTGGTCTTGATCGACGCGATGTTCTGCTCGATCGCCGGTTTCAGATCTTGCGGCGCATTCTCCAGGGCTGCGGTCAGGATCGTCAGCGCATCGCGATTTCCGCGCGCCGCGATCGTGTCGATGGCAGCCTTCTTGTCCTCGGCGCTGGCGTCTGTCTTGAGCAGGATCACTGCACGCGCCGCTTCCATGGTCGCCTTGACCTCTAGGTCCTTCTCCTGCGCCAGCGCGGAGTTCAACAAATCGAGATTGTCAGGGTCGGCATCCTTGAGCAGGTCCCGCGAGGCGGCCAGCCGCGCAGCCCGATCGGGGCTCAAGAGCGTCAGCTGGCTCAGTGCCGCGCCGATCGCGCCGCGCAGGCCGTTGTTCAGCTTGATCTTCGCAAGATTACCGGGGACATCGGCTGCCGGCGCGCCGGTCAGCACGTCGAGGTAGGCGCCGTCCGTCGGTGCGGCGAGGTAAACGGAGCCGCCGGTCTTGGGCGCGTAGAGCTTACCGTCGCTGAGATTCTGCAGGATTTCGGCAACCTTTGCATCGCCCGATGCCGACAGCGCCTTTACCGCTTCGATCTTCTGCGGAAAACTGTTGGCGCCCAACGCATCGACCAGAGGCCGGATGTCTTCCTGTGCGCGCAGGCAAGTTGCAAGGCAACTGACCAGCAGGCAAAGAGCGACAAGGAAGGTCTGGATGGCGCGATACATGAGCTCTTCTTGTTCCGTTGGCCGACGCCGCGTATTCCGGCTAATGCCTCGCCGCTGGCGCCGCTGCTTAAAGTTTCCGCAATGCCTTCGCCCGACGATCAGAGCGGAGGCGATCCATGTCCGGATGCTCTGCCCTCCCCTAACACCATGCAGAAACCGTGCCAGGCATGGAGCCAGGAATGAAAGTCCCTCCGTCCAGAGTGGGAAGGCCGGACGGAGGGTATTCGTGGCAAATCAAAAGGTCATGGAGTGATTTGGTGGAAACGGCGTTTAAGCCGTTTCCCGAGTATATTGGCCTTGATGAAAAATCAGGAGCCCTTGCCGCCGCACTTGCCGGTTGCAACGTTGAAGTTGCCGCAGGACATCGGCTTGCGCCAATCGGAGATCAGGTCCTTGGAGTCGGGCAGGAAGTCGGACCATTCGTCGCCAACGACGGCTGGCGTCTGCTGGACGATTTCGAACTGGCCGTCTTCCTGGATTTCACCGATCAGCACCGGCTTGGTGATGTGGTGGTTCGGCATGACGGTGGAATAGCCGCCCGAAAGGTTCGGAACGCTGGTGCCGATGATCGTGTCGAGAACGGCATCCGTGTCGGTGGTGCCGGCAGCCTCGACCGCCTTCACCCAGGCGCTGAAGCCGATATAGGCAGCTTCCATCGGGTCGTTGGTGACGCGCTTGTCGTTCTTGGTAAAGGCATGCCACTGCTTGATGAATTCGGCGTTGACCGGAGCATCGACCGACTGGAAGTAGTTCCAGGCAGCGAGGTGTCCGACCAGCGGCTTGGTGTCGAGACCGGCAAGCTCTTCTTCGCCGACCGAGAATGCGACGACCGGGATATCGGTTGCCTTGATGCCCTTGTTGCCGAGTTCCTTGTAGAAGGGGACGTTGGCGTCGCCATTGATGGTCGAGACGACGGCGGTTTTCTTGCCGGCCGAGCCGAATTCCTTGATCTTCGCCACTTCCGTCTGCCAGTCGGAGAAACCGAACGGCGTGTAGTTGATCAGGATATCCTCTTTCGGGATACCCTTGGCGATCAGGTAGGCTTCCAGGATCTTGTTGGTCGTGCGCGGGTAGACATAGTCGGTACCTTCAAGCACGAAACGCTCGACGCCTTCGGTTTCCATCAGGTAGTCGACAGCCGGAATGGCCTGCTGGTTTGGCGCAGCACCGGTGTAGAAGATGTTGCGCGAGGATTCTTCGCCCTCGTACTGGACCGGGTAGAAGAGCAGCGAATTCAGCTCTTCGAAGACCGGCAGAACCGACTTGCGCGACGACGAGGTCCAGCAACCGAAGACGGCCGCGACCTTGTTGACGGAGATCAGTTCGCGCGCCTTTTCAGCAAACAGCGGCCAGTCGGATGCCGGATCGACGACGACGGCCTCGAGCTTCTTGCCGAGAAGGCCGCCCTTCTTGTTCTGCTCTTCGATGAGCATCAGCATGGCATCCTTGAGCGTCGTCTCGGAAATGGCCATGGTGCCCGAAAGCGAGTGAAGAACCCCGACCTTGATCGTGTCTTCGGCGGCAAAAACGCCAGAGAATGCGGTCGTGGCCAGTGCACCGGCCAGGAACGCGCTCATGACATGAGATTTGATTTTCATTGTGAACCCCTCTCGTTCTTTGACGACGGCTCTTGGGAGACCTTTACCGTTCGTAAAGGGACTATCCGCTGGGGTTCTCGAATTCTGTATACGTCAATTGACGTAGACGCAGGGGCGAAGTGTGCAAGTCAGCACGCGTATGCGCGCATTTCCCAGAATGCCGGTCCTCCGCCGTCCGGCATCGCTCCCCGGTTCCGCTTTTGAGAAACAAATCTCTCGGTCCCCCCGGTCAATCCACCATCTCGCCCTTGCAAAAGATCTCGGACCGGAGGAGATTGCCTAATCATTGATCATCGTCGCCAAAGGAACACAAATTAGGCATGACAGCCCGCCAGCGCATCATTCCGGTCCGGCGCGAATATAATCGCTGGGTCGCCAACCAGACGCTGGAAGACTACGCGCTGCGTTTCACACCCAAGAGTGCCCGGCAATTCTCCTCGCAGCGCATTTCGCAGACGGCGATCGGGGCTATCTCCTTCCTGGCGCTGGAGGCGATCGGCGGGGCCATAACCTTGTCCTACGGCACGACCAACGCCGTCATCGCCATCCTTGCCGCCAGCATTGTCATGCTTTGTGTCGGCCTGCCGATCAGCCGCTACGCCATCCGCCATGGCGTCGATATCGATCTACTGACGCGCGGCGCAAGCTTCGGCTATATCGGCTCGACCATCACCTCGCTGATCTATGCGAGCTTCACCTTCATGCTCTTTGCCATCGAGGCCTCGATCATGTCGGCGGCACTGGAAATGGCGCTCGGTATTCCCGTCTGGATCGGCTATATCATCAGCGCCGTCATGGTCATTCCGCTGGTGACACATGGCGTTCGGCTGATCAGCAGGTTCCAGCTGATCACCCAGCCATTCTGGATCGTCCTCAACATCGCGCCCTTCATCTTCATTGCGCTCGCCGACTGGAGCAAGTTCGACCTCTGGCTCGCCTTTGCCGGCGCCCACAAGACAGCTGGCGCGCCCGGCTCCGTGGCGCCATTTTCGCTTGCCGAGTTCGGGGCGGCCTCCGCCGTCATTCTCGCCCTGATGGCGCAGATCGGCGAGCAGGTGGACTTCCTGCGCTTCCTGCCGCCGGAGGGGCAGCGCAAGCTGCATCATCGGATTGCCGTGTTTCTGGCCGGCTCCGGCTGGGTGATCGTCGGCGCGCCAAAACTGCTCGCCGGGTCGTTTCTCGTCGTGCTGTGCCTCAGCGCCGGCGTTCCGGTCGAGGATGCCGCCGACCCGGCGCACATGTATCTGACCGCCTTCGGCTACATGATCCCATGGCACAATGCGGCGCTTCTCCTGATGGCGGCCTTCGTGGTGGTTTCGCAGCTGAAAATCAACGTGATGAACGCCTATGCGGGCTCGCTCGCATGGTCCAACTTCTTCTCGCGCCTTACCCACAGCCATCCCGGCCGCGTCGTCTGGCTGATGTTCAACGTCGCGATCGCGCTTCTGTTGATGGAACTGGGCATTTACAAGCTGCTGGAGGAAACACTCGGCATCTTCTCGATCATCGCAATGTCATGGCTCTGTACCATCTCGGCCGATCTCTTCGTCAACAAGCCGCTGGGTCTGGCACCGCCGAATATCGAGTTCAAGCGCGCCCATCTCTATGACGTCAATCCGGTTGGCGTCGGCGCCATGGCGCTGTCGGCCTTGATCGCCCTCACCGCCCATTTCGGTCTGCTTGGCGCGATGGCATCATCATTGGCGCCCTATATCGCGCTGATCACCGCCTTCATCGCCTCTCCCGCCATCGCCTGGGCGACCCAGGGCAAATACTATCTCGCCCGCAAGCCGCGCCAGAACTGGAAGAAGCTCTCGACCGTCACCTGCTCGATCTGCGAACATCCGTTCGAGCCAGAGGACATGGCCTGGTGCCCGGCCTATTCCGCGCCGATCTGTTCTCTCTGCTGCTCGCTCGACAGCCGCTGCCACGACATGTGCAAACCGCATGCGACCTTCAATGCGCAGACCGCCGTTGTCGCCAAGGCCCTGCTGCCGAAAAAGGTCACCGAAACGCTCTCCACCCGTCTCGGACGATACGGTATCGCCGTCGTCCTGTCCGTCGCCGGCATCGGCATCATCCTGGCGATGATCGCCCACCAGACCGGCAGCGCATCGCCGCAGACCGCATCGGTCATCAACCGGACGATCGGCGTGGTCTTCTTCGTCTTTGCCGTCGTCACCGGCATCGTCTGCTGGTTCTATGTGCTGGCGCATGACAGCCGGCTGGTGGCGGAAGAGGAATCCTCGCGTCAGAACACGCTGCTCCTGAAGGAGATCGCCGCCCATAAGAAGACCGATGCAGCCCTGCAATATGCCAAGGAGACGGCGGAGGCCGCCAACCGCGCCAAGAGCCGCTATGTAGTGGGTCTCAGCCACGAGCTGAGAACGCCGCTCAACGCCGTTCTCGGCTATGCGCAGATCCTCGAACGCGACGAAACCATTCCGGCACCGCGTCAATCGGCGATCAAGGTGATCAAGCGCAGCGCCGATCATCTGTCGGGCCTGATCGACGGGCTGCTCGATATTTCCAAGATCGAGGCCGGCCGTCTGCAGGTCTATTCGAACGAGATCAACATCCAGGACTTCCTCGACCAGGTCACCGACATGTTCCGCCCGCAGGCGCAGGCCAAGGGCGTGGTCTTCGAGCACAAGCGGGCAGGCACCCTGCCGCAATATGTCCGCGCCGACGAGAAGCGGCTGCGCCAGATCCTCGTCAACCTGCTCTCCAACGCCATCAAATTCACCGACAGCGGCACAATCCGCTTCGACGTCGCCTATCGCAGCCAGGTTGCGACCTTCACCGTCTCCGACACCGGTCGCGGCATTTCACAGACAGACCTGCCGCGCATTTTCGAGCCCTTCCAGCGCGGCGAGGCCGAACATGTCCGGCCGATGCCCGGCCTTGGGCTGGGGCTCACCATCACCCGTCTTCTGACCCAGACGCTCGGTGGCGAGATCGTCGTCGACAGCGAACGCGACAAGGGCTCGACCTTCCGTGTCCGCCTGATGCTCTCAGCGATCAACCGGCCGACCGCTTCCCTGCCCTCGGTGCGCAAGATCGCCGGTTATGCCGGCCCACGCCGCACGATCGTCGTCGTCGATGACAACGAGGATCACCGCGACCTGATGCGCGAGGTGCTGATGCCGCTCGATTTCGTCGTACTGACGGCAGCAGGCGGCACGGAATGCCTGACGCTGATCGCGGGCGTCCAACCCGATCTCTTCCTGATCGACATTTCGATGCCCGGCATGAATGGCTGGCAACTGGTCACCCGTCTGCGCGAGCACGGACAGACGGCGCCGGTGATCATGCTTTCGGCCAATATCGGCGACGGTACGGAAGCCGATGCCCATACCGGCCACAACGATACTCTGACCAAGCCCTTCGATATCCGTCAGTTGCAAGACAAGCTGGCCGTCCATCTGGCCCTCGAATGGGACTATAGCGATACCGCTGCACCGCCGCCAAAGCCACACGTCAAGGCCGAGGTCAGGACGCCCGGTGTTGCCCATATCGAGGAACTGATCCGGCTGGGTGAAATCGGCTATGTTCGCGGCATCGAGGCGAAGCTCGCCGATCTCGCGCGCTTCGAGGAAAATCAGCCCTTTACCGAAGCTGTCAAGACCTATGTTCAGGCTTTCGACCTTGCCGGCTACGCGGATTTCCTCCAGAGCATAAACAAACAAGGGAGAGCCGCCGGTGAATGAAGCAGCCCATCCACGTGATATCGTGCTCATCGTGGATGATTCTCCGGAAACGCTGGGCTTCCTCACCGATGCGCTCGAACAATCCGGCTTCTCGGTACTGATCGCCACATCCGGCAAGGCTGCGATCAACGTCGTCGATCGTATCACACCGGATATCATCCTGATGGATGCGGTCATGCCGGGCATGGACGGTTTCGACACCTGCCGCAGCCTCAAGGCCAATCCCGGCATTGCCCAGGTGCCGGTGATCTTCATGACCGGACTGACGGAAACCGAGCATATCGTCCACGCGCTGGAATCCGGCGGTGTCGATTATCTTTCGAAGCCCATCAACATCGATGAACTGCGCGCCCGTATCCGCGTGCACCTTGCCAACGCGCGTTCGGCGCAAAGCGCGCGCGTGGCACTGGACGCGGCCGGGCGGCACCTGCTTGCCGTGCGTGGTACCGGCAGCATCCAGTGGTCGACGCCGCAGGCGACACGGCTGGTCAATGCCGCGACGGGCCGGGATGATGGGCTGGAGACGCTCGCCGACTATATCCGCGCATGGCTGGAGGAGCGCGAAAAACACGGCGTCTCCAAGGAGCCGCTGATGATCCACCAGCATGGGCAACCAGTCTTGCAGCTTGCCTATCTTGGTGCCATCGGCGGCGACGAATTCCTCTTCCGCCTCACCGGCGTCAGCCAGACCAGCGACGACGACATTCTCCGCCAGAATTTTTCGCTGACGGTGCGCGAGGCTCAGGTGCTGCTCTGGATCGCCAAGGGCAAGTCGAACCGCGACATCGGCGAAATCCTGGGATTGAGCGCCCGCACGGTCAACAAGCACCTGGAACAGATCTATGTGAAGCTCGGCGTCGAAAACCGCGCATCCGCCGCGGTCAAGGCGGCGAACGCTTTGCGTGAAGTCTAGGCGGCTTCAGAAGGAGCGCGGCGGCACGAAGAGACAGAGGGTTCGGCTCCTTGCCTCACCCGCGACCGAGCACCAGTGAAATTCGCCGTCCGGCGAGGACCGGACGCGCGTATCCGCGTAGGGAACGACCTCACCGGTGACATTGATGACATAACCTTGCGGCTTCTCGCTGATCGCCTTGGTGGCGACCGGTCGGCAATCCTGGTTGGAGCAGCATGTGAACGGATAGCTCCAGCCGGACGGAGCATCATGCGCCTTGCCGACAGCTGGCCAAAGACCGGCGACGATGAGGGGCGGTATCAGCCAGATCAGATAGTGCCGTTTTTCCTGAAGGACCGGGATCGCAACCGAAACATGTCCATCGGTGATTGGACGGTAGGCTACCTTTGAGAAGCGCATGAAGATCTCCTGGTTTGGGACCACTGCTGTTCCCGCCCTTGAAGCGTTTCTTCCCGCATACCGGCTGACGCCGGCAAACTCCGCCGACGCCCGACATCAGCACGGTCCCATCCGGGTCCCGGCGTCCGTTCCTGGACGTGGCGCTCCCTACAACCCCTGGGTGAAGCGCCAGCTTGCCTTATATTTAAGCATTATCTGCCGATTTTCCCGGATCAGCAATCGGTGGCCATCGACAAACACTCCACGTTGCAATATGGCAACATGCTAATATTTAGTCTTTGGAAGTCAGAGGCTTATGCGACGCGATCCGGAGGCGGCCGGCCTTCGAAGAACGCAGTGACGTTCTCGACGACTTTCATGCCCATCGCCGTGCGCGTCTCTTCCGTCGCGCTGCCGAGGTGCGGCAGGAGCACGACATTGTCCAGAACGCGCAGCCGTTCGGGAACCGTGGGCTCGACCTCGAAGACATCAAGCCCGGCCCCGCGGATGACGCCCGTTTCCAGGGCTTCGACCAGGGCGATTTCGTCGACGACATCGCCGCGCGCAGTATTGATCAGAAACGCTTCTGGTTTCATCATGGCCAGACGTTGCGCATTGATCAGGTGTCGGTTTCCGCCGCCGCCCGGGCAATGCAACGAGACGAAATCGGCGGCGGCCAGCACCTCCTCGACGGTTTCGAGCTGCCGCGCGCCAAGCCGCGATGCTTCCGCAATATCGATTTTCGATCTGTTGTAGAAAACCACGTCCATGTCGAAGCCGAAATGGCAGCGTTTTGCCATGGCCTTGCCGATCCGGCCGAAGCCGATAATCCCGAGCGTCTTGCCGGTCACCTTGGTTCCGATCAAATGCGTCGGCCGCCAGCCCATCCATTGCCCCGAGCGGACCTCGCGTTCCCCCTCGCCTGCCCGGCGCGCAACGGTCAGCAGCAGCGACATGGCGATATCGGCCGTGCAATCGGTAAGCACGCCCGGCGTGTTGGTGACCACAATGCCGCGCGCCTCGGCGGCGGCGATGTCGATGTGATTGTAACCGACGCCAAAATTTCCGAGAATTTTTGCGCGGATATCCTTGTCCTCGAAAAGCGATGCGCCAAGCCTGTCAGAGACAGTCGGGAGGACGGCATCGAAAGACCGGAGCGCTTGGACAAGTGCTGCCGAATCCATGGCAATATCCGAGGCATTGAACGACGCATCGAACCGTTCGGCCAGAACGCGCTCCACTGCCTCGGGCCAGCGGCGGGTGACGAGAATGCGTGGCTTCCGGGTCATCGGCTGCTCCTGACTAACATCTGAAGCAGACACTTAACACAGGAACGGCCGCAAACCAGCGGCCATTCGGTTGAAACAGCTATGCAGTTCGAGGCGCCCAAATGGCGCCCCGAACGGTTCCGGTCAGCTCTTCAGAAAAGCGAGCATGTCATCGTTAAGCTGCTGCTTGTGCGTATCGGCAATGCCATGCGGCCCGCCGACATAGACCTTCAGCGTGGCATGCGGCACCAGCGTCTTGGAAGCGCGGGCTGCGGCTTCGATCGGCACGATCTGGTCATCGTCGCCATGGACGATCAGCGTCGGCACGTCGAACTTCTTCAGGTCCTCGGTGAAATCGGTTTCCGAAAACGCCTTGATCGAGTCATAGGTGTTCTTGTGGCCGGCCATCATGCCCTGCAGCCAGAACGAGTCGATCATGCCCTGCGAGGCCTTGGCGCCGGGACGGTTGAAGCCGAAGAACGGGCCGGACGCGATATCCCTGTAGAGCTGCGAGCGGTCGGCGATCGATGCGGCGCGGATGCCGTCGAAGACTTCGATCGGCAGGCCACCGGGATTGGCAGCCGTCTTCAGCATCAGTGGCGGTACGGCGGCGATCAGGCCGGCCCTCGCGACCCGGCTGGTACCGTGGCGGCCGATATAGCGGCTGATCTCGCCGCCACCGGTGGAGAAGCCGAACAGCGAAACGTTCTTCAAGTCCAGAACCTCGATGAGGTCGGCCAGGTCATCGGCATAGTGATCCATGTCGTTGCCATCCCATGGCTGGGACGAGCGGCCGTGGCCGCGACGGTCGTGGGTGATGACGCGGAATCCGTTGCTGGCGAGATGCAGTGCCTGGGCTTCCCAGCTGTCGGAAGAAAGCGGCCACCCGTGGCTGAGAATGACGACAGGGCCATCCTTCGGACCCCAGTCCTTGAAGTAGATTTCGACGCCGTCGCGCGTGGTGATCGTGTTGACGCTGCGCGTTGCCGGAGCCTGGCTCGCGGCCGCCGATGCGGCCTGATCCTGCGCAACCGCGGTTGAGCCGGCCAGGACGCCCGAAGCTGCGGCGATCCCTGCTCCGCCGACGCCGGCAAGCAGGATATTGCGGCGGGAAAAATTCTGTTCGTGAGGGTTGGACATGACGTTCTCCTTTTCGATTTTGCGATGCCGGACTCGGCGGCGTGGTGGTTTTCAGCAATTTCATTGTGCACGATTAAATCGTTGCCAATGCTTAATCCATGAGTTTTCTCGTGTCAATAGCTTGCGATTAAATCGCGAACGATTTATTTATAACCAACGGCTAAAGGAGATGAGCACATGGATCAGGCACTGGACGATAAAGCAGACAAAACCAAACTCGACGACTTCCTCTGTTTCGCGATCTATTCTGCGCATCACGCCCTCAATCGCGTCTACAAGCCGCTTCTGGACGCGATCGGGCTCACCTACACGCAATATCTCGCCATGATCACGCTCTGGGAGCAGGATGACCAGACGGTCGGAAGCCTCGGTGAAAAGCTGTTTCTGGAATCGAGCACGCTGACGCCAGTGCTGAAGCGCCTGGAAGCTTTCGGGCTTATCGTGCGGACCCGCGACAAGACCGACGAGCGCCAGGTGCGGGTGCAACTGACGGCATCGGGACGCGCGCTTCAGGAACGAGCCAAAACCATTCCGCCGTGCATTCTCGAGGCGAGTGGTCTGGAGATGGACGAGTTGGCACGGCTCAAGGTGGAGATCGCGACGTTGAGGTCATCGTTGCTACGATAACGAGGCGGCCCGCGGTATCCCGCGGCGCTCATCACAAGGGAAAATGCAAAAAGGCCCGGCAATGCCGGGCCTTTCGCGATCCAGATGGACCAATCAATATGACCGGAACGACTATTCGTTCTGGAAGTAGCTGTACTTGCCGTCGTCACCCTTCTTCCAGGTGTACATGACGTAGTCCGGACGGGTGATGTCGCCCTTGTCGTCATAGCCGAATTCGCCGATGACGGTGTGGAATGGACCCTTGCCCTTGATGTTTTCGGCAACAGCCTGCGGATCGTTGCCGCCCGTCGTCTTGGCAGCTTCTGCGATGACCTGCAGAGCGGCGTAGGAGTACAGCGTGTAGGCTTCCGGTTCGAAGCCGGCAGCGCGGAACTTCTCAACCAGTTCCTTTGCAGCCGGGTTCTTGCGCGGATCCGGAGCAAACGTCATCAGCGTGCCGTCGACAGCGTCGCCAGCGATCGAAGCAAGTTCGTTCGAAACGATGCCGTCGCCCGACATGACAGTGGCCTTCAGGCCCTGGTCAGCCATCTGGCGCATGATGAGGCCGGCTTCCGTGTGCAGACCGCCGTAGTAAACCAGCGACACGCCGGCTTCCTTCATCTTGGCGATCAGGGCCGAGAAGTCCTTGTCGCCAGCAGTGATGCCTTCGTAGACGACGTCCGTCACGCCGGCTTCCTTCATGGCAGCCCTGGTCAGGTCGGCGAGGCCCTGGCCGTAAGGTGTCTTGTCGTGAACGATGGCGACCTTGGCGTCCTTGAAGTTTGCAGCGATGTAGGCACCGGCAACGGCGCCCTGCTGGTCGTCACGGCCGCAGGTGCGGAAGGTGTTCCACAGGCCGCGCTCGGTGAAGGTCGGGTTGGTGGAAGCAGGCGTGATCTGCAGGATGCCGTTTTCGGCGTAGACTTCCGAAGCCGGGATAGAAACGCCCGAGTTGAAGTGGCCGATGACGAACTTGACGCCGTCAGCAACGAACTTGTTGGCAACCGAAACCCCCTGCTTCGGGTCGGAAACGTCGTCGCCGAGCACGACCTTGATCTGCTCGCCATTGATGCCGCCGGCAGCATTGATGTCAGCCGCGGCCTGCTCAGCACCCTTCTGGAGCTGCGCGCCGAAAGCTGCGTTCGGTCCAGTCAGCGGGCCGGCAACACCAACCAGCAGGTCAGCCCATGCGGTGCCGCTGAAAGCGACCATTGCGGTCAGCGCAACAGCCGACAAAAGTGACTTCTTCATCTTGTTACTCCCAAAAAATTTGAGCGGGTGCCGTTTAAACCGGTCACGATACCCACCATAATCGCGCCGGTATTCTTGTATCCGCAGGCGGCGCACCCGGCGCCACCACGGGTTTCCCTCTGTTATTTCGACTTCCATGAGAAAGGCGAGGCCTTCTCATAGAGCCAGTAGTAATTGTTGGTCATCTGCTTCGTGCGGTAGTAGCGATAGCCGGCCGTAGCAAACAACAAAAGGACGACGGTGTCCACGATATAGTACTGCAAAGTCAACATGCTGCCGTTGAAAAGCGCATGATGGATAAAGCGGATCGCCACACCCAGAAGTAGGGTGTAGGTGATCAATGTCGAGTATTTGCTCCAACCTTCGGCAGCGCTCTTTCCAGTGCGCCAGGCCGTCCATCCGCCCATCACCACGGTGACCAGCGCGAACTGCAGAACGGTCGGTTCTTCGTAGAGAATGCCTTGCATTCCATTTCTCCCCTTCAAAGCGCAAGTCGGCTCCAAGCCGCGTAAATGCGCTCCAACGTACCGAAATCACCCCGCCGGCATCAAAGCGCCGGCAGGCATGGCATCAATGATGGCCGCCTTCGAGATAGGCGGCGCGCACTTCCGGATTGGCCAGCAATTCCTTGCCGCTGCCGCTCATGGTTACCTTGCCGTTGACCATGACATAGCCGCGATGGGAGAGCTTCAACGCAGCAAAGGCGTTCTGCTCGACGAGGAAGACGGTCAGGCCTTCCTGTTGGTTGAGCTTCTTGATCGCCTCGAAGATGCCCTTGACGATCAGCGGCGCAAGACCGAGCGACGGCTCGTCAAGCAGCAAAAGCTTCGGGCGGGCCATCAGCGCGCGGCCGATCGACAACATCTGTTGCTCACCGCCGGAAAGCGTTCCGCCGCGTTGCGCCTGACGCTCCTTGAGCCGCGGGAAAAGCGTGAAGATCTTTTCCACGTCTTCGTTGAAATGCTTCATATTGTCGAGGCTCGCGCCCATCTGAAGATTTTCAAAGACGGTCATGCGCGGAAAGATACGGCGACCTTCCGGCGACTGGGCAACGCGCAACCGGGCAATTTCGTGCGTCGGCATGCGGGTAATATCCTGGCCATCGAAGGTGACCGAACCGGTCTTCGCCTGCGGGCTACCGCAAATGGTCATCATCAGCGTGGACTTGCCGGCGCCGTTTGCCCCGATCATGCAGACAATTTCGCCGCGCTTGACCTCGACATCAACACCGGCGAGCGCACGAATATTGCCGTAATAGGTCTCGACGGCTTTTACATTCAGGAGAGTGTCGCTCATCAGTGCGTGTCCCCCGGCGTGATTTCCGCGATCTGTTCGATCACCTCTTCGACCTCAACATCTTCAACACCGAGATAGGCCGCAATAACCTTCGGATCGTGCTTCACAAAGTCCGGATTTCCGTCGGAAATCTTCTGGCCGTATTCCAGCACCACGACGTGATCGGAAATTTCCATGACCACCGACATGTCGTGCTCGATCAAAAGGATCGATGTGTCCGTATCCTTGCGGATGCCGCGCAGCAGCTCGTTGAGCGCGAGTGATTCGCGCGGATTGAGACCGGCCGCCGGCTCGTCGAGGCAAAGGAATTCCGGCCCCGTGCACATGGCGCGGGCGATTTCCAGACGGCGCTGTGCACCGTAGGGCAGGTCGCCGGCCGGATCGTCGGCTCGGTCGGTCAGGTTTGCCTTGTCGAGCCAGTACTTTGCACGCTCGATCGATTCTCCGACCGCCGCCTTGTAGGTCGGGAAGCCGAGCAGACCGAGGATGGTATAGCCGGAAGCCAGCATCAGCTTGTTGTGCTGGGCAACGAGCAGGTTCTCCAGAACCGTCAGGCCAGAGAAGAGCCGGATATTCTGGAAGGTACGGGCCACCTTGGCGTCGCGGTTGACCTCGTAGTCCGACATGCGCTCGAGAAGATATTCCTTCCCAGCCTTCTGCCGCATCGTGATCATGCCCATCGTCGGCTTGTAGAAGCCGGTGACGCAGTTGAACACCGTCGTCTTGCCGGCGCCGTTCGGGCCGATGAGCGCGGTGATATCCCCGCGATAAGCTTCGAACGACAGGTCGTTGATGGCCATCAGGCCGCCGAAACGCATCGACAGATGCTCGACTTTGAGGATTGGATCTTTCGTCATTGTGTCTGTCTCAAGGGCCATCAGCCGTGCCCTTCCTTGGTAAAGCTGCCGGAGACACTCTTGCGTTCGCGCAGGAATGCCGTGGGTTCGCGCGAGCCGACGAAGCCGCGAGGCTTCCAGACCATGACCACGATCATTGCCAGACCAAAGATCAGCATGCGGTAGAGTTCCGGGGTGAACTCCGGTCCGAAGATCTGCTTCAGGAAGTCCATTTCACGCAGCAGTTCGGTGCCGCCGATCATCACAGTCGCGGCGACGGCGATGCCGACCAGTGAGCCCATGCCGCCGAGAACCACGATCGCGAGGATGATCGCCGATTCCAGGAAGACGAAGGATTCCGGCGAGACGAACCCCTGGCGGACGGCAAAGAACGACCCTGCAATCCCCCCGAACATCGCGCCGGTGGCGAATGCCGTCAGCTTGGTCGTCACCGTGTTGATGCCGAGCGAGCGGCAGGCAATCTCGTCCTCACGCAGCGCTTCCCAGGCCCGGCCGATCGGCATGCGCCGCAGGCGGATCGTGACGAAGGCGGCGAGCATGCAGAGCGCCAGGGCAAGATAGAAGAGGAAGATCTTATAATAGGCCGAGGACATCGGCAGGCCGAATACCTTGGCGAAATTGTTCGCGGCGCTGACATCGAAGGACCAGATACCGAAGACGCTTGCCTTGGCGATGCCGGAGATACCGAACGTGCCCTTGGTGACTTCTGTCCAGTTGATCAGCACCAGCCGGATGATTTCCCCGAAGGCAAGCGTCACGATCGCCAGATAGTCACCCTTGAGGCGCAGCACCGGGAAACCGAGGATCGTGCCCCACGCCGCCGCCAGAACACCGGCGATTGGCAGCAGCAGCCAGAAGGACAGGCCGAGATAGGAAGACAGCAGCGCGTAGGAATAGGCGCCGACCGCGTAGAAGGCGACATAACCGAGATCGAGCAGGCCGGCGAGGCCGACGACGATGTTCAGTCCCCAGGCCAGCATCACATAGATGAGGATCTGGATGCCGAAGTTGTCGACCCATTTCAGCGAGCCCTGGAAGCCGAACAATGCCACCATGACCGGCGGATAGATGACCAGGGCAATGAGGGCGAGCAGGCTGAAATTACGCGCAACGAAGCCCGCCTCCCGCTCGACCGTAGGAGCCGCGGCCTTTGCTGCCTTGCGTGCCTCGAACCAGGGACGAATATAAGCGACCGTCAGGAAACGGCCGACCATGGCAATGGCGACGAAGATCGCCAAAAGACCCCAGCGCTGGACGAGAACAAGTTCGTTCAAGATGTTCTGGTCGGTTTTCAGGCCGACGAAGAGCACGAACAGGCCAAGAGCAACGAGACCGGCATAGAAGGCCTCGCGCAGAGCCCGCGCCATCAGATTGTTGCTGACGACCACATTGGTTTGCGAAATGTTTGCCATGAAATTACACCTTCTCGACTTCCGGCCGACCCAGAATACCGGATGGCTTGAAAATCAGCACGATGGCGAGGATCGAGAATGTCGCGACATCCTTGTAGTCGATGGTGAAATACGCCGACCAGAGCGATTCGATCAGGCCGATCATGAGGCCACCCAACACGGCGCCCGGAAGCGAGCCGATGCCGCCCAGAACAGCGGCCGTAAACGCCTTGACGCCCGGCGTGAAACCGTCGGTGAAGACGATCACGCCGTAATACATCAGGTACATGGTACCGGCGACCGCTGCCAGCGCAGCACCCATGACGAAGGTGATCGAGATCGTCTTGTCTACGTCGATGCCGAGCAGTGCCGCCATCTTGCGGTCCTGTTCGGTGGCGCGCTGGGCGCGGCCCAGCGGCGTATGATTGACGATGTACCAGAAGATCGTCAGCAACACCGCCGTTACCAGCACGATGATGATCTGCTTCAGGGATATCGAAATGCCGAAGATGTCGTAGACGGACGACACCAGCGGCGGAACCGGCTTGTTGCGCGGACCCTGCGTCACCTGAACGAAGTTCGACAGGGCAATCGACATGCCGATCGCGGTGATCAGAGGCGCCAGCCGGAACGAGCCCCGCAGCGGACGGTAAGCCAGCTTTTCAATGACCCAGTTCCACAGGCCCGTCATCAGCATCGCTATGATGATCATGATGAACAGGGCAAGAGCGATCGGGACGCCACCGAACATCCCGAGAAGGATCAGGTAGACAATCAGAGCTGCAAAACCGCCCAGCATGAAGATATCGCCGTGGGCGAAGTTCACCATTCCGATGATGCCGTAAACCATTGTGTAGCCAATGGCGATCAAACCGTAAATCGAGCCAAGCGTCAGCCCGTTGACGAGCTGCTGGACAAAATACTCCATCAATATCCCCCGGGCCTGATCCTATTAGGTCAGACCTCTTGTTTTAGAAGCTCTTACCGAGCCTTTTTCGATAGGGGATTCCATAATGCTTTCGAACGAAAAGTGAAGCGTAAAATGACGGCTTCCTGAAATTCTTTCCCAGTTTAGTGATATTGACGCTTTAACGGCCAAAAAATCAAAAAAAATGCACCCGCGCGCACGTATTTAGGCACAAAAGCGTGAATCCTGCGCCTGAACCACCTGTATGGCGTCTCTGCGGCCTATGGGAGCCCGTTGCCTCCTCACGACCGCATGCGCGATCCGTTGGCATCGAACAACGGCTGCGCCAGCCGCCGTGCGGGCAGCATTTCGCCAAGCAGCTCCACCTGC
Source organism: Hyphomicrobiales bacterium (assembly GCA_900474095.1). Lineage (GTDB taxonomy): Bacteria > Pseudomonadota > Alphaproteobacteria > Rhizobiales > Rhizobiaceae > Pararhizobium. Next base: position 5,791 of record UCOA01000136.1, on the reverse strand, counting down.
CAGCCATCCGTCTCATCGGCGACATCCTTGGGCACATAGCCAATCGCCACCGACACACCCGAAGTATGCGCGTATCCGCCCGACGTCACCCAACCGCAGACCGTGCCGTTCAGCGAGATCGGCTCGTCGCCGATCACATCGGCGTCCTTGGCGACAATGACGAAGCTACGCAGGCGTAGCGTGCCGCCTTCCGCCTTTTCCTTCGCGGCGGCTTCCTTGCCGATGAAGTCGGCCCCTTTCTTCAGGGCCACGAATCGACCGAGCCCGGCCTCCAGCGGGCCGTAGAGCGGGCGATATTCCCGCGACCAACTGCCGAAGGATTTTTCGACCCGCAAGGCATTCAGGGCACGCAGACCAAAGAGCTTGATGCCGAACTCGGCGCCGGCTTCCATGATCAGGTCATAGAGATAACGCTGATATTCCGGCTTCATCCATATCTCATAGCCAAGATCGCCGGTGTAGCTGACACGCCCGACAATGGTGGGTGCCATGCCGAGATCGATGCGGCGAATGTCCATGAACGGGAAGGCCCGATCCGACAGGTCGCGATGGGTCAGCTTGGAGATCAAGGCACGGGAATTCGGGCCAGCGATGGAAAGACCGACCAATTGGAGGTTCAGCGCCCTCAGGACGACGGAATCATCCCTCGGCAGATGGCTGTCAAACCAGCGCATATGATAGTCCTCGGCGATGCCTGAGCCGATCAGCAGGAAATCACCCTCGCCGAGCTTGGCCAGCGTGAAATCGCCGATCAGCTTGCCGTCATCCTTCAGCATCGGGGCAAGCGCCATGCGGCCAGTCGCCGGAATGCGGCAGGTCAACATGCGGTCGAGCCAGGCCTCGGCACCCGTGCCCGTGATCGAGTACTTCGCGAAACCGGAGGTCTCCATCAGGCCAACGCTGTCGCGCACGGCCTTCGCCTCGGCTCCGACAACGTCGAAATCGTTGGAGCGGCGCCAGGAGAATTTGTCTCCCTCGCCTTTCGGCGCGAACCAGAGGGGTGCTTCAAGGCCGTAGGAGGCTCCGAAGATCGCTCCCGCCTCCTTCAGCTTGTCGTAGATCGGCGTGGTCAGGAAAGGGCGCGCGCCCGGCAGCTCCTCGTTGGGGTAGCGGATCGAGAACCGACGCGAATAGTTTTCGCGAACCTTGGCGTTGGTATAGCCGAGCGTGGCGAAATCGCCGTAGCGCGAGACGTCCATGGCAAAAACGTCGAAGCCCGGATCGCCATAGATGATCCAATTGGCGAGCGCGAGGCCAACACCGCCGCCCTGGCTGAAGCCGGCCATCACGGCGCAGGCCGACCAGTAGTTGGTAAGGCCGCGCACCGGGCCGACCAGCGGATTGCCGTCCGGCGAAAACGTGAAGGGCCCGTTGATGATCTTCTTGATACCGGCATTGTTGAAGGCCGGGAAATGGCGAAAGCCGACTTCAAGCTCGGGCGTGATGCGCTCGATATCCTCTGCCAGCAATTCATGGCCGAAATCCCAGGACGTGGTGACCGGCGACCAGGGGCGGCAGGCCTTCTCATAAGTGCCCATCAGCATGCCGTTGCGTTCCTGGCGCAGATAGATCTCGCCGTCGAAATCGACGCAGTGCATCAGCTCCTTGCCGCGCGTCTGGTTGAACTCGATGACCTCCGGCATGTCCTCCGTGATGAGGTACATGTGCTCCATGGCGAGCACCGGCAGTTCGAGCCCTGTCATGCGCCCTACTTCGCGGGCCCAGAGACCGGCCGCATTGACGACGTGCTCGGCGATGATCTCGCCCCTGTTGGTGATCACCCGCCACGTGCCGTTTTCCAGCTGCACCAGATCCTCCACCTTGGTATGCAGGTAGATGTCGGCGCCGTTTTTCTTGGCAGAGTTGGCATAGGCATGGGTCGTGCCATAGGGATCGAGATGCCCTTCGACCGGATCGAACACCGCACCGACGAACTGGTTCGGATCCATAAGCGGCATCAGTTCGTGCGCTTCCTTGGGGCTGAGAAGCTCTGCCTCCAGCCCCATGTAGCGGCCTTTGGCAAGAATCGACTTCATCCAGTCGAACCGCTCCTTGGTGGCAGCCAGCATCATGCCCGAGGTCATGTGCAGACCGATATCCTGGCCGGAATAATCCTGGATTTCCTTGTAGAGTTCGACCGTATATTTCTGCAGCTTGGCGACGTTCGGGTCGCCGTTGATGGTGTGCATGCCGCCGGCCGCGTGCCAGGTCGAGCCGGAGGTCAGTTCCGAGCGCTCCACAAGAACCACGTCGGTCCAGCCGAACTTCGTCAAGTGGTAGAGGATCGAACAACCGACGACGCCGCCGCCGATAACGACGACCCTGGCATGGCTTTTCATATGAAAAATCTCCGGCTTCGGACGCATGCCGGGGAAGCATCCCCGGTCAGACAGTCCACTCGTTTGAGCGAAATCTTGCTATCGAAACCGTAGTGTTAAAGCCGGCGCGGAAAAAGACACCCGTGCGAACAGGTCTTGCTCATTCCCGCCATTCGCTGCTTCAGCCGCGCCGTAAAAGCGGCATGCAATGACGCATTCGCTCTCAGCCGGAGAAATCGGCGGAGAGATCGAACTCACGCCCCATCAGCCTGAGGTCGTCAAACAGGGTTTCAGCAAAACTGCGCATTACGATCAGTTCGAATTCGTTCTCGCCGGTTCGCGCCAAATTGACGCCGACATGCCCACACAGAACATTCGACGAAGTGCCGATCGCAAAGACAGAAGGATGCAGATCGGTTGCGACGCCCTTGGCAAGGATGCGGCGCACATTCGGCCCTGACAGCCGCATGACGACGCGGCCGTCACTCTGATCGAAAATGTAGGCCGCCTCGGCAAGCAGCGAAAGATTGCGCTGGAGGCTCTCGGGCGTTTCCGACGGAGATACTGCCAGCCATTCGCCCGGCCCGGCGAAGCGGACGGATACGCCGCTCACGGCGACCAGCCCCGCGGCGACCGCCTCCTCGCCATCAACAGCCATGACCGTCGCAATCGCCTGTCTGCGCGGGATCTCCAGGTGATCAACGGCCCGAATTCCGGGCTCCCGGGGAACACGTCCTTCCAGCGGGTGGTGTGAAATGAAGGTCTTGATCATGTCGGCGCCCGTCTCAAGAATTCAGCCTCGCATTGCCGGGATCGACGAAAAGCGGATCGCAGACTTCTGCGACCGTCTCCGCACCGCCGAGCTTGTCCCAAACGACGATGCGCTCGCCATAACGTTCGCGGCCGGATTTCAGGAAGGCGAGCGCGATGTCATGGCCAAGCGTCGGCGAAAAGCAGGCGGAGCTGAGATAGCCCTGATCATTCAAGGTGGAAGGTTTGGCACCTTCGCGCAGCAAATGCGCACCTGCTCGGATATGCTCGCCCGCCTCGACGGGTTTCAACCCAACGATTTGCATGCGGTCCGCCGCCGTCAGCCCGTAGCGCGTCGAAAGACGCTTGCCGATGAAATCCGGCTTCTGGACGGATACCATGCGCCCGAAGCCGGCATCGTCCGGTGTCACGCGGCCATCGAATTCGGCATGGGTGACATGACCCTTCTCGATGCGCAACACGTTCAAGGCTTCGAGCCCGTAGGCGCAGATGCCATGCACCCGGCCCTCTTCCATGATCGCGTCGGCGACCGCTTCGCCAAAACCCGCGGGCACGGCAAGCTCATAGGCCAGTTCACCGGAAAAGGAGATGCGGAACAGCCGCGCCTTGAGGCCGCCTTTCAGCGTCACAACGCCAGCCGCGAGGAACGGAAAGGCCGCGTTCGATATGTCGTCCTCGAGAAGCGCCTGAACCACGAGGCGCGCCTTCGGCCCGGCAATCGCCATTTGCGCCCACTGATCGCTCGAGGAGCAAAAACGAACTTTGAGCTGCGGCCAAAGCACCTGCGCGCAATATTCCATATGAGACATAACGCCGCCCGCAAGCGCCGTCGTTGTCGTCATGACGAAGTGCCCGGGCGACAAGCGGCTGGTGGTGCCATCATCATAGACCATGCCGTCCTCGCGCAGCATCAGCCCATAGCGCGCCTTGCCGACCGGCAGCTTCAGGAAAGGGTTGCAATAAAGCCGGTTGAGGAACTCGGCCGCGTCCGGTCCGAAAATCTCGATCTTGCCGAGCGTCGAGACGTCACAGAGCCCGACATTGTGGCGGACGTTCAAAACCTCGCGGTCCGTGCTATCCCGCCAAGTCTTTTCGCCTTCCTGGGCAAAATAGGCCGGGCGATACCAGAGACCGGAATCGACGAAGACTGCGCCGTTCCCTTCTGCCCAGCCATGCAGCGGCGACTTGCGAACCGGAGCGGCATGCTCGTCCCGCGCGATGCCGGCAAGAGCGCCGAGGGCGACCGGCGTATAGAACGGGCGGAAGGTGGTAGTTCCAACGTCAGCGGGGCTGATGCCCTGCATTGCGGCCAGCAGACCCGTGGCATTGATACCGGAGAGCTTGCCCTGATCCGTCGCCATGCCGTTGGTGGTGTAGCGTTTGGCATGCTCGACATGGCCGAACCCCTCGCGCAACGCGAGAGCCAGGTCCTTGACATGGACGTCGTTCTGGAAATCCACGAACGCCTTCGCCTTGGCGCCCGGCGCATACCAGAGCGCCGTAAAGGACGGATCGACGTCTTCGCCCACGGACGGCAGCGCACTTGCCGTGGTCGAAAAACCGAGATCGGTCGCAATCGCAGCAGCCTTCTCCGCGCCGTCCCGGAGACAGCCGCCAAGGCGATATCGCCCGGCAGCGGCGCCGGCAACGACAAGCCCGTTGTCAACGTCAGGCGCAAGAAACGTGTTCAGTTCAAGCGACCAGACCGCTTTTGCGCCGCGCTGGCAGGCAAGATGAATAACCGGATTCCAACCGCCGGACATGCCAATCGCGTCGCAAGCGATCGTTTCCTCGAAGCCCGATCGCTCGACAACCAAGCCTGTGACACGCTGGCCTCCCCGCGTGTCGATAACCGAAGCAGACCGGATGACGCGCACGCCGGCTGGCGCTATCTCTGCCACTTCGGCGCGGCTATCGACAATCGCCGCCACATCGATGCCGTGAGCAGTAAGATCGCTGGCGGCCCGATAGCCGGCGCTGCCATTGGTGAAGATCGCCACCGACTTGCCTGCCGCGACGCCAAACCGGTTGGCATAGGTGCGCAGGGCACCGGCCATCATCACGCCCGGCCGGTCGTTGCCGCCGAAGACCAGCGGCTGCTCCGCGGCGCCCGTCGCCAGAAGCGCCCGTTTGGCGACAATGCGCCAGAGCCGCTCCACCGGCAGCTTCGCCTGCGGCGCAGCCACATGCTTCTGCACCCGCTCCAGCGCTCCGAAAACATTGTCGTCGTACCAGCCAAAGACAGTGGTACGCGGCATGATCGTGACATTTGGCAGCGCACGAAGTTCGGCAAGTGAAATTTCGGCGAAATCCAGTGCCGGGCGTCCGTCAATCTGTGTCGTTTCGGCCAATAGAGAACCGCCCGGTCGGAAATCCTCGTCAGCCAGAATGACCCGCATCCCCGCCCGGCCCGCGGTCAATGCCGCCATCAGGCCCGTCGGCCCGGCGCCGACCACGAGCAGGTCACAATGCGCCCAGCATTTCTCATAGCTGTCCGGATCGCGCTCCAACACGGCGCGGCCAAGACCCGCAGCCCGGCGGATCACCGGCTCGTAGACCTTCTCCCAGAAAGCCGCCGGCCACATGAAGGTCTTGTAGTAGAACCCTGCCGACAAGAACGGCGACAGAAGATTGTTGAGAGCGCCAATGTCGAACTTCAGCGACGGCCAGCGGTTCTGGCTGCGGGCATCGAGCCCGGCATA
>UCOA01000033.1 GCA_900474095.1 Hyphomicrobiales bacterium | reverse complement strand
GCGCCGTCGATCCGGCGGGGGCGGACCTTTGGTTCTGCGGGCCGCCGCCTCTACGGAAAGCCATTGAAAAAGGACTGAAAGAACTCGGGAAAAAGCCCGGACGGGTCGAGTTCGAGCTGTTCGAGTTCCGCTGATACCGCATCGCATATTTTATCGTTTGAGAAAGCAAGGGGAACAAGCCATGCGCGTGTTCGATCAAATGCCTGGGAAAATGATCCGCAGCCTGCCGCGACATATGCTGGCGATGGCGGCGGCCGTGCTGGCAATGGCGCACTGTCCGCAGACAGCCTCCGCGCGCGATGCTTTTGCCGATGATGCCTATGCGACCTACAAGGCAAATGTGGACAACGGGAAATATGTGTTCAGCGCAGCGGGCTGCGGCGCCTGCCACGGGTCCGGGAGCAATACGGAGTTGCTTTCCGGCGGCATGGAGATGGATACGGCGATCGGCAAGTTCTATGCGCCGAATATTTCACCGCATACCAATGGCATCGGCGGCTGGAGCAATGCGCAGTTTCTCAACGCGGTGATGCAGGGCATCGACCGCGACGGCAACCATCTTTATCCGGTCATGCCCTATACATCCTATGGCGGCATGAAGCCGGAAGACGTTCTCGACATCAAGGCCTATATCGACACGCTGGTGCAATCCGATGCCGTCTCGCAGGAACACGAGATCGCCTTCCCCTATAGCCGCCAGACGACGATTACGCTGTGGAAGCGCAGTCATTTCAATGTACCCGTGTATCAGTCGCGCGAAGAGACGCAGATGGAGCGCGGTCGTTATCTTGTCGAAAACGTCGGTGGCTGTGGCGATTGCCATACGCCCCGAACCACCACCTACGGCCTCGATGTCGAGAACGCCTATGCCGGCGAAAAGGGTCTGACCGGTGCGGTTGCGCCCGATATCACCAGGGCGCGCATGGCAAGCCTTGCCTCTCCCGAAGTCTTCACCGTCGGGCTGATCGACGAAGGCAAGAAGCTGTCCGGCGCGCCGCTGACGGATCCGGTGATGCGCGAGATCGCCCACGGCCTGTCGAAGCTGACGGAAAAGGACAGGACGGCGATCTATGCCTTCCTGTCAGACCGTGAGGTCAAGCCGCCGGAACCGGTTGCACAATCGGCGACTGCCGTCTGCAAGGAAAGCACGCCGGAAGCCGCGTTGTCGGGAGACAATGCAGCATTGGCGGTGCAGGCTGATGCCTTCATCGGCAAATATTGCCGCAATTGCCACGGGCCGGGTGAAAGCTCGCAGGGCAGCTACTCGACCGGCGACCTGAAATCGATCGCCGCAGACGCCGCCTTCGTGGTTCCCGGCGATGCCTCGAAATCCCGGCTGTTCACGTCCGTGACCAGCGGCCGTATGCCGCTCGGCAAGCGACCGACCGCCGAGGAAGTGAAAAGCCTCGAGGACTGGATCAATTCGCTCAATCAGTCGAACCTGCCGCAGACGGCTGCGACGAAGCCGGACCGAACCCGGCCGATGCTATCCTATGGCGACTTCATCGAGGCGGGTCTGAAGGACATTTCCTTGGTCGGCGAACTCGACCGGAAACACATGCGCTATTTCTCCTATCGCAACCAGTACAACGGCATGATGGGCTGCGAGGCGGACAAGACCTTCATGAAGCGCATGGAGGTGCTGGCCGGCGGCTTCAAGAAGCTCCTGAACTCGCTGTCCTATGGCCCGAAGCTGGTGCTGCCGCAGGAAGTCGAGGGAACCAACGGCCTGATGGTGCGCGTCGACCTTCGCGACCTGCAATGGTCGGCCGAGGACTATAACTTTCTGATCTCGCAATATTTCTATGGCGTCGATCCAGCGAGCGACGCTTCGCTGCTGGCCTTGACCAAGGAAACGGATACCGTCTTGCCGATCATGCGCATCGACTGGTTCATGGCCAATGCCGCCAAGCCGAAGATCTACAATCAGGTGATGAAACTGCCGACCCAAATCCGGGAGCTCGAGAAGCGTTTCCAGATCAACGTGGATGAGAACATCCGCCGCCGTCAGGTGCTCAGAGCCGGATTCGCCGATGGTTCGTCCGGGGTGTCGGATCACAACCGCATGCTGGAACGCCATGACATGCCGTTCGGCGGCTACTACTGGAAATCCTATGATTTCGGCGGCGATGTCGGCAAGCAGGTGTTGAAACGCTTCCCGCATGGCCCGAAGGAGATCGAGCCGCTCGATGCCAGCCTGACCGCCTTCCAGCATGACGGCGGCGAAATGATCTTCTCGCTGCCGAACGGGTTGCAAGGATATTACCTGTCCGACGCGGAAGGAAAGCAGCTCGACGTCGGCCCTACCAGCATCGTCTCGTTCCGCGAGCGGCCGATCGGCAAGGGCGTCGAGATCACCAATGCCCGCTCCTGCTTCGACTGTCATGCCAACGGCATCTTATCGAAGCGCGACCAGCTGCGCGAGCATATCGAGACCTCGACGCTGTTCAGCAAGGATCAGCAGGCGATCCTGCTCGACATGTACGTGCCGCAGGAAGAGCTCGACACTGCCTATAACAAGGATCGGCAGCGCTTTGTCGAAGCTCTTGTGAAGCTTGGCGTGACCGAGCCGACCCCGGATGGCAGCGCGCAAAGCATGCTGGCGCCGGGCAACGCGGAACTCGTCACCTATTTCGGTGACAAATATGAGGACGAACTCGATTTCGAAGCTCTGGCGGCGGAATTCGACATGAAGCCGGACGAGTTTTCAGCGACGATCAAGCGGGTCGAGGATGTCGATGTGCTGCGGCTGGGGCTCGATTGGGTGACGACGCTGGAAGCGGGCGGAACTATCCCGCGCGCCGAGGTCGAACAGCAATTCCCGCTGCTTCTGTCGCCGCTGATGCAGCTGAAGGCACTCGACACGACAACGGTCAAGGTTGCGGCGACGGCCCAGACCCAGGAGGTCGCTGGCCAGTCCGCCCAGCAGACCCCCGTCAAAGCGGAGACGATTGCGCAGGCAACGCCGGCCTATCGCCAGGAAAAACCGGCGGAAGGCAAACTGGAACTTGCGCTTCAGGTGGCTTCGACCACGGCCAAAGTCGGCGATCAGCTATCTTTCGAGCTGAGCTCCAACAAGGCCTGCGAACTGCAGGTGCTCTATGTCGAGGAGACAGGCAATGTCGAGGTCATACCAGATGCGATGATCGGCAATACCACGTTGCAGGCCGGCGAGAAGCGCCAGATCCCGCAGCCGGGCACCGGAAACCTCACCTTCGACACACCGGCACCCGCCGAGACGATGATCGCCTTTTGTCGCCAGGGCGGGCTTGGCGACCAGAAGCTCACGGTGGAACGGGCGCGCCAGCTGGTGGCAGACTCGCATCTGCCGCCGACGCGCGGGCTCGCCATCAACCTTGCGAAGAAGGCAGAGGATGACAAGGGCGCAAGCGGCCTGCAGGTTGTGACGTTCGAAATCAAGCAATAATGAACCGGCCGCCATCGGCGGCTGGACGACGATCCACGGCAGCATGGAATGGCATGGAGAACACAATGAGAATGCTGATTGTCACATCTCTGCTGGCGTTGTTTTCTGCCGGGCCGGTTTCGGCGTCATGCGAAGCTTTGGCGCAGGTTGCCGATGCGACCAATGCAGGAGACGAGACGCGGGCCAAACAGATTGCTGGCGGCCCGGCGCCGGGCTGCACGGCGGATGACAAGGCGATGATCAACCGCGTGGCGGCTCTGGCATCGTTCAACCGGATTGTCGGCGCCGTCGGGCAGGGCGCCAACCTGGCTGATTTCGAACAGGAGCTCGAAACGATCCGCACGAGCAATGCCGCGCCTTGGCAGGTTTTCGACGCGCTCGGCGATATCAACCGCGACCAACGGGACTATGAGGCCGCAGCGCGTTATTACCAGCTGGCACTGGAGGACGCGTCAAACGAAGTGCTGACGCCCGACTGGATGGCGCCGGACGAGAAGTATATCGTCCGGCTCGATCATATATCGACCGAGATGCGGCTGGCGGCGCCGAGGCCCGTGAAACTTGCCATGCGTGGCGCCTGCAAGATTAGCTATCGCGGTGTTTCGCTAAAGAAGAAATCGACACCGGTGCGATACGTTTTCGGCACCGCAGAATTCACGCCGGAGGGGCTGCAATCGGCGAAAGACCTTTCCGAATGCCTCAAATCGGTGAAGCCGAAGGCGATCACGCTGATCGGTCATACGGACCCGGTGGGCGGTGCCGAAGCCAACCGAGCGCTGTCGCTGGAGCGGGCCGACGCGCTAGCCGACTATCTTGTCGCCGAGGGATATGCGGGACAATGGCAAACCTTGGGCAAAGGCGAGGATGAGCCATTCAAGGCTGACGATGCCAACGCCTATGACGAGGAGACGCTGCACCAGATGGACCGGCGCGTTGACGTCGATGTGGAGAACTGAGTGATGCTGCGCGGTTTGCTCCTTTCCCTCCTGATCTCCGCCGCGCCGCTCGGTGCCGCTTCGGCGAAGACCTATGCCCTGGTGGTCGGCATCGACGCCTATCCCCATGAGGTGAGCCTTGACGGCGCGGTGAAGGATGCGCGGGACGTCGAAGGCGCGTTGCGGCAAGCAGGTGTTGACCAGATGGCGACGTTCTTCGACGCGGCCGCACGCAAGGATGATATCCGCGCTGCATGGACGGGTTTCGTTGATGCGGCTGGCAAAGGCGATACGGTCATCTTCACCTATGCCGGCCACGGCGCACAGATGCCGGAGCTCGTTTCCGGGGATGAGGCGGATGGCCTCGACGAATTTCTGCAACTGCCCGGCTTTGACCGCAGCCGCGCTGAGGAGACCGATCACGAGATCATTGTCGACAACGAGCTGAACGCCTGGTTTTCCCAAGCGGAGGCCAAGGGCGTGCATGTCCTGTTCGTGTCAGACAGCTGCCATTCCGGCGGTATGAGCCGCTCTTTTTCCGGCAAGACGCGCCTAGCCCAAGCCGTCACCGTCAAACTGCCGCCACCGTCTGAGGAGGCGGTCTCGGGGGCTCAGGTCAAGGAGGCGCAATTCCGTCAGGTGACGGTGCTTGCCGCCTCATTGGAAAGCCAGCCTTCGCCCGAGGTCATCATCGGCGGCGAGGCGCGCGGCGCCCTAAGCTGGAGTTTTGCCCGCGCGGTCGAGGGATCGGCGGATCGCAACCAGGATGGCCGTATCTCCCGGGTGGAACTGGAGGATTATGTCTTTGCCAATGTGAAACACCAGTCCGAAGCCCTGCAGATCCCGAATTTCACGCCGCAAGTGCCGCGCTCCGAGGACGAGGTGGTAATGCCGCTTACCCGCAGCGTCGCAGCCGCGGCCGATCCAAGCGTTCAGAAAACGCACAAGCCCGTGAGGGACACCGGTTGGGACGGTAAGCTGGCGCTGACCATCAGCGGCTCGCAAATGGTTCCGGAAAATACCGGCGGCAGCGGCGTACCATATCGCTGGGATGCGGCGAGCGGTGTCTTCTATACGCCGAACGGCGATGTTGCCGGTGAAAATATAGCGGCAAGCAATGTTCAGGCGGTCGTCAACAAATTCATATTGCTCGATTTTCTGAAGGCGATGGCCAGCCAGAATCCCGGTGCCGTGTCGCTGACACCGCAGAAGGATATCTATGCGGCCGGTGACCGTATTGCCTTCGACGCACCGGCTTCCGCATACAAAAACATGATCGTCTTCAATCTCGCCAATACCGGAGAGGTGCAATTACTCGACGTGCAGGCGGAAGGGACGGAAAGCCATGAGTTCAAGCTGACGGACTTGCAGGTGGTCGAACCTTTTGGTGCCGATCACCTCATCGCCCTTTCGACCAATGAGCCGATCGACGCCATCGGCGCTGCTTTGGCGAGCAGGAATGTCGACGCCTCGATTGTGCAGCAGCTGCTGATGACGCGGATCGACGGTACCGATACAAGCGTTGCGATCCAGCCTCTTTATACTCGGGGAAAGCTCTGATGGCCCTGCCGCGAACCGTGTCCAAATTGCTGTCCGGTGCGCTGGCGTTGTTGTTGACGCAATCGCTGGCGGCAAAGGCGCAGGATCGGGCGCTGCTGGTTGGTATCGGCACGTACGAAAATCTGCCGGAAGATATGTTTCTGCATGGGCCGAAGAACGACGTGAAGGCGATCGAGGCGTTGTTGACCCGCACGCTGTCCTTCAAGCCGGAAGCCATCCGCGTCTTGACTGACGGCAAGGCCAGTCGCGAGGCGATCCTGTCCTCGGTCAATGATTGGCTGATTGCCGGGACGGCGCCCGGCGACCGGATTTTTTTCTACTTTTCCGGGCATGGCCTGCAGGTGAAGGACGCCACCAAGGATGAGGAGGATGGGATGGACGAGGCTCTGTCCACCTTCGACATCAAGGCTGGCGAGGCGGACTGGACGAATGTCATCCTCGACGACGATCTCGAGGCGCTTCTGGAGAAGATGAAGGGCAGGACGGTGACGCTGGTGATCGACGCCTGCCATTCGGGCACGATCTCCCGCTCCCTGTCGGCTGAGCAGCTTTCGGGCATGAGCGGCGCGCGTTACCTGCCGCGCCCTTTCGCTAACACATTGAAGAACAATGCAACACGAGGCCTGCGGATCGATCTGGGTGTCGTCGACAAGCCGGCGGAACTAACGGCCGGTGGCGTCACCGCCTGGAGCGCCGCCGCCCCCTATCAGGTCGCCTGGGACGATGTGCGGTTGCCGATCGAAGACCGCCACGGCGTTTTCACTTCAGCTTATGTAGCCGGCTACAAACCTTCGGAATCGGATGGAAACTCTAACGGTCTGGTGAGCAATGCCGAGCTTTTCCAGTATGTGACGACGAAGTCCAAGGAATATTGTTCGGCGCAGGAAAACTGCGACAATCTCGATCCACAGTTAGAGAGCGTGCCTGATGCGCTCGGCACCAGCGTTGCCAAGCCGGAACCGTACAAAACGGAACAGACCGCAACGACAACGGACCAGTCCAAACCAGAGCCGGTGTACCAGCAGGCGAAGGTCGATGCAGGAACAACATCCGCGTACGTCGATGCAAATCCCGTAGCAGCCATCAGCGACATCGTCGGCAAGGCGGATATCGGCGAGGTGGCGATTTCGCTCGATACCGGTCCTACGCTGAAAAAGGGCCAGTCATTCAAGATTTCCGTCACCAGCAAGCATGACGGACATCTGGTGCTGCTCGACGTGAATGGCGAGGGTGTCGCGACGCAGATTTTCCCGAATGAGATGGCGCAGAAGATAACGCCGTTGTCGGCGGGCGCGACGCTGACTATTCCGGACGACTATTACGGCTTTGATTTTGAAGCCGATGGCAGCGGCGAAAACATGTTGGTGGCCATCGTCGTCAGCGACGATCTCGATTTGCGCGATGTCGCACCCGCGGCGCAGGGACTGAAGACCGAACTCGACGCGCGAAAAAGCCTGAGTGAGATCGTCGCCAAGCTCCAGAAGACATGGACGGGTGATGCCGAAAATCGCGGATTGCGATGGTCCCTGGGAACGCTGAAATACACGATAGAATAGGGCTGAACGTCTTCAGAAGCCAGAAAGCCCCGCGACGTCGCGGGGCTTTCTACTTTGGACACTGTTGGGATCGCTGCAGATTAATCCATGTCGCCCAAAAGTGTGCAGCGGTTTTGGGACAACGACATGCATAAACAAAGGCCTAAACCGTATCGCATGAACCCGTTTTGACGCGATGCGCTTAGTGCAGGATTTGGCTGAGGAACAGCTTGGTGCGCTCGTGCTGTGGATTGTCGAAGAAGGCAGCCGGTTCGTTCTGTTCGACGATCTGGCCCTGGTCCATGAAGATGACGCGGTTGGCCACCTGACGGGCGAAGCCCATTTCGTGGGTGACGCAGATCATCGTCATGCCCTCTTCGGCAAGGCCGACCATGGTGTCGAGCACTTCCTTGATCATTTCCGGATCGAGCGCCGATGTCGGCTCGTCGAACAGCATGACGCGCGGGTTCATGCAGAGCGAACGGGCGATTGCCACGCGCTGCTGCTGACCACCGGAGAGCTGGCCCGGATATTTGTGAGCCTGTTCCGGGATCTTGACGCGCTTCAGGAAGTGCATGGCGACCTCTTCAGCCTGCTTCTTCGGCATCTTGCGCACCCAGATGGGGGCCAGCGTGCAGTTTTCCAGGATGGTCAGGTGCGGGAAGAGGTTGAAGTGCTGGAAAACCATGCCGACTTCACGGCGCACTTCGTCGATCTTCTTCAGGTCGTTGGTGAGCTCGATACCATCGACGACGATCTTGCCCTTCTGGTGCTCTTCGAGACGGTTGATGCAGCGGATCATCGTCGATTTGCCGGAACCGGAGGGACCAGCGATGACGATGCGCTCGCCGCGCATGACCTTCAGATTGATATCGCGCAGAACGTGGAAATCCCCATACCACTTGTTCATGCCGATGATTTCGATGGCGACGTCCGTGGACGAGACGGTCAGTTTTGATGCCAGAGCTTCATTTGCCATGACGTATTCCCCTCAATTGTTATCGTTTGTGGCCCTTGTCGAGCCTTCTTTCCATGAATCCCGAATAGCGTGACATGCCGAAGCAGAAAAGCCAGAAGGTGAAACCGGCGAAGATCAGGCCCGTCAGCGGCGTCACCGGCGAAGCCCAGTTGGCGTCCGAGAAGTTCTGGCGAACGATACCGAGCAGGTCGAACATGCCGATGATCGAGACCAGCGACGTATCTTTGAACAGGCCGATAAAGGTATTGACGATTCCCGGGATCACCAGTTTCAGCGCCTGCGGCAGAATGATCAGCCGCATCTTCTGCCAGTAGCCGAGTCCCAGTGAGTCAGCGCCTTCGGATTGTCCTTTCGGAATGGCCTGCAGACCGCCGCGCACCACTTCCGCCATATAGGCGGATGCGAAGAACGATACCCCGATCAGAGCTCGAAGGAACTTGTCGACCGTCATGCCCTGAGGCAGGAACAGCGGTAGCATGACGCTTGCCATGAACAGAACTGTGATCAGAGGGATACCGCGGACGATTTCGATGAAGATCGTGCAGATCATCCGAATGACCGGCATGTGCGATCGCCGGCCGAGCGCCAGAATGATGCCGAAAGGCAAGGAAACGGCAATCCCTACGAAGGAAAGAATGAGCGTGACCATCAGGCCACCCCAGAGCGGGGTTTCAACATAGGCGAGCCCTAACATGCCGCCAAGCAGGAGGACGAAGGCCAGGATCGGCAACGCTGCGAAAAGCAGGACGGCATTCCAGCCCTTATAGGGAATCTTCGGAATCAGCATCGGCACGAGGAGGGCAACGAACAGGATCCCCACCAGCGCCGGGCGCCAGCGTTCTTCGATCGGATACCGGCCGAAGAGGAACTGGTCGAACTTGGCGCCGACGAAGGCCCAGCAGGCGCCGGTCCAGCCCTCCGGCTGCGAGCCGCCCTGTGCGACGGTCGCACAAACCCCACGGCCGCCACCGGTCCAGGCGGCGTCGATGAACAGCCATTTGATCATCGGCGGCAGGAACCAGGCAAGCAGCAGGATCGCGATGATCGTCAGCACGGAATCCTTCGGCGTGGCGAAGAGGTTCTTCCGGAACCAGGCAATATACCCTTTTTCAAGCACTGGCGGTGTCGACGGGGCCAGCATGCTGGTGCGAACGAAGGTGGACTGATGTGTGTTCATGATCTTATCTCTCCACCAGTGCCATCTTGGCGTTGAACCAGTTCATGAACAGCGATGTCGACAGGCTGAGCGTCAGGTAGACGATCATCCAGATGCTGACGATTTCGACGGCCTGGCCGGTCTGGTTGAGGATCGTGCCGCCGACGGCGACAAGATCGGCGTAGCCGATGGCGATGGCGAGAGACGAGTTTTTCGTCAGGTTGAGATATTGACTGGTGAGCGGTGGGATGATGATCCGCATCGCCTGCGGCACGACGACCAGGCGGGTGGTCAGGCCTGGCCGCACGCCGAGCGCATGGGCAGCCTCGGACTGGCCATGGCTGACGCCCCGGATACCGGCGCGGACGATTTCCGCGATGAAGGAGGCCGTGTAGAACGAAAGGGCGAGGAACAACGACAGGAATTCCGGCCCGACGACCGATCCGCCTGTCAGGTTGAATTTTCCGGCGATCGGAACATCGAACGTGATCGGCATGCCGGTCATAAAGAAGGTCAGAAGCGGTAGGCCGATCACCAGGCCAAGCACCGTCCAGAGCACGGGCAGGCGCTTGCCTGTCTCCATCTGCTTTTTGCGCGCATATCGCGCGAAGACGATGCTGGCGATCACCGCGATGACCAAAGCATAAAACGTGAACTGCGCGCCGCTGTCGAAGACGGGCCGCGGAAAGGCAAGGCCGCGATTGTTGATGTACATGTCGAGCGGTAGCGCCAGAGACTCACGCGGCTGCGGCAGGACGGCCAGAACGCCGGAATACCAGAAAAAGATGACGAGCAGCGGCGGAATGTTGCGGAAAACCTCGACATAGACCATCGACAGCTTGGCGATCAGCCAGTTGTGCGACAGGCGGCCGATGCCGACCAGAAAACCGATGATTGTTGCCGTGATGATGCCGGTGACCGCGACGAGTATCGTGTTGAAGAAGCCGACGACAAGCGCGCGGCCATAGGTCGAATCACTTGTGAAGGCAATCAGCGACTGACCGACATCGAAGCCCGCGCGGCCGTTCAGGAAGCCGTAACCGGACGCGATATTGGCGCGCTTGAGATTCTCGATCGTATTCTCGGTAACCCAGTAGACGAAAACGACGAGCAAAAGCAGCGTAATGCCCTGGTAGATATAACCGCGGACCTTTGGATCGTTCAAAACCGAACCGGTCGACTTGGCCTTGCCGGGCGGAATCGTGGCGTCAATTGTCATTCAGAGCCTCTTTATCCCCTATTCGCCCTGTATCGAGCGATTCTTATTTTTGGGAAGAGAAAGCGGCCGGAGCCGCTTTCTCAAGTTGTCAAACCGCCTTAGCGGACGGGCGGTGCGTACTGGATGCCGCCCTTGCTCCACAGGGCGTTCAGGCCACGCTCGATCTTGAGCGGGCTGCCGGTGCCGATGTTGCGGTCGAAGATTTCGCCGTAGTTGCCAATGCCCTTGATGACCTTTACGGCCCAGTCGTTTTCGAGACCGAGATCGGTACCGATCTTGGTGTCGGCTTCAACGCCCAGGAAGCGCTGGATGTCCGGGTTCGGGGACTTCTTCATCTCTTCGACGTTGGCCTGGGTGATGCCGAAATCTTCAGCATTGATCAGAGCATAGTGCACCCAGCTGACGATGTCGAACCACTGGTCGTCGCCCTGGCGAACGGCCGGGCCGAGCGGCTCCTTGGAAATGATTTCCGGCAGGATCATGTGATCGTCCGGGGCAGCAAGCGTCAGGCGCAGCGAATAGAGGCCCGACTGGTCGGTTGTGTAGACGTCGCAACGGCCAGCGTCATAGGCAGCGTTCACTTCGTCGAGCTTTTCGAAGACCACCGGGTTGTACTGCAGGTTGTTGGCCTTGAAGTAGTCGGCAAGGTTCAGCTCGGTCGTGGTGCCGGTCTGGACGCAGACGGCTGCGCCGGAAAGCTCGAGAGCCGATTTCACGTTCAGCGACTTGCGGACCATGAAGCCCTGGCCGTCGTAGTAGTTGACCGCGCGGAAGTTGAAGCCGAGCGCGGTATCGCGGTTGATTGTCCAGGTCGTGTTACGCGCAAGCACGTCCACTTCGCCCGACTGAAGCGCCGGGAAACGATCCTTGGCGGAGGTCGGGGTGTATTTCACCTTGGTCGCATCGCCGAAAATGGCGGCGGCAATGGCCTTGCAGTAATCGACGTCGAAACCGCTCCAGTTGCCGGATGCGTCAGGGGACGCAAAGCCGGTCAGGCCGGTGTTGACGCCGCACTGCAGGAAGCCCTTTGCCTTGACGTCGTCAAGCGTCGTTGCCGACGCGGCCTGGGCGCCAATGCCCATGACGGCAGCGCCGACAAGCGCTGTCAGAATTCTTTTTGCCATTTTTAGAACCTTTTTCTGTTGTCTTTGTTCTTGTCCATACCCGCTGCTCGCAGTCGAGCGCAAAGCACGGCCCCCGCCACCCTCCTGGCGCGAGTTCTCTATCTCATTCCCAAAACCGCGCAGGGTCAAGGACACGTTGCCGTTTTTCTCGGTCACACTCGCAGAATCACCGCTGGAGCCGCATCTTTGGGCAATTTTTAGCTGTTGAAAGCATTTTTTTGTATAAAAAACCGCCAGAATCGAAATTTTCGACATCAGAATCGATTTTTTCATCAACTGGACAGGCCGTTCTCGGCGAAGTCTCTTGACCCATCCGGAGAGCGGGCCGACAAGTGCGGCAACACGATAGACCTCAAACGGATTCTCCCATGAACGACAAGAAGAGTTTTCTCGCCGATGCGGGGCCGAACACCCGGCTTGCCCATATCGGCAACGACCCCTCGGACTACCATGGCTTCGTAAATCCGCCCGTGGTGCATGCCTCGACTGTGCTGTTTCCCAACGCAAGGACCATGGAGACCCGCGCGCAGAAATATACGTATGGCACGCGCGGGACGCCGACCACCGATGCACTGTGCGAGGCGATCGACGCATTGGAAGGCTCGGCCGGCACGATCCTCGTTCCGTCCGGTCTTGCCGCCGTTACGGTTCCGTTCCTGGCCTTCCTGTCGGCCGGCGATCACGCGCTGATCGTTGATTCGGTCTACTTCCCGACCCGCCATTTCTGCGACACGATGCTGAAGAGGCTAGGGGTCAGCGTTGAATACTACGATCCGATGATCGGCACCGGCATCGAAAGCCTGATCAGGCGGAACACGAAACTCGTGCACACGGAAGCGCCGGGCTCGAACACATTCGAAATGCAGGATATCAGCGCGATTTCGGCCATAGCCCATCGTCACGGCTGCGTTGTCACCATGGACAACACCTGGGCGACGCCGCTTTATTTCAAGCCGCTCGACCACGGCGTCGACATCTCGATCCATGCATCGACCAAGTATCCTTCGGGTCATTCCGATATTCTGCTTGGCACGGCATCGGCCAATGCCGCCCATTGGGAGCAGCTCAAGGAAGCCAATATCACGCTCGGCATCTGCGCCTCTCCTGATGACAGCTACCAGATCCTGCGCGGCCTGCGCACCATGGGCGTGCGTCTCGACCGGCATCAGGAAAGCGCGCTGAACATCGCCCGCTGGCTGGAAGAGCGCGAGGACGTTGCGCGTGTCCTGCATCCAGCGCTGCCGAGTTTCCCGGGCCATGAGCTCTGGAAGCGGGATTTTGCGGGCTCCAGCGGTATCTTCTCCTTCGTTCTGAAAGCCGGGAGCAAGGATCGGTTCAAGCCGAAGGCACATGCCTTCCTCGACGCCCTGTCACTGTTTGGGCTTGGTTATTCCTGGGGCGGCTTCGAAAGCCTTGCTCTCCATGTCGGACTTTCCGACCGCAGGATCTGCACGGCGCCGAGCGAAGGCCCTGTTCTTCGCCTGCAGATCGGGCTGGAAGACGTGGCGGACATCCGCAAGGATATCGAGGCCGGTCTCGCAGCGGCAAAAGCCGCCTGAACTTCAGTCGCGCGGCTCGTATCCATAGAGCCAGTCGAAATCGGCGGCCAGGCTCTCTGGCCGCCGCATCGACAGAACCAGATCACGCCCGAGCTTGACCGGACCGCGGGCGTGATAGGCAAAGCGATTGAACGCACCACGCGAACGCACCCGGGCGATTCTGCGCTTCCGGTGATCCGCGAAAGCGGCGAGGGGCTCTCTCCCGGCGGCAAAGGCTGCAAGTTCGAAGGCGTCTTCGATGGCCATCGCCGCGCCTTGGGCGGCGAACGGCATCATCGCATGGGCGGCGTCACCGATCAGAACCGTTTCCTCGCCTTGATGCCAGGCACCGTCGCTGACCTCGTAAAGCGGCCAGACCGTCGGCTCAGGTGCTTTCCGCAGCATATCGACAATCTCGGGATGCCAGCCGGAAAAAGCGGCCAGCAGCTGTTTTCGCGCCTCGCCATGGGGCAGGGTGCGACCTGGCGTCCCATTCGGATCGCGTCCGCTGACAATCGCGATCACATTGAATCTGCGCAATCGCGGCAACGGATAGACGACTAGGTGCGAACCTCCGCTGAGAAATGCTGTTACGTTGCTTGCATCGAACATGGCGGGGGCACTTGCCTCATCGAGCGTCAACCGCCATGCGACATTTCCGGAAAACCGTGCTTTTCCAGATCCCTGGACGCAGTTCCTGACCTTGGACCAGACGCCGTCGGCGCCGACAACGAGGCCAGGTTCTTTGCCCATGACTCTTGCCAGGGCGCCGCGCGATGCGTCGTCCATCCGCGCGCCGAGATGCAGGCGGCACAATGGCTCGGCTTCGACAGCGGCAAGCAATACCCTCTGAAGGTCGGCCCTATGCAGGACGCCGTAGGGGGATTTCCACCGATCGCGCGCGAAGGCTCCGGAAGGGACCGAAGCGATCGGTCGAAGCGAGGTCCCGCTGACAAGGCAGATTGCCGACGGTTCGCTCCAGATCTGCTCCAATTGCGGGGCAAGGCCGAGTTTCGTTAAAACGCGGGTGGCGTTGGGGGAGAGTTGCAATCCTGCGCCCGTTTCGCTCAGGGCCGAAGTCTGCTCGAAGATATCGCTGGCGATGCCCTTGCGCGCAAAACACAAGGCGGCCGTGAGACCTGAGATGCCGGCTCCTACGATCGCGACCGGCCCGTATCGTGTCATGGACGAAACTTTCGTCGAATGGGCTCAGGCGGCCTTCGCATTGAAGGTGCAGCCGTCCGGCACCGTCTGGTCGGCATGAAGGCTGGAATTGTAGCGATAGAGCGTCGAGCAGTAGGAGCAGACTTTCTCGTTGTCGTCGCCCATGTCGATGTAGATGTGGGGATGGTCAAAGGGCACGGAGGCGCCTGTGCACATGAATTCCTTTACGCCGATCTCGATCACTGCGTGGCCGCCGTCGTTCTGAAAGTGAGGAATACCGTGCCCGGCCATGTAGTGCTCCACTTGCGTCGTCTGGAAGAATAGTCGAATTCGGCGGCACCATAGAAAGCTTTGCGCAAAAAGTGTAGCGGCAAAGATGCCGCGCCCGGGCGTTTTTTTGCCGCGGCGGGGTTTTCCCGGCCATGCCGGTATCATAGGTTCGGCAAAAACAGGACGTTCCCATGGATTTGAATCCGCCGCCTTTTTCGACATTTTTACATGACGGGCTGAAGATTGCCTACTTCGACGAGGGCGACCCGTCGGGCGATCCGATCCTGCTGATTCATGGTTTTGCGTCCAGCGCCAACGTGAACTGGGTTTATCCGGGTTGGCTGAAGACGCTTGGCGATGCCGGATATCGTGTGATCGCACTCGACAACCGCGGCCATGGTGCCAGCGACAAGCCCCATGATCCGACGGTCTACCATCCACCGGCAATGGGCGGTGATGCGATCGCGCTGCTTGACCATCTCGGCATCGCCGAGGCGCACGTGATGGGCTACTCCATGGGTGCCCGCATCTCCGCCTTTCTAACGCTCGCCAATCCCCATCGTGTCCGCTCCCTCATTCTCGGTGGGCTTGGCATCGGCATGGTGACCGGCGTCGGGGAATGGGATCCGATCGCAGACGCTCTCACAGCGCCGTCCCTCGATGTGGTGACCCATGATCGCGGCCGGATGTTCCGCGCCTTTGCGGACCAGACAAAGAGCGACCGCCAGGCGCTTGCGGCCTGCATCTCGACCTCCCGCGACCTTCTATCCGTCGACGACGTGGGTCGGATCGATGTGCCGGTGCTCGTTGCCGTGGGTACGAAAGACGATATCGCCGGCTCGCCGCAAGAACTTGCCACGCTCATACCGCACGCCCTGGCTCTGGATATCCCCGGCCGGGATCATATGCTTGCCGTGGGCGACCGGGTCTTCAAGAAGGCCGCGCTCGAGTTTTTGGCAAGGGTCGGGCCAGCGTGAAGCATCCGGAGCGTTTTAGCGCTGATTTTCGGACCAGCCATTTATATCCGGTTCGATTTGGCCTATACCTGTCCGACGACGGACTATGAAGGAGAGCGGCGATGGTCGCCAGAAATGACATACGCCCGACCGGGACCGTGAAGATCATGGACCCGATCTGGGACAGCCTGCAGGAGGAGGCGCGTGTCGCCGCCCAGCAGGACCCGTTGCTTGCGGCGTTTCTCTATTCAACCATCATCAATCAGCGTTCGCTGGAAGACAGCGTCATCTATCGCATCTGCGAGCGCCTCGATCACCCCGATCTCCAAGCCAACCTTCTGCGCCAGACTTTCGCCGAGATGCTGGAGGACTGGCCGGAATGGGGCGCCATCCTGCGCGTCGATATCCAGGCCGTCTACGACCGTGATCCGGCCTGCACGCGGTTCCTGGAGGCGATCCTCTATTTCAAGGGCTTCCATGCGATCCAGACCCACCGGTTGGCGCATTGGCTGCTGAACCGGGGCCGCCGCGATTTTGCCCTCTACCTGCAAAGCCGGTCTTCCTCGGTCTTCCAGACGGACATCAATCCGGCGGCGCGCATAGGCAAGGGCATCTTCCTTGATCACGCAACGGGCCTTGTGGTCGGCGAGACGGCAGTGGTCGGTGACAACGTCTCGATCCTTCATGGCGTGACGCTTGGCGGCACTGGCAAAGAGGGCAGCGATCGGCATCCGAAGATCGGCAACGGCGTGCTGATCGGCGCCGGCGCGAAAATCCTCGGCAATATTCACATCGGCAATTGCTCGCGTGTTGCAGCGGGCTCGGTCGTGCTCAAGGAAGTTCCTGCGAAAACCACTGTGGCCGGCGTTCCGGCGCGTGTCGTGGGCGAGGCCGGTTGCTCCGAGCCGTCGCGCTCGATGGACCAGTTGCTCGTTTCCTTCGAGATCTGATTTGCAGCGGATTGTCGGCTGGCGGTGGAGACAAGGGGTTTACACCGCTTGAGGCCGCGTGCAAGAAGCGGCGCAAATCAAACCCGCCATGGAGAAAAGACTTGAATCCCGAAGAAATCAGAAAGCTCGAAGCCTATTTCAAGCGTACTTTCAACCAGTCGATGGTCATCAAGGCGCGTCCGAAAAAGGACGAATCCGCCGAAGTCTACCTCGGCGATGAGTTTCTGGGCGTTGTCTTCCGCGATGAGGAAGATGGCGAGCTGTCCTACAACTTTTCGATGGCCATTCTCGACATCGACCTCTGACTGCTCGTTACAGTTGAGTTTTTCCTTTTAGACCCGGCCCTAATATTCAGCCGGGTTTTTTCGTAAAGTCATACTTTTATTCATTCTTTTATTTATTTTTTCCACAAAGTGCTCCACTTCCGCTGTTTTTCATCAAGCTGTTGCAATAACAGTGTTTTATTGCATTGCACGTATACATTGACTTTATTGTGCAGTGCACATAAAGTGGTATCGTTGTAAGGCGTCAAAAAGAGGAGCAGCCTGATGTTCAATTTCGAAGATGCAAACAAGAAAAGCAAAGAAACGATGGATACGATGTTGAAGAGCTATGCAGCGTTGACAAAGGCTTTCCAGGCGATCGCCACCGAAGCCGCCGACTATTCCAAGAAGGCGTTTGAAGACAGCGTTGCTCACGTCGAGAAGATCACCACCGTGAAGAGCGTCGAAGCTGCTTTCGAACTGCAGACCAGCTACGTCAAGTCTGCTTACGAAGGCTATATCGCCGAAGCCACGAAAATTGGCGAAATGTACGCCGATCTCGCCAAGGACGCCTACAAGCCGTACGAAGCACCGGTCGCCAAGGCGACGGCTGCCGTCAAGTCGGCTACCGCTGCCGCAGCTTAAGGCCTTCGGGTCACACATCAAATTCTGAAAACCGGCCGCGCGCACCCGCGGCCGGTTTTTTGTTGCCTGCATGGGATCTCGCCGATTGGCAGCCCAAGAAAGTTGGTCAATCTTGTGCTCCATGACGCAAATATGATTGCAGTGCAGGAGAACAGCCTTAAAATCCGGAAAAGAACCACTAGATTATGTGTCACAAGCAGGCCGTGAATACCTCCCAAGCATTTGCGGCTGGACAAGGGAATGAAGTAGAATGATCGCCATGCCGGTCCGGATGCAAAAAGACAGCGACGGGGATGGGGGCAATGCCAACCGCGGCACGTCTGTCATCACTCGGACAAAGCCGAAGACCAAGAAGCCAAGCCTGTACCGCGTACTGCTTTTGAACGACGACTACACACCGATGGAATTCGTGATCCATATCCTGGAGCGTTTTTTCCAGAAGGACCGCGAGGCGGCGACGTTGATAATGCTGCACGTTCACAATCACGGTGTGGGTGAATGCGGGGTCTTCACGTACGAAGTTGCCGAAACCAAAGTGACGCAAGTAATGGATTTCGCCCGCCAGCATCAGCACCCGCTGCAATGCGTCATGGAAAAGAAATGAGGAACTGACGTGCCAACATTTTCAACCAGCCTCGAAAAGGCGCTGCACCAGGCTCTGACGCTGGCCAATGAGCGCCATCACGAATATGCCACGCTGGAGCACCTGCTGCTGGCACTGATCGACGATGCCGATGCGTCGGCGGTCATGGGCGCGTGCAACGTCAATCTCGACAGCCTTCGCAAGACGGTATCAGACTATGTCGACAATGAGCTCGGCAACCTGGTCACGGGGTATGACGAGGATTCCAAACCGACGGCGGGTTTTCAGCGCGTTATCCAGCGGGCGGTCATTCACGTTCAATCGTCGGGTCGCGAGGAAGTGACGGGGGCCAACGTCCTCGTTGCGATCTTCGCCGAGCGAGAGAGCCATGCCGCCTATTTCCTGCAGGAGCAGGAGATGACCCGTTACGACGCGGTCAATTTCATTTCGCACGGCATCGGCAAGCGGCCTGGCTCGTCAGAGACACGGACCCCGCGCGGTGCCGATGAGTCGGAATCCGAGCAGAAGCCTTCGCGTGAGCAGGACGAAGCTGGACCGAAGAAACAGCAGGATGCACTGACAGCCTATTGTATCAACCTGAATGAGAAGGCCAAGGGCGGCAAGATCGATCCGCTCATCGGTCGCCATTCGGAAGTCAATCGCACGATCCAAATCCTGTGCCGCCGTTCGAAGAACAACCCGCTCTATGTCGGCGACCCCGGCGTCGGCAAGACGGCCATCGCCGAGGGGCTCGCCAAGCGCATCGTCGAGAAGAAGGTGCCGGAAGCATTGCAGGACGCGACGATCTTTTCGCTCGACATGGGCACGCTCTTGGCCGGCACACGCTATCGTGGTGACTTCGAAGAGCGCCTGAAGCAGGTCGTCAAAGAACTGGAAGACTATCCCGGAGCTGTGCTGTTCATCGACGAGATTCACACAGTGATCGGCGCCGGGGCGACCTCGGGCGGCGCCATGGACGCCTCCAACCTGTTGAAGCCGGCTCTGTCCTCCGGGTCTATCCGCTGCATCGGTTCGACCACCTACAAGGAGTATCGTCAATTCTTCGAGAAGGACCGGGCACTTGTCCGTCGCTTCCAGAAGATCGATGTCAACGAACCCACGATCCCCGATACTATCGAGATCATGAAGGGCCTGAAGCCGTATTTTGAGAATTATCACAAGCTGAAATACTCGAACGAGGCAATCAAGTCAGCCGTCGAGCTTTCGGCCCGCTACATCAACGACCGCAAGCTGCCGGACAAGGCGATCGACGTGATCGACGAGACGGGTGCCGCGCAGATGTTGCTGCCGCAGAACAAGCGGCGCAAGCTGATCACCGAGAAGGAGATCGAAGCGACGATCGCGACGATGGCCCGTATTCCGCCCAAGACCGTTTCCAAGGATGACGAGACCGTCCTCGCCAATCTGGAAAAGGAACTGCGCTCGGTCGTCTACGGTCAGGACCTGGCGATCGAAGCTTTGGCGTCGGCGATCAAACTGGCGCGCGCCGGCCTTCGCGAACCGAACAAGCCGATCGGCTCCTATGTCTTCTCCGGTCCGACCGGCGTCGGCAAGACGGAAGTCGCAAAGCAACTGGCAGTCTCGCTCGGCGTGGAACTGATTCGTTTCGACATGTCGGAATATATGGAGCGCCATACGGTCTCGCGTCTGCTTGGCGCGCCTCCCGGCTATGTCGGCTTCGACCAGGGCGGGCTTTTGACAGACAGCATCGACCAGCACCCGCATTCGGTGCTGCTGCTCGACGAAATCGAGAAGGCCCACCCGGATCTGTTCAACATCCTGCTACAGGTCATGGATCATGGCTCGTTGACGGATCACAACGGCAAGAAGATCGACTTCCGCAACGTCATCCTGATCATGACGACGAATGCAGGTGCGTCGGACATGGCCAAGTCGGCGATCGGCTTCGGCTCCTCGAAGCGCGAAGGCGAGGACATCGAGGCGCTGAACCGGCTGTTCACGCCGGAATTCCGCAACCGTCTCGATGCGGTGATCCCGTTCGGCTCGCTGCCGACGCCGGTCATCCACCAGGTGGTGCAGAAGTTCGTCATGCAGCTCGAAACGCAACTTGCCGAACGCAACGTTACCTTCGACCTGCATCCGGACGCGATCGCTTGGCTGGCCGACAAAGGATACGACGAGAAGATGGGCGCGCGGCCGCTGGCGCGCGTCATTCAGGAAAGCGTCAAGAAGCCGCTGGCCGACGAAATCCTCTTCGGCAAGCTGAAGAAGGGTGGTGTCGTCAAGGTGACTGTCGGCGTGAAGGCCGATGGCACCAAGGGTTTGATCCTCGATTCTGTTCCGGAAACAGCGCGGATCAAGCCGAAGGCGGAGGTCGTCGCGCCGGTACGGAAGTCTTCCAAGACGGCAAAGCCGAAGGAAATGGAAACTGTCGGTGCTGATCCGGAAGGCAGCGCGAAGCCGAAGAAGGCTGTTAAGGCTGCTGCCAAAACCGAGGAGCCGGGAGACGCCGTCGCTCCGGCAGCGCCCCGCAAGGGACGCACGGTACCGAAGGTGCCGCGCAAGAAGTAAGCGGCGGTAACATAGAGACACAGTGCCGGGCGGAATGGTCCGGCACTGTTTTTTTATGACATGAACCAGCGGATGTTTTGATGGAAAATGGCGAGATGGCCGGCTCTGCCCGGCATTGGTTCCTGACCGGCATGATGGGCATTTTCAGCCTGCCGGCATCCATCCTGATGCTGTCCTTCGTCGGCTTTTGCGCCTTTACCGCGCAGGCTGGCGTCCCGGTCGAGCAGGTGGTGTTCATGGTCGGCGCCGTCTGGGCACTGCCCGCCAAGGTCATCCTGGTCACGTCGATCCTCGGCGGCGCCAACGTCCTGACAGCATTTATAGCGGTAACACTGTCCTCCATCCGGCTGATGCCGATGGTGGCGGCCCTCGTGCCGGAAATCCGCACGGAGAAGACGCCCACCTGGCTCCTGCTGTTCCTCTCGCATTTCGTCGCGATCACCGCATGGGTTTTCGCGATGGAGCGGGTGCAATCGGTGCCGCGCGAGCGGCGGATCGTGTTTTTCGCCGGGTTCGGTATCACGCTCGTGCTGACCAATATGGTGCTGGTGGCCGTCGTATACCGCTTCGTGGCGGAGTTTCCGCCGCTTGTAGCGGGCTGCCTGTTCTTTCTGACGCCCGTCTATTTTCTTGTTTCGATCTGGAATTCTGCCCGCCATCCCGTGATCTATGTCGCCCTCGTCGTCGGTCTCATCGCCGGTCCGGTGTTCTACTGGCTCGCACCGGAGTTCGACATCCTGCTGGCGGGCGTCGGCGGTGGGACGGCTGCCTGGCTCGCTGAGCGCGGCTGGCGTCAACGCAAGGAGGTCCGCGCATGACCGTTCTTGAAGGCTGGTGGGCTTACGTGTTCATAGCGATCGCAGGCTGGCTCGCGACGGATATCTGGCGCTGGCTGGGTGTCCTGGCGGGCAATCGGCTGCAGGAGGATTCCGAAGCATTGAACTGGGTGAGGGCGGTTGCGACGGCGCTGGTGGCGGCGGTCATCGCTAAACTCATTCTCTACCCGACAGGCGTGCTCGAACAGTCGCCGCTCTGGCTACGTCTCGGGGCGGTCGCCGCGGGCGCGGTGGCCTTTTTCATCGCCAGACAGAAACCCGCGATCGGTATCGCCACGGCCATCGGCGTCCTGGCCGTGGGACTGTACGCGCTGGGGTTCTGAGAAGCCTTACTGCATAATTCCTTAGATCGGAATCGATGAAGGACAAAATTATGCAGCGGTTTCAAAGCGCTACAGCGTCCTTTGCGCGTCAGGTTTGACGCGCGGCGCTGTAGCCTGCAAGGGCTTCCTTGATTTTCGCAGCGTTTGCCGCAAGAACCGCGCCGTCTTCCATGGCGCCGGAATGGGGCCGCAACGGTACGCCCTCACGACGAGGAATGACGTGGAAATGCAGGTGAAACACCGATTGGCCCGCAGGCGCTTCATTGAACTGCATGATCGTCACGCCGTCGGCCTCGAAGGCCTCCTGCGCCGCGATCGCGATCTTCTGGACGACGGCAATCAAGGGACCAAGCGTTGCCGGATCGGCGTCGAGAATGTTGCGGGATGCCGTCTTCGGGATGACCAGGATGTGGCCTTCCGCCTGTGGCATGACATCCATGATGACGAGGGTGTTGTCATCTTCATAGACCTTCTGCGCGGGAATTTCGCCGCGCAGGATCTTGCCGAAGATATTGCTACTGTCATAGGCGCCGCTGGTCATCTTGAATGTTCCTCCTGAGTGTCTCTTCAAAAGCGTAGCGTGTTCAGTCGTCCATTTCCTGCCGCATACCTTTGCGGAAAGGGCTGTGATCGGCAAGGATGTCGCCGATCTGCTCGACTTCCCGCCGCTCGCGCTCGAGATAATCCGCGACAGCTCGCTTCAGTCCCGGATGTGCAATGAAATGCGCCGAATGCGTCGTCACCGGCAGGTAGCCGCGTGCCAGCTTGTGTTCGCCTTGGGCGCCTGCCTCTACGCGCTTCAGCCCTTTGGAAAGCGCGAAATCGATCGCCTGGTGGTAGCAGACCTCGAAATGCAGGAACGGATGGTCTTCGATGGCACCCCAGTGGCGGCCGTAAAGCGCGTCGCTGCCGATGAAATTGATCGCGCCGGCTATATAGCGGCCGTCGCGCTTGGCCATGACGAGCAGGATGTCGTCCGCCATACGCTCGCCGATCAACGAATAGAATTTGCGGGTGAGATAGGGCCGGCCCCACTTGCGGCTGCCGGTATCCATGTAGAAAGCGAAGAACTGGTCCCAGATGCTTTCGGTCAGGTCCTTGCCGGTCAGCCAGTCGATGCTGATGCCATGTTCAAGCGCTGTCCGGCGCTCCTTCTTCAGTGCCTTGCGTTTCCGGGAAGCGAGCGTTTCAAGGAAATCGTTATGGGAAGCGTAGCCATCGTTGACGAAATGAAACTGCTGGTCGGTCCGGTGCAGGAAACCGGCGTCCTCGAATGTCGGTATTTCCTCTTCCGGCACGAAGGTCACATGCGCAGACGACACCTTGTGGCGCCGCACCAGTTCCTGCAGTCCGGCCACAAGTGACTCGCGAACTGCGCCGGTATCGGCATCCGCCGCACTCAGGAGCCGCGGACCAGCCGCCGGCGTGAAGGGGACCGAGCATTGCAATTTTGGATAGTAGCGCCCGCCGGCCCGCTCAAGCGCATCGGCCCAACCATGATCGAAGACATATTCGCCCTGGCTGTGGTTTTTCAGATAGCAGATGAGGCCGCCTGCCACACTGCCGTCGCTCCCCTCCATCAACAGATGCTGGCCAAGCCATCCGGTATCCGCGGTTGCCGAACCGGATTGCTCCAGCGACGATAGATAGGCATGAGAAATGAAGGGATTGTAGAGGCCGCCAGGCTGTCCCTTGGCGGCCCCTGCCAATCCGTCCCAGCTCGCCTTCGAAATATCCTGAAAGGACGTTTCGAGGCGGATTTTGACTTCGCCTGTCATTCTCTAAGCGGTAAGCCTTTCGTTCGGATCAAAGCCTTCGAACGTCATCTGATCGGCATGGTTGAAGGTGTGATCCGCGCCAGCCTGGTCCCTCACAGTCCAGGTTAGAATCGGTCGGCCAAGGGAGCGCTCCTTGGTGATGAACGAATTTGGCAAATCTCCATAGAAATAGGAAATGAAATCAAGACCGAGCTGCATCGCTTCTTCGTGAATGAAGAAGGACTCCGGTTGATTGCCACCCGCCGTCAGACCCAGCGGGTAGCGTGGGTCTAGGGCCTTTAGGTCCTTCAGCAGCCAATGATCGAAGCTCATCAGTGCGACATGGCCTTCGTAGCCCTCCAGCGTTTCCAACACCGCGTCGGCAAAGCCCTCGTCGTCGCCCTTGCGGCCCTTGAGTTCGAGGATCAGCGGTACCCGTCCCTTTACCAATCTCAGAAGCTGGCCGAGGGTCGGCACTTTGTCGGCGGTGCCGCCGATGGCGACCAGTCCGAGTTCGCCGGCGGTTTTTTCGCGGATATCGCCCTTGATGCCGCACAAGCGCTGCATGTCGTCATCATGGAAAATGACGGGCACGCTGTCTGCCGTATATTGCAGGTCGCATTCGATGGCGAAGCCGTGCTCCACCGCCCGGGAAAAGGCCGACAGCGTGTTTTCCCAGATGGCATAGTTCATATCGTGATAGCCGCGATGCGCGACCGGCTGCGCCGTCAGCCAGGTAAGGTCTTTCATGGAGATGTGATTCCGTTAGGCAATTTCGATGACGGCGTCGATTTCGACGGCGGCATTGAAGGGTAGGGCGGCCATGCCGACCGCGGCGCGAGCATGGATACCCGCGTCGCCGAGAACCTTGGCGATCAGGTTGGACGCCCCATTGATGACCAGATGCTGTTCGATAAAGGTCGGCTTGGACGCGACGAAGCCGTTGAGCTTGAGGACGCGGCGGATGCGCGAAAGATCGCCGCCGAGTGCTGCCTTGGCCTGAGCGAGAATGTTGATGGCGCAGAGTTCGGCTGCGCGCTGGCCTGTCGCGACATCGACACCGTCACCAAGATGCCCAGTGATGACAATCTTGCCGTTTTCCATCGGCAACTGGCCTGAGATATAGAGATGCGACCCACTGATGACGAAGGGAACATAGTTGGCGGCAGGAGCCGCGGCCTGCGGCAGGATGATTCCCAGTTCCTTGATGCGTGCTTCGATTTCTGCGGACTCTGCGGACATGGATAGCTCCGTCATTGTTGTGTTTTGTTACCAAATGCTGCATGCAAAGCGTGATTCATGAAGTGATGAAATACCGCTTCGCGATCATCTATGCCTCGCTTTCGCCGGATGTGTTCTTATAGCATCGGCGGCGAGTCCAACAGGAGGAAACGGATGTTTCGTTCAGGCTTTGCCTCTGTCATTCTGGCATGGGCGTGTTTCTCAGGCGTGACGGTCGGCGGCGCTTCTGCAGCTTCCGCCAATATCCTGGTGCCTCACCGTGCCGTGTACGATCTGGAACTGAAAGACGCATCCGAGCGCTCCGGAATTTCCGGAATGTACGGCCGGATGGTATACGAATTCAATGGCTCCGCCTGTGAGGGATATACCGTCAGTTTCCGCTTCGTCACCAAGGTCGATACCGGCGAGGAGGTCAGGCTGACTGATCAGCAGACAACCACCTACGAGGACCTGAAGAACGGCAATTTCCGCTTCCTGACGCGTTCCTTCACCGATGAAAAGCTGGACAAGGAAGTGCGCGGTTCCGCCCATGAGGCCGAGCAAGGCGTGAAGGTGGATCTGACCTCGCCGGACAAGCGCCAGGTCGATCTTGCCCAGAGCCTGTTTCCGACCGAGCACATGCTGGAGGTCATAGATCGCGCCCAGAAGGGGGAGGCGTTGTTCGAATCCCGCATCTTCGACGGCTCCGATTCCGGCGATAAGACGCTGATCACGACGACGATGGTCGGCAAGCAGCGCAACCCGGTTGCCGGTGATAGCGACGCCGGAAAAGCCGGCGCCATGGCTTCCAAGCCCTATTGGCCGGTGACTATCTCCTATTTCAACGACGACATGACCGGTGACGCGCTGCCGATCTACCGCATGGAGTTCAAGCTCTATGAAAACGGCATAACCCGGGATCTGACGATGGACTATGGCGACTTCGTCTTGACCGGCAAGCTTGCCGACTTGGAAGTCTTCAAACAGGGCGATTGCAAGTAGAAGCCTGACGCGCCGCGCTCGATATTTTATGCCTTCGCCCTTGCTTTATCGGGCGACAGGGGGTAAGGGCACCGCATTCCACACGTAAGGTTTGGGGCCGTCCGGGAGAAATCCGGGCAGTTCCACCCGGTGGCGCCTTCGAAGAAGGTGCTGTTTGCCTTGCGGAGGTTCAACCGGAAAAGGAGAAAAAGGCATGGCATTGCCTGATTTCAGCATGCGCCAGCTTCTGGAAGCTGGTGTTCACTTCGGTCACCAGACTCATCGCTGGAACCCGAAAATGAAGCCGTACATCTTCGGCGATCGCTCGAACGTTCACATCATCGATCTTGCACAGACCGTGCCGATGCTGTCGCGTGCCCTGCAGGTCGTCAGCGACACGGTTGCCAAGGGCGGCCGCGTTCTGTTCGTCGGCACCAAGCGCCAGGCGTCCGAGATCATCGCTGACGCTGCCAAGCGCTCGGCCCAGTATTACGTCAACGCCCGCTGGCTCGGCGGCATGATGACCAACTGGAAGACGATTTCGAACTCGATCCAGCGCCTGCGCAAGCTCGACGAAATCCTTAGCTCGGAAGCCTCGGGCTTCACCAAGAAGGAACGTCTGAACCTTGAGCGCGAACGCGAAAAGTTGAACCGCGCTCTCGGCGGTATTCGCGATATGGGCGGTGTACCGGACCTGATGTTCATCATCGACACCAACAAGGAATCGATCGCCATCGACGAAGCCAAGCGTCTTGGCATCCCGGTCGTCGCGATCATCGATTCGAACTGCGATCCGGACCAGATCGATTTCCCGATCCCCGGCAACGACGACGCTTCGCGTGCGATCTCGCTCTATTGCGATCTGATCTCCCGCGCTGCTCTTGACGGCATCGCCCGTCAGCAGAGCTCGTCCGGTCGCGACCTCGGCGCCTCTGCCGAGCTGCCGATCGAGCCGGCTCTGGAAGAATCCGCCGAAGCCTGATCGGGCTGGATGGCGGGGTTTCCCCGCCGCTCCTCTAGATAAAATCAGGACAAGGCCGTTTACGACTGAAGAAGTGAACGGCCTTGTTCTTTTTGCATCGGGCCAATCCCCACGGACACCGGTTTTTACGATGCCTATCGTCGCGATGAAGCCTTTCATCACGATGTCACATTCAGGGGTCATGCCCTGCCACATCCTCCTGGTATCGCGCCGGCTCTCTGGCTTGCGGACCAGCCGAACAAACGAAGAGGCAAAAAAGATGAGCATTACTGCAGCAATGGTGAAGGAACTGCGCGAAAAGACCGGCGCAGGCATGATGGATTGCAAGAAGGCACTCGGCGAAACCAATGGTGACATGGAAGCCGCGATCGACTGGCTGCGCGCCAAGGGCATTGCCAAGGCCGACAAGAAGTCCGGCCGTGCAGCCGCCGAAGGCCTGATCGGCATTGCCACCAGCGGCACCAAGGCCGTCGTCATCGAACTCAACTCCGAGACCGACTTCGTTGCCCGCAACGATGCCTTCCAGGACCTGGTTCGTGGTATTGCCGGCGTCGCTGTTGGTACCGATGGCTCGGTTGAGGCGATTTCCGCTGCCAACTACCCGGCGACCGGCAAGTCCGTTGCCGAAAGCATCACCGATGCAATTGCCACGATCGGCGAAAACATGGCGCTGCGCCGTTCCGCCTTGCTGTCGGTCGAAGAAGGTGTCGTCGCCACCTACGTTCACAACTCCGTTGCGGACGGCCTCGGCAAGCTCGGCGTCCTCGTCGCGCTGAAGTCGACCGGCGACAAGGATGCCCTGAACGCAATCGGCCGTCAGGTTGCCATGCACATTGCCGCGACCAACCCGCTGGCGATCCGTTCGACAGAGGTCGATCCGGCCGTTGCCGAGCGCGAGCGCTCGATCTTCATCGAGCAGTCGCGCGCTTCCGGCAAGCCGGACAACATCATCGAAAAGATGGTCGATGGCCGTATGCGCAAGTTCTTCGAGGAAGTTGCACTGCTGTCGCAGGCTTTCGTGATGAACCCCGACCTTACCGTCGAAGCTGCCGTCAAGGAAGCTGAGAAGACCGTCGGCGCGCCGATCGAAGTCACCGGCATGGCCCGCCTCCTGCTCGGCGAGGGCGTCGAGAAGGAAGAAACCGACTTTGCCGCTGAAGTGGCAGCCGTCGCCAAGGGTTGATTTCTTCATCCTGATTGGGAAAACCGGGGGGCATCGCGTGACAACGCGGTGCCCTTCGTGTATCCGGCATCATCATCACATTGGCGCAGGCTCCTTCGGAGATCATCATCCGGGGTGATATCGGCCGCGCGGGGATGAAAGATCAATTTCAAGCACCATCTCGCATGTGTGCCCTTCTTGGACAGGAGTGACCATGTCAGCCGAACCTCTCTTTAAACGCGTACTGCTGAAGGCTTCGGGCGAAGCGCTGATGGGAAACCAGGGGTTTGGCATCGATGTCGCGGTTGCCGACCGGATTGCCTCGGACATTGCCGAAGCGCGCGCGATGGGAGTGGAAGTCGGCGTCGTCGTCGGTGGCGGCAATATTTTTCGCGGCGTCGCGGTGGCGTCCAAGGGCGGCGACCGGGTAACCGGCGACCATATGGGCATGCTGGCGACGGTGATCAACGCCCTGGCCCTGGCGACGTCCTTGCGCAAGCTCGATATCGATACAGTCGTGCTCTCGGCGATCGCCATGCCCGAAATCTGCGAAAGTTTCTCGCAGCGCGCAACGCTCTACCATCTTTCGCTGGGCCGCGTCGTGATTTTTGCCGGCGGCACCGGCAATCCGTTCTTCACCACCGATTCTGCGGCGGCTCTGCGTGCTGCGGAAATGGGTGCGGAAGCGATCTTCAAGGGAACGCAGGTTGACGGCATCTACACCGCCGACCCGAAGAAAGATCTGAACGCGACGCGTTTCGACCGCTTGACGCACAGCGAAGTTCTGGAAAAAGGTCTGGCGGTGATGGATGTTGCAGCGGTGGCACTGGCGCGAGAAAACAGCATTCCGATCATCGTGTTCTCAATCCACGAGAAGGGCGGTTTCGCAGAAATCTTGACCGGCGGCGGTCGTGCCACCATCGTAACAGACAATTGAGCAGTACAGGGCGGCGGTGGCAATGCTGCCGCGACAAAACGGGAGTTTGATCCATGAGTGAAGGTATTGACCTGAGTGATCTGAAGCGTCGCATGGACGGCGCTATTGCTGCTTTCAAGCATGATATCGCGTCACTGCGCACCGGCCGTGCATCTGCCAATGTGCTCGATCCGGTCATGGTTGAAGCCTATGGTTCGCGCGTTCCGCTGAACCAGGTTGCCAACATCACGGTGCCGGAGGCGCGCATGCTCGGTGTTTCGATCTGGGACAAGTCGATGGTCGGAGCAGTCGATCGTGCAATTCGCGAATCGAATCTCGGCCTCAATCCGATCGTCGACGGGCAGAATTTGCGCATCCCCTTGCCGGAGCTGAACGAAGAGCGCCGCAAGTCGTTGGTGAAGGTTGCGCACGAGTACAGCGAAAAGGCGAAGATCGCGGTGCGTAACGTTCGTCGCGATGGCATGGACGGCCTGAAAAAAGCCGAAAAAGACGGGGACATCGGCCAGGATGTGAGCCGCAGCCAGTCGGAAAAGGTCCAGAAAATGACCGACGAGATGATTTCCGACATCGACCGCTTGCTCGCCGATAAGGAAAAGGAAATCATGCAGGTCTAGACTGCCCTTTTTCGAGTCTCTGTTTTTCGGGCTGCTGATGTCAAACCCATTGATTAGAAATGTTCCCGCGCACGTTGCCATCATCATGGATGGCAACGGCCGTTGGGCCAATTCGCGCGGGCTTCCGCGCACGATGGGGCATCGCAAGGGTGTCGAAGCCGTCCGGGAGGCGGTCCGGACCGCCGGCGAGGTGGGTATCCGCTATCTGACGCTGTTTGCATTCTCGTCCGAAAACTGGAGTCGGCCTGAGGCTGAGGTCTCCGACCTGATGGGATTGCTGAAAGCCTTCATCCGGCGCGACCTGGCGGATCTGCACCGGCAGAACGTTCGCATCCGGGTGATCGGCGACAAGACCAATCTACGCGGCGATATTCTGCCATTGCTGATCGAGGCCGAGGATACGACGCGCAGCAATACCGGCATCACGCTCGTCATCGCCTTCAACTACGGTTCGCGGGATGAGATGACCCGCGCGATGCAAGCGCTGGCGATGGATGTCGAGCAAGGGCGACTGACGGCCGACCAGATCACGCCGGAACGCATTGCGAGCAAACTCGATACGGCCGGCATCCCGGATCCAGACCTTATCCTGCGCACCAGTGGCGAGGAGCGGCTGTCGAATTTCTTGCTCTGGCAGGCCGCCTATTCCGAACTTCTGTTCATTCCTGAACTCTGGCCAGATTTCAGCCGCGAGGTTTTCCTTGACGCATTGAAGGCCTATGCCGGACGGGAGCGCCGCTTTGGCGGACTGTCGCAGCCGACGCTGGCAGTTGGCTCCTGATGCAGAAAGAACTGCGGCTGCGCATCTTTTCCGGTATCATTCTGGCCGTCGTCACCCTAGGCGCGACCTGGGCCGGTGGAACCGTCTTCCAATTGCTCTCTGTCGCCATTGCGCTGCTCGTTTACTATGAATGGTCGACGATTAGCCGTCTTGCTGAGCGCGACTACCAGGGTAACGCTTTCGGCTGGCTTTCGCAGGCCGTTATCGCCGCTCTCATTCTGTTTGATAACGCGCAACTGACCTTGCTGGCCTTGGCGGCATTTGCCGCTATTGCCGCGATTTTGGTCTTTCTGCGCGGCGGCAGCTGGTGGCTGCCCGGCGGCATTGTCTATTCCGGGCTTACGGGGATCTCGCTCTCGGCAATCCGGGGTGAAAGTGATATCGGCCTGGTCGCGATGATCTTCATTTTCGCCGTCGTGTGGGCGACGGATATTCTCGCCTATTTCACAGGTCGGGCGATCGGCGGTCCGAAACTGGCGCCGCGCATTTCACCCGGAAAGACCTGGTCGGGTGCGATCGGAGGCGCGGTTTCCGGTGTGATTGCAGGCGTCGCGGTCTTCCTCAGCCATTTTTCGCTGGACGACGTGCGCATTCCGTTGCTGGCACTCGCACTGTCTGTTGCCAGTCAGATCGGCGATCTGTTTGAATCCTATATAAAGCGCCGGTTCGGCGTGAAGGATTCGAGCAGGCTCATTCCCGGTCATGGCGGCGTCATGGACCGTGTCGACGGACTTGTTTTTGCCTGTTTTGCCGCGCTTTTATTTGTCTTGGTGCAAGTTATGGCTGCCGGTGGACAAAACGCGCCTATGGGGGCAATCCTGCTGGGGCCGTGAATGGCGCCGCATACCTGATTGAGGGATGACATGGCTTACCTGGCCGATATGCTTCACTTTATTCTCGGCTATATCGTGCCGTTTTTGCTGGTTCTGACGCTGATCGTCTTCGTGCACGAGATGGGTCATTACCTGGCTGGCAGGTGGTCCGGTATCCGCATCCTCGCCTTCTCCGTTGGTTTCGGCCCGGAATTGCTCGGCTATACCGACAAACACGGGACACGTTGGAAGGTTTGTGCCATTCCGCTCGGTGGCTACGTCAAGTTCTTCGGCGACGAGGATGCGGCGAGCGTTCCGGACTATGGTCGCCTCGAGCAATATTCCGCCGCCGACCGCGGTCGCACCTTTCTTGGCGCAAAGCTGTGGAAACGTGCTGTCACCGTCGCCGCCGGCCCGATCGCCAACTTCATCCTGGCCATCGCGATCTTTGCCGTGCTTTTTTCCATCTACGGCAAGCCCGTGGCCGATCCCGTAGTTGCCGAAGTCAAGGAAAACAGTGCAGCTGCCCAGGCCGGCGTGATGCCGGGCGACCTGCTCGTTTCCATCGACGGCACGCCCGTGACGACCTTCGACGACGTGCGCCGATATGTCAGTGTTCGCCCGGAAATGCCGATCACCATTCAGATCCAGCGCAAGGGCGAATTGCTGGATCTGCCGATGGTGCCACAGCGCACCGAGATCACCGATCAGTTCGGCAACAAGATGGAACTGGGCATCATCGGTATCCTGACGAACCAGGAAACAGGCAATTTTCGCCTGCAGACCTTTGGCCCGATAGAGGCTGTCGGGCAGGGCGTCGTTGAAAGTTGGCACATCGTCACCGGCACGTTCGACTATCTGGCCAATCTCGTTACCGGCCGGATGAAGGCCGACCAGCTCGGCGGGCCGATCCGGGTTGCCCAGGCCTCTGGCCAGATGGCGACGATCGGCGTTGCCGCCGTCCTGCAACTGGCAGCGGTGCTTTCAGTTTCCATTGGACTTCTCAATCTTATGCCCGTTCCTGTACTTGATGGGGGGCATCTGATGTTTTATGCGGTGGAAGCCGTCCGCGGAAAACCTGTGGGGCCGGGGATGCAGGAGATCGCTTTCCGTATCGGTTTTGCCATGGTTTTGATGCTGATGGTCTTCGCCACCTGGAACGACATAAGCTTGCTTCTGGGCTAGGATTTTGGGGCATGCACCGGTGGTGCGGGCCATTCGGGAGCCGGTTGACCTTATTGTGAATTCAAAGGGTTGATCGAAAGGAATTGTTTACGATAAAGCAACTTCGTAGTGGCCGTTAGGACACGGTTTCAATTGAAGTAAACAGAAATTAACGAGCTCCCTTGCTTGTATGAGAAAAGCGGTTAAAACGGCAACCCTGACCGGAGTCGGTACGAGTTCGCTGCGGGGCATTGGGAAGAAGGTAAGATTTATGAAAGCTGGTTCAAGATTTTTGAACGCGGTGTCGGCGATTGCGCTGTCTACTGGGATTGTCGCATCGGGGACTGGCATTGTAACGCTTGCAAGTGCATCTGTAGCAGAAGCCGCAACGATCAGCCGCGTTGAAGTCCGTGGCGCCACCCGCGTAAGCCCGGAAACTGTCCGCGCCAACATCACTATCGTCCCCGGCAAGAGCTTCAGCAATGCTGATATCGATTCTTCCGTGAAGCGTCTCTATTCGACCGGCTATTTCTCCGACGTCAGCGTCAATGTCTCCGGCGGCACGCTTGTCGTTACCGTGAGCGAAAATCAGCTCGTCAATCAGGTCGTTTTCAACGGCAACCGTAAGATCAAGGACGACAAGCTGCAGGCTGTCGTTCGCACGCGTTCGCTCGGCCCCTACAGCGAGGCGACGGCGGAATCCGATATTCAGGCGATCAAGGATGCATATGCGGGCATTGGCCGTAATGACGTCACGGTGACGACGCAGGTCGTTCCGATTGCGGAAGGTCGCGTCAATCTCGCTTTCGTCATCAATGAAGGTGATCGCACGAAGATCACGCAGATCAACTTCGTCGGCAATAATGCCTACAGCGACGGCCGTCTTCAGGCGGTGATCGCCACGAAGGAATCGGGCATCTTTTCCTTCCTGAACCGTAAGGATGTCTACAACGCCGACAAGCTGCGCGCGGACGAAGAGCTGTTGCGCCAGTTCTACTACAATCGCGGCTATGCGGATTTCCGGATCATTTCCTCTGATGCGGTCCTGGATGAAACCAGCAACGAATACACCGTGACGATCACCGTCGAAGAAGGCGAACGCTACGATTTCGGACCGGTCAATGTTGAATCGACCGTCGAAGGTGTGAATGCTGAAGAACTGAAGGGTCTCGTGCAGACCTCCGAAGGCTCGGTCTACAAGGCCAAGGACGTTCAGGAAAGCATTTCCGCGATTTCCAAGCGTGTTGCGGCCCAGGGTTATCCGTTCGCTCGCGTAACTCCGCGCGGCAATCGCGATTTCGGCAACCGGACGATCGCTGTCGACTATCTCGTCGATCAGGGCGAGCGCGCCTATATCGAGCGCATCGAAATCCGTGGTAACACCCGCACGCGCGACTATGTCATCCGTCGCGAATTCGACGTGAGCGAGGGCGACGCGTTCAACCAGGAAATGGTTGCGACGGCCAAGCGCCGGCTTGAGGCTCTCGGTTATTTCTCCGCCGTCAACATCAGCACGCAGCCGGGCAGCGCGGGCGACCGCGTCGTGATTGTCGTTGATGTGCAGGACCAGTCGACCGGCTCATTCGGTATCGGTGCGGGCTATGCGGCCGGCAGTGGCGGCGGCTTCCTGGTGGAAGCCTCGATCGAGGAGAAAAACTTCCTCGGCCGCGGCCAGTATATCCGCTTGGCTGCTGGTCGTGGCCAAGACAGCCGGACCTACAATGTTTCGTTCACGGAGCCTTATTTCCTCGGCTATCGTCTGGCCGCTGGCTTCGATATCTTCAAGAACGAAAACGACTATGATGAAGACAACTACAGCTACGAGGACCAGGGCTTCAGCCTGCGCGTAACGGCTCCGATCACGGAAAGGCTGTCGACAACGCTGCGATACAACTATACGCAGATGGATTATCACGGCGATACGGATGATCTTTCGAGCCCGTATGATCGTGCCGTCAATGGTTCTCCGTGGGACCGTTCTTCGATCTCGCAGTCTCTGACATACAACTCGCTCGACGATGCACAGCAGGCGCACGAAGGGATCTTGGCGACAGCGACGCAGGAATATGCCGGTCTCGGCGGAACGTCTGACTTTTACAAGCTGACCGGCAAGTTCAAGTGGTACTACACGGTGAATGACGATGCGGATATTGTCGCATCGCTTGCGGGTGGTGCCGGCCATGTGTTCAACACCGGCGGCGAGATGGAAGTGTTCGACCAATTCCAGTTGGGCAGCAACGATATCCGCGGCTTCGAGCGCAATGGCGTTGGCCCGCGCGCGGAAAACGGCGATGCCATTGGCGGCACGACCTATTTCACGGCGTCCGCCGAGGCGACATTCCCGCTGCCGTTCGTTTCACGCGATGCAGGCTTCCGCGGTGCTGTGTTCGCCGATGCCGGTACGCTTTACGGCAACGATGTGGACGTGACCGCGGCCGACGGAGTTCGCGGTACGGGCAGTTCGCTGCGTGCGTCCGTTGGTCTCGGTCTACTCTGGGCGTCGCCCTTCGGTCCGCTGCGCATCGACTATGCGTTCCCGATCGCCAAGGAAGATTTCGATAGGGTTCAGAACCTCAAGTTCGGTATCTCGTCGTCCTTCTGATCCTTGCAGTCCAGAACTGCCTGCCAAAACTGTTCTGGAGTGTTGGCCATGGAATACAATTGGTTCTTCCCGCCGCATGAGGGGGTTCGCCTGAGCGATCTGGCGGACCAGATCGGCGCGACGCTTGAAGACAAGAGCTCAGCCGACCGGCTCGTCCGGTCGGTGGCGCCGGTCTACCGGGCGGCTGAGCATGATGTCTGCTACATGCTGCACCGGCGCAACCGGGACGAATTTGCCACTTCGAAGGCTGCTGCGATTATTTGCGACCAGGCGATCGCGGCGATTGTTCCCGATCACATTCCAGTCTTGCTGACGCGCTATCCGCATACGGCTTTTGCTGTTGCGGGCGCCATACTCCATCCGCAAGCGATGCGCCCTGCGCAGAACCTTTCAGGTCCGGGCGGTGTATCGGCCGCAGCTTTTGTTGATCCATCCGCCCGGCTTGAGGAGGATGTCGACATTGAAGCCACCGCGGTTATCGGTGCCGGTGCTCAGATTGGTGCTGGCACGCGAATCGCTGCCGGGGTCGTCATTGGTCCGGGGGTCCGCATCGGTCGCGGTTGCACGATCGCTGCTGGCGCCAGCGTGGTATGCGCACTTGTCGGCGACAATGTCATCATTCATGCCGGTGCGCGGATTGGCCAGGATGGTTTCGGCAACGCACCGGGACCGCGGGGCGGCATGATCAAGATCGTACAGATCGGCCGCGTGATTCTGCAAGATTGGGTTGAAATCGGCGCGAACACGACGATCGACCGCGGCGCGATGGACGATACTGTCGTCGGAGAAGGCACGAAGATCGATAATCTGGTGCAGCTCGGACACAATGTGCATGTCGGCCGTTACTGCGGGATCGCTGCGCAGGTGGGCATTGCCGGCAGTACGCAGATCGGTGACGGCGTCATGATCGGCGGCGCGGCCGCCATCAACGGACATATCAAGATCGGTGACGGGGCCCAGATCGCCGCAATGAGCGGTGTCGCAGCGGATGTTCCGGCGGGACAGCGCTACGGTGGGATACCGGCTCGCCCGATGCGCGACTTCCTTCGCGACATCGCCGAAATGACGGCACGGGCACACAGCAGACATAAAAAATCGGGAGGCAACGATGAGTGAAGCAGGAACCACCGTTCTCGGCACGGCCGATATCCGGGAAATCTTGAAGCTGCTTCCCCACCGCTACCCCTTCCTGCTCGTTGATCGGATCATCGAGATCGACGG
Organism: Hyphomicrobiales bacterium; assembly: GCA_900474095.1. Lineage (GTDB taxonomy): Bacteria > Pseudomonadota > Alphaproteobacteria > Rhizobiales > Rhizobiaceae > Pararhizobium. Next base: position 26,936 of record UCOA01000033.1, on the reverse strand, counting down.
CGACCGTTCGGCGATCGGCATCAAGAACGTGACAGCCAACGAGCCACACTTTACGGGCCATTTCCCCGAACAGCCGATCATGCCTGGTGTTCTGCTCATCGAAGGCATGGCTCAGACGGCCGGCGCGATTTGCGCCCGCAAGACTGGTGACGGCAGCAATCTGGTTTACTTCATGACCATCGACAACGCCCGCTTCCGCAAGCCGGTCGTGCCGGGCGACCGCGTCGAATTCCATGTCGTCAAGCAGAAGCAGCGCGGCAATATCTGGAAATTTCATTGTGATGCAAAAGTTGACGGGCAACTTGTTGCGGAAGCTGATATCGGCGCGATGATTATCAGCAAGGAAGACGCCTGAACATGATTGCAGTCACTGCGAAGATCCACCCGCTCTCGGTTATCGAAGATGGAGCGGTGATCGGCGACCACGTCGTTGTCGGGCCGTTCTGCCACGTTGGACCGAAGGTAACGCTAGCGGACAACGTCGAACTGATTAGCCATGTGGTCGTCCTTGGGCGCACGACGGTCGGCAAGGGATCTAAGGTTTTTCCGTCCGCTGTGATCGGTGGCGATTCGCAGAGCGTGCATCACAGCGCCGTCGATACGACGCTGACGATCGGTGAAAACTGCACGATCCGTGAAGGCGTGACGATGAATACCGGCACCGTCGAGCATGGCGGCGCGACGACCATTGGCGACAACAACCTCTTCCTTGCCTATGCGCATGTCGCGCATGACTGCCGCCTGGGCAACAACATCATCCTGTCCAACAACGTCATGCTGGCGGGACATGTGACGGTCGAAGATCGCGCGATTCTCGGCGGCGGTTCGGCAGTCCACCAGTTCACCCGCATCGGACGCCAAGCCTTTATCGGCGGTCTTTCCGCTGTCAGCTATGATGTCATCCCCTACGGCATGCTGAACGGAAACCCGGGTATCCTGAGCGGCCTCAACGTCGTCGGCATGGCGCGGGCCGGTTTCGAAAAATCGGCGATCCATGAGGTTCGCCGCGCCTATAAACAGATTTTCGAAGGACCAGAGTCCATACGTGCCAATGCGGCTGCGATCCGTGCGGACTACGTCGACTGCGTACCGGCGATGGAAATTCTCGATTTCATCGCCGCCGAGAGTGACCGTGCCTTGTCTTCGCCAAGCCGGGGTAAAAAAGGCTGAGCGTGATGTCCATCGACAGCCGGCCGGAAACGCATGGAAGGCTGGCCATCATCGCCGGCGGAGGCATGCTGCCCCATCACGTGGCTGAAGCGGCGCGGGCGAGAGGCGAAAACCCCTTCATCATTGCGCTCAGCAACGAAACCCGGCTGGATTGGTCGGATTTCGACCATCAGTCGCTTGGCATCGGCAATTTCAAGGGGATCAGTGCGCTCTTCCGCGACGAAGGGATCGATCGCGTCGTTTTGTCCGGCGCCGTTCGCCGCCGCCCGGAATGGCGTGACATCAAGCCGACACTGAAGACGCTTACCAGGGTGCCGGGCGTACTGAAGACGCTGCTCTCCGGTGGCGACGATGCGGTCTTGAAAATGGCCATCGAATTGATCGAGGCAAGCGGCGCCCGTGTCATCGGCGTGCAGGACATCATCCCCGAGCTACTGGCGGAAACCGGGCCTCTCGGCGCGAACGAACCGGATCAGGACGACTGGAGGGATATCGAAATTGCCGCCGCCGCCGCGGTCGCTCTCGGCAAGCTTGATGTCGGGCAGGGCGCGGTCGCTGTCGGCGGGCGTGTTGTTGCTCTCGAGGGGCCGGAGGGAACGGACGCCATGCTGGCCCGGGTTGCGACACTGAGGATCGAAGGGCGGATCTCGGCCCGCCGACGCGGCGTGCTGGTCAAGCTGTGCAAGCCGCAGCAGGATCTGCGTGCCGATCTGCCCTCGATCGGCGCATCGACGATCGAGGGTGCCCGCGTCGCTGGACTTGCGGGTATTGCCGTCGAGGCGGGGCGCGCGCTGGTGCTTGAGCGATCGGAGATGATTTCGCAGGCGAATGACGCCGGCATCTTCGTCACCGGAATCGATCGCGCGTTCCTGCGAGGCTTGTGATGAGCACAGGCGGTCTCAAGCTCGCTGTCATTGCCGGAGAGGTCTCCGGTGACCTGCTGGCGGCAGATCTCGTCAAAGCGCTGCGCCCGCTTGTCGGTGGCGATCTGTCGGTCATCGGCGTCGGCGGTGAGGGGCTGGAGGCGGAAGGCCTAAAATCGCTGTTCGACTATTCCGAACTTTCCATCATGGGCATTTCGCAGGTGCTGGCGAGGCTGCCGAAGCTTATCCTGCGCATCCGCCAAACGGCGCAGGCGATCATTACCGCCAAGCCCGATATCCTTGTGATCGTCGACAGCCCGGATTTCACCCATCGCGTCGCGAAAATTGTCCGCAAGTCTTTGCCGGATCTGCCGGTTGTCAACTATGTCTGCCCCAGCGTCTGGGCATGGAAGCCGGAGCGGGCGGTCAAAATGCGCCCCTATGTCGACCATGTGCTTGCCGTGCTGCCCTTCGAGCCGGAGGTCATGGAACGCCTCGGGGGGCCGCCGACAAGCTATGTCGGGCACCGACTGGAAGGCGATGCGAACGTGCTCGCCGTCCGGGAGCGACAGACCGAAAAACGCAGCGCAGGGACAGATACTGCTCCAGCCACCTGCCTTTTGCTGCCGGGATCGCGCGCCAGCGAAATCACCCGTCTGTTGCCCGATTTCGGCGAAACGGCCAAGGAACTGCGCAGCCGTCATCCGCACATGCGGTTCCTGTTGCCGACCGTTCCGAAACAGGAAGGCTTGGTGCGGCAGATCACGGCGTCGTGGGCCATCAAGCCGGAAATCACCGTCGGACCTGCGGCGAAGTGGCAGGCTTTCGCCGAGGCCGACGCTGCAATCGCAGCCTCCGGCACCGTCATTCTCGAACTGGCGCTGGCCGGCATACCGGTGATTTCAGCCTACAAGGCTGACTGGATCATTCGCCTGATGCACAAGCGCATCAAGATATGGACAGCCGCGATCCCCAATCTCGTCGCGGACTACCCGGTCGTTCCGGAATATCTCAATGAAGCTGTGCGGCCGGGTGCATTGGCGCGCTGGATGGAGCGCCTGATCACGGCTACGCCGGAGCGCGAGGCCATGCTGGCCGGCTTCCGGACGGTCTGGCAGGGTATGGCGACGGAAAGGCCGCCTGGGGAGGCCGCCGCCCGCATCGTTCTTGACGTACTCAACGAAAAAAAGCCCGGCCATCTCTGACCGGGCTTTTCCATTTTGTATTCCGCTGCTTAGCGCTTGGAAACGGGGACGTAGTCGCGTTCCGGTTCGCCGATATAAAGCTGGCGCGGGCGGCCGATGCGCTGTTCCGGGTCCTCGATCATCTCGTTCCACTGGGCGATCCAGCCGACTGTGCGGGCAAGCGCGAACAGCACGGTGAACATGGTCGTGGGGAAGCCCAGCGCCTTCAGCGTGATGCCGGAGTAGAAATCGATGTTCGGATAAAGCTTCTTCTCGATGAAGTAGCTGTCCGTCAGGGCAATACGCTCCAGTTCCATTGCCACTTCGAGCAGCGGATCATCCTTGTGACCGAGTTCGGCCAGGACTTCATGTGTTGTCTTCTGCATGATCTTGGCGCGCGGGTCGTAGTTCTTGTAGACGCGGTGACCAAAGCCCATCAGGCGGAACGGATCGTTCTTGTCCTTGGCGCGAGCGACATATTCCGGAATGCGGTCGACCGAGCCGATTTCCGACAACATGTTGAGCGCTGCTTCGTTGGCGCCGCCGTGGGCCGGACCCCAGAGGCAGGCAATGCCGGCTGCGATGCATGCGAACGGGTTGGCGCCCGACGAGCCGGCGAGGCGAACCGTCGAGGTCGAGGCGTTCTGCTCGTGGTCGGCATGCAGGATGAAGATACGGTCCATGGCGCGCGAGAGCACCGGATTCACGACATAGTCCTCGCACGGCACGGCAAAGCACATGCGCAGGAAGTTCGACGCGTAGTCGAGGTCGTTCTTCGGGTAAACGAAGGGCTGGCCGATATGGTATTTATAGGCCATCGCCGCCAGCGTCGGCATCTTGGCGATCATGCGCAGGCTGGCGACCATGCGCTGGTGCGGGTCGGTGATGTCGGTCGAGTCATGATAGAACGCCGACAGGGCTCCGACACAGCCGCACATGACGGCCATCGGATGGGCGTCGCGACGGAAACCGGTAAAGAAGCGCGACATCTGCTCATGCACCATGGTGTGGTGCGTGACGCGGTAATCGAAGTCCTTCTTCTGAGCTGCCGTCGGCAGTTCGCCGTAGAGCAGCAGGTAGCAGACTTCGAGGAAATCGCCGTGTTCGGCGAGCTGCTCGATCGGATAACCGCGATGCAGGAGGACGCCCTGATCCCCGTCGATATAGGTGATCTTGGATTCACACGATGCCGTCGAGGTGAAGCCGGGATCATAGGTGAACTGACCGGTCTGCTTGTAGAGCGTGCCGATATCGACCACATCCGGACCTATCGACCCCGATCGCACCGGTAACTCCACCGTTTTGTTGTCGACTGTTACGACTGCGCTTTTTCCTGTCATGGGGATCCTCCGTTTGCAGCAAATTGGCACACAATTATGCCGCAGATATTAACGCCGTCCATGTGCTACCCGATTTACACACGGCTGCCAAGTTGAACGAAAGGCAAATTGTGCGATGCAAAAATAGGCATATGGCGACGCAATAATTGCATGTTCCGACCCTATGTCCAATGAGATAATGGACCTGAAAAATAACCGGGCGTTCAGTGAAAAAAAACAATGCTCATTTTTTAGGCGAAAAACTCAATGGTTGCATTTTACCTATTGCGGTTGCAGAGTGAGATTGGGCTGGCGCGGATGGAATAGCATCCATGGGTGAAGGACAGGGGGCTATGGTGGCATGGCGCACGCGATTTCGCGGCGCCGAGGTCGATGCGCTCGAAACCACCGTTCAAGTTCCGGAAACGATTGAAGAACCGCCGAAAAGCGGCGGTTTGGCGCGCTATATCGCCTTTCCCTTGGCTGTCGGCGTCCGGTTTTCGCGGGCAAAATGGCGTGTCGCATTTCGGCGCGCGGTGGTGGAAGAGCAGGCTTTTGGTCATGCCTTCCTGCTAGCGCCCGTATTTCTCGGCTTGGGCTCGCTCGCGTGGTTTTCCTTCGCTCAAACGCCCGGTCTTCTCAAAACTGCACTGCTGATGTGTTTTTTTGGCATGGCCGCTTTCCTGTTGCGGCATTCTGCGAATTCATGGCGCATCGTTGCTCTTCCTGTCACTTTGTTTCTGTTGGGCATGCTCCTGGCGGCAGGCGAAACGGCCCGCAAGGACACCGTGCTTCTGGATACGCCGGTGACCACTGTCGTTCGCGGAACGGTCATTGCCCGTGAAACGACCGATCGCGGATACTGGCGCTATATTGTTAAGGTGGCCCATACCTCGCATCCGATTTTGAAGCGGGCGCCCGCCATGGTCACCCTTCTCTCCCGCAGCCGGACGGCACCGGTCGAAATCGGCAGCGGCATTGAAGGCAAGGCGCGGCTCTCTCCGCCATCCGGCCCGGCCCTCCCAGGTTTGAACGATTTCGCCTTTGACAGTTATTTCAAGGGGATCGGCGCCGTCGGTTACTTCTACGGAGAGCCGGTGGCAATGGCGGTGCAGCCTGAACCCGAAGGTGGGCTCGCTGCCTGGAGGGCTCGTGGAGAGGAGACGATCGCGCGGATGCGTGAAGCGATTGGCGCGCGCATCCGCGGGACAATCGGAGGCGATGCCGGGGCGATTGCGGCGGCGCTCGTCACGGCCGAGGAACGTGCCATCAGCCGGCCGACGATCGAGGCTTTGCGTGAGGCAGGCTTGGCGCATGTGCTCGCCATATCCGGGCTGAACATGGTGCTCGCCGCCGGCACATTTCTGATCGGCGCGCGAACACTTCTGAGCCTCATCCCAGGGCTGGCGCACCGTTTGCCGATCAAGAAGCTGGCCGCCGCTGGCGCGCTGGTCATGGTGTTTCTCTATATCCTCATCTCTGGCGGCGCCGTTTCGGCAGTGCGATCCTGGATCATGATTTCGATCATGCTGGTCGCCGTTTTCTTCGACCGCCCGTCGATCAGCCTGCGCAATGTGGCGCTGTCGGCGCTGATCATTCTGATTATCACACCGTCGGCGGTGACAGGACCAGGGTTCCAGATGTCCTTTGCCGCAACGTTGGCCCTGGTGGTCGGCTATGGCCATTGGCGCGAGCGACCCGGCCGAGAAACGGTGTCCGGCAGCCACACGGCCGGACCTCTCAAAGCCGCCGGCGGATTTTTTGCGGGGTTGCTGCTCAGTTCCTTCATCGGCGGCCTGTCGACAATGATCTATTCGGCGGGTCACTTCCATCGCCTTGCTGCCTATGGGCTGGTGGGCAACATCCTCGCCATGCCCGTGATCAGCATCCTGGTGATGCCGTTCGCGCTGCTTGCCATGCTGCTGATGCCTTTCGGCCTGGATCGCTATCCGCTGCTCATCATGGGGCAGGGGTTGGACTGGATGATTTCCATCGCCAACATGGTGTCGTCCTGGGGTGGTGAAGTGACGACCGGTCGGGTGCCGGACAGTGCCTTCATGCTGATCGCCGCCGGCGGTGTTATCGCGTGCCTGTTTCGGACGTGGCTTGCTTTGTCGGGAATAGTGGTGATCGCGGTCGGGCTGCTAACGGGGTGGTCTGACACCGCTGCAAGGCCGAATCTTGTGATCGCCGAGGACGGACGCCTCGTCGCCATGATTGAACAAGGCGAGGTGTCGAGCAACCGCACCAAACCGCCTGATTTCGTCTTCTCGCAATGGCAGCGGGCATTGCGCCTGAACGACCATCAAAAACCGCAGCAGCGGGCCGATCTTGCCCTCAAGGATGCTGACACGCCGCTGTCCGAAAAGGCGGAGATCGGCGATGGACGGAAAAACAAGCCGCCGATCGATAAGGATGCGGCAAGATCAGCCATCCGAAGACTGCTGGCGGAGACCGCACCTGGACGTTTTGCCTGCGTCCCGAAGCAGTGGTGTGCTGCAACGGCGCGGCCGGGATGGCGGGTCGTCGCGGTGGAAGACGCGCGTTTTATCGGCATTGCCTGCGAAGAGGCCGATGTCGTCGTAACGCCGATCATGGTGCGATTTCGCAACTGTCGGTCAGGCGCGATGTTGCTCAGTGGTCAAAGCCTGAGACGCACGGGCGCCGTCGAGATTTTTGCTGCCGACCACTCTGCCGGGCAGCCAACTGGAATGCTTGTTGTGACGGCGTTGGATCAGCTGCAGCGCCCCTGGGTTCGCCACAGGACCTTTGATTGGCGAACGGGTCAATTCGACGACCCTTGAATACCGTAAATGACGCCGTCACGAACGCGCCAAGTGCAATTAAAGGCGGCGCGGTAGGGCAGCGGATGTTTATTCTTGATTAAATAACTCCACAAATCCTTGCGTTTCCGCCATAGTGTGTCGTATGAAGCCGCAATCGACGAGGCGCACCGTTTTCGTCAGCTTTCGTTGGAATGATTGCGTTCCCTCCACCTCAGCCTCCGGGGATGGCAGGGCGATTGAAAAGGTAAGGATAGGTCATGCCAAACCGGGTAAAGCCGAAATGGATGATGCTGGCGGTCGTCTTGCTGGCGCTCTCGAATGCAGGAGCGCTGCACGCGCAGGAAAACCCGGCTCCGGCTGCGACCGAAATGCAACCTGCCGAAAAGATACCTGCAAGCGAAGCCACACAGGGCGCACCGGCAGATCAGGCAGTCCCGGCGCGGGCCGTTCGACAGAGCGACGGCACCGTGGAGACAGCGCCGAACCCGGTGCTGCCGCATGATCTTTCTCCGCTCGGCATGTTCCTTGCCGCAGACATTGTTGTCAAAGGCGTGATGAGCGCGCTTGCCCTTGCATCGGTCGCTACATGGGCGATCCTGCTCGTCAAGATGTTCGAACTGGCCGCCGCAAAGCGGAGCGTCAAGCGGGCGGTTCGTCTCCTGACGGATGCGGTCATTCTGCGCGATGTCGGCGAAAGCCTGTCCGGCAAGCCAGGCCCGGCAGGCCGTATGGTTGCTGTGGCAAATGACGAACTGTCGAAATCGGAAGCGTTGCTCGACCTGGTGTCGGGTCAGGGCGTCAAGGAACGCGTGGCATCACAATTGTCGCGCGTCGAGGCTGGAGCCGGAAAGCGCATTGCCGGCGGCACCGGCATTCTTGCGACAATCGGCTCGATTTCGCCGTTCGTCGGGCTTTTCGGCACAGTCTGGGGCATCATGAATTCATTCATCGGCATCAGTCAGGCGCAGACCACGAATCTGGCGATCGTCGCACCGGGTATTGCCGAAGCGCTGCTGGCGACCGCCATCGGTCTTGTCGCCGCTATCCCGGCAGTGGTGATCTACAACTATTTCGCCCGCTCGATCAGTGGTTATCGCCTCATCCTTGCCGACGCCTCGGCAGCGGTCGAGCGGCTTGTCAGCCGTGATCTCGACTTCCGCCAGGCACGCCGCCTCACACCGCGCAAGGCCGAAAGCCACGTGCATTCGGACACCGGCATCGCACGGATCGGATAACGCCATGGCGAGCAAAATCAGCGAAGGTGGCGGCGACCTCGAGGAAAATAGCGAGATCAACGTCACGCCCTTCATCGACGTGATGCTCGTGCTGCTGATCATTTTCATGGTGGCGGCGCCGCTCGCCACCGTCGATATGAAGGTTGATCTGCCGCAATCGGCAGCACAACCGGCCAAACGCGACGACAAGCCCGTTTTTGTCACGCTGAAAGCGGATCTTTCCCTGGCACTCGGCAACGAGGAAACGGGACGCGACAATTTCGTCGCGGAACTCAGCCGCATCACCGAGGGCAATACGCAGACGCGTATCCTGCTGCGTGCCGACAAGTCCGTCGACTACGGCGAACTGATGGCCGTCATGAACCTCATCCAGAGGGCGGGCTACACGAAAATCGGACTGGTCGGGCTGGAGACGGCGCCTGCCGGCTGAACGACGGCCAACGGATGGCCAGGGCCGCATGGCTGAGGCCATCGTTCGTTCGTCACAAAGATTGGCATGCGACGAATGGTCGACGGTCGCCAAAATTTGCCAATTGCCCGTCACACGATAGCTGACAGCAATCTGTTCGTGCCGTCGTCATTCAAATCGCCGTTGTGGACGGTACCGCCAGGCCGAGTTCGACAAAGAGCTTGTCGGTGACATTTGGGGTCCAGGCGAAGCCGCCATAGACTTGATCGGCGCCGTCACCGATTCCAGCCGAGGCGCCGAGATAGATCTTCGACTCCAGGACGCAGTGGAAAATCTTCAATTTTTCGACTGCAGGGAAGTCAGATTATGACGGCACGCTTTTGCGAAGCTTGCTTTTTTGCAAGAACTGCTTTCCATAGCTTGAAACGGCGGGTGCGCGGATTTATGAGCGTGACCAAGCCGGTTGGCCAAGCGCTGCCGGTTGTTTTATCTGCGCAGGCGAAGAGCGCGCAAACGCCGGAAGACGATCCGGACCATGAGGGCAGGCAGGATGAATTTCGAAGCAGCACGCATCAAGATGGTCGACAATCAGATCCGTACCACGGATGTGACGTCGCATGCCGTTCTCTCGGCATTTCTATCGGTCCCGCGCGAAGAGTTCGTGCCTGCCGCGATGAAGCCTCTCGCCTATATCGACACGGACATTGAGCTGCAGGCAAGTGGCGTATCCGGTCGGCGCTATCTGATGGAGCCGTCACCGCTGGCAAAGCTCTTGCAACTGGCAAGCATTTCCAAGAGCGACAAGGTGCTCGAAATCGGCTGCGGCACGGGCTATGCGTCGGCCATTCTCTCGACGCTTGCCGGGTCGGTCGTGGCGCTCGAATGCGACGCTGCGCTTGCCTCCGCGGCGGCCGAAACGCTCGCCCGCCTGGGGTATTCGAATGTCTCGGTCGTCACAGGCGATCTTGAAACGGGACATGCAGCAGCCGCGCCTTACGACGTGATCTTCGTCCATGGCGCCGTCGAGGCGGTTCCCGATTCCCTCCTTTCGCAACTCAACGACCGCGGCCGCCTGATTGCCGTGGTCGGTTCCGGCAACGCATCCCGGGCCAAGCTTTACCTGCGCGAGAATGGTATTACCTCGGAGCGGCCAGCCTTCAATACAGCGGTGAAACTGCTGCCAGGCTTCCGGCTTGCTCGCGAATTCGTGTTTTGATAAACCTCTTGCTGAGGGGCCTCAATATCCGGTTGTGAATCCGCAAATTGAAAAGTCGCAATTGGCAGCATGACGTCGTTTCACTTCAATCTGTGCGATTGGCAAGGGGTTATCAGTTATCGATACGTCAAATTAGGGGTTTCTAAAAGTTGTTCGGGAATGATAAGAGCGGGGCGGCCGGTTTGCTTTTGGAAGCTCCGTCGGTCGAATGCAACAGAACATAAAGGCTTTCCGGGCAGTCTGGGATGCCGTCGCTTTGCCAAACTGGGAAGGTCTGGTACACCAGCTTCCGTACCGGAGTAGAGATTGTGTCGATTTTCCGTAAGACAGCTGTGGCAGCAGCCCTTTCCACCGCCTTGTCGCTCCTGCCGCATGCCGTTTCCGCCGAAACCATCTATGGCGCGATGGAGAAGGCCTATCAGAACAATCCGGATCTCAATGCTGCGCGCGCCGGACTCCGGGCAACCGATGAAGGCGTGCCGATCGCCAAGGCCGGCTACCGGCCACGCATCTCGGCAACGGCTACGGGCTCGTTGATAAGAGAGGAAAGCGAACTGACGGCGACCGAGGATTTTCATACCGGCTCCGCCGGCATCACGATCACGCAACAGATTTTCGATGGCTTTCAGACCTTGAACAATGTCAGGGCTGCCGAAGCGAATGTCTTTTCAAGCCGTGAAACGCTGAAGGCCAACGAGATTTCGATTCTGCTGGCGGCGGCTCAGTCCTACGCGAATATCGCCCGCGATCAGCGGATCGTGTCCATCCGTAAACAGAACCTGTCGTTCCTGAGGGAGCAGCTGAATGCTGCGAACGCGCGGCTGGAGGTGGGCGAGGGCACGCGTACGGATGTCAGCCAGGCGGAAGCTGAACTCGCCAGTGCGCAGGCGCTCCTCGTCAATGCGGTGGCGCAGCTGAAACAGAGCGAAGCGGTTTACGTGCAGATCGTCGGCGATGCCCCGACGAGGATCAAACAGCCGTCGCCTGCGTCAAAGGCACTCCCGAAAAATCTGGATCAGGCCGTGGCCGCTGGTTTGCGCGAGCATCCGACGATCGCCGCCGCACAGTACAATGTCGATGCGGCAGGATACGGGGTGAAATCTGCCGAGGGAACCATGCTCCCGGGTGTCGTCGTCCAGGGCGCGCTGGAGCGTAGCACCGGCAATTCACCAGGCGGCGGTCTTGATGGCAACACCGCTTCAATCACTGCCCGGCTCGAAATCCCGCTCTATCAGGGTGGCGCGGAATATGGCCAGATCCGCCAGGCCAAGGAGCGGCTCGGTCAACAGCGGATTCTCGTTGATTCCGCCCGTTTGGAAGTTCAGCAGACGATCGTCAGTGCGCATGCGGAGCTTGAGGCGGCGCTGGCCAACATTACTGCAAACAGGTCCCAGGTGAGTGCCGCGAACATGGCCCTGGAAGGTGTCATCGAAGAGCGTAAGGTCGGCCAACGCACGACGCTTGACGTGCTCGATGCCCAGCAGAGTGTCCTCGTCGCCGAGGAAAGCCTGGTAGCGTCGCAGCGCAATGCGGTTGTCGCCAGCTATTCCCTTCTGGCGTCGATGGGACGGCTGACAATCAAGAGCCAGGGCCTGCAGGTCGCTGAATATCGCGCCGAGGAACACTACGAGGCCGTCAAGGACAAGTGGTTCGGATTGCGAACCGTTGATGGCCGCTGATCTGCACGCCTAATCTCGTGCCGTATTTTCGAAAGCCGCGCGCCAGATAGACGCGCGGCTTTGCTGTTCAATGACAGCGGGTGCCGCCGTCAACAAATCTGTGCAAGAATCCAACTTGATGATTCGCGTCGTTTTGTTCGGCGCCGAACTCACATACAGTCCGCGTCAACGACTGCGCGGCAATGTTTCGATCAAGCGCGACCGCAGAAAACGGGGATAATTATGGCACAGCCCAATGTAGCGCGTGAACCCTCCATGGATGAGATTCTCGCCTCCATTCGAAAGATCATCGAAAGCAATGAACCGGGCATACCCGGTTTCCCTGCCAATGACCTCGGCCCTGCGTCTGACGACGGCTATCGTGGCGATCACACCTATGACGACGACAGCGCCGAAGACATTCACCTGACGATCGACGACGAGGTGCTGGTGGCGGAGTTCGAGGCGGAAGCACAGCAGTCCGCAGCGCTGACGGAGTCCCAGTCACAGACACCGCAGCGGGAGACCGAAAAACCCGCCGTTTCTGTCGCGACACCACCGCAATCTCTTGCCGACGTCGCGGCGCGTGTACGCGCAGCCTCGGAGCGACATTCTGCACCCCTTCGGGAGCTGGAAACCGTCGGCGCGGCAAGGTCGGAGAGCCCGCTCGTCACATCGCGCATGGGGCCGGACGTTGCCTCCCAGCCTGCAGACGCCGCCCGCCGCTCCGAATCCGCCCTCTCCACGACGCCTGTGTCCCCTGCGGTATCCCGGCAACACCCGACGGTCAGCGATGAAAAGCACGAGGTGCAGGAGACCAGGACGCCGTCGCCAGCAGGTTCCGAAGCGGTGACGCAAAGTCAGCCGCTTGCCTTCGTCGCTGAAAAGGAGATTTCGGCGATTGTTTCACCAGCCGTTGGTGAACAGGTCGCCCGCTCCTTCGGGGACTTGGCGCTGGCCATCGACAGCAGTGCCCGCCGTTCCTTCGATGAGATCGCCGAGGATATGCTGCGGCCGATGCTGCAGGAATGGCTGGACGACAATCTGCCGACGCTTGTCGAGCGCCTTGTGCGAGAGGAAATCGAGCGCGTCGCCCGCGGTCCTCGACGGTAAACGCCGAAAGTTCTTAAGACAGAGCCGCCAGCAATCGCACTGGCGGCTTTTTTGCTGTTATTATTGACACCAATGCCTCGTTCCGATTTACAACCACCATATCAATCAGCAAGTTTGGCTTCAGAATGCTTGAAAAAACCTATGATTCCGCCGCTGTCGAACCCCGCATCGCCCAGCTATGGGATGAGGAGGATGCGTTCCGCGCCGGCGCGGGTGCAAAACCGGGCGCCGAGACTTTCTGCATCGTTATCCCGCCGCCGAACGTCACCGGCTCGCTGCACATGGGCCACGCGCTGAACAATACGCTGCAGGACATCATGGTTCGCTTCGAGCGTATGCGCGGCAAGGATGTGCTCTGGCAGCCGGGCATGGATCATGCCGGCATCGCCACCCAGATGGTCGTCGAACGTCAGTTGATGGAGCGGCAACAGCACCGCCGCGAAATGGGCCGTGAGGCATTCATAGATAAGGTGTGGGAATGGAAGGCTGAATCCGGCGGTCTGATCTTCAATCAGCTGAAGCGGCTCGGCGCCTCCTGCGACTGGTCTCGAGAACGCTTCACAATGGATGAGGGCTTGTCGAAGGCCGTTCTCGAAGTTTTCGTCTCGCTCTACAAGGACGGCCTGATCTACAAGGACAAGCGACTGGTCAACTGGGATCCGAAGCTGCTGACGGCGATTTCCGATCTTGAGGTCGAGCAGGTCGAAGTCACCGGCAGCCTTTGGCACCTGCGGTATCCGCTGGAAGAAGGCGTCACCTACCAGCATCCGATCGCTTTTGACGAGGACGGCAAAGCGACCGAATGGGAAGCGCGCGACTATCTGGTTGTCGCGACGACACGCCCCGAAACCATGCTCGGCGATACCGGCGTTGCGGTCCATCCGAGCGACGAGCGCTACAAGTCGATTGTCGGCAAGCACGCCGTACTGCCGCTCATCGGTCGGCGTATCCCGATCGTTGCCGATGAATATCCAGACCCGACAGCGGGCACCGGTGCGGTCAAAATGACGCCGGCGCACGATTTCAACGATTTCGACGTCGGCAAGCGGCATCACCTCCGCCAGGTCAACGTCCTCACCATCGACGGCCATCTGACGCTCGCCGGCAATGAGGATTTCCTTCACGAATTGCCGGCCGGGCGCGACCTCGAAGCGCTGGTTTCCAAGCTCGATGGCGTAGAGCGCTTTGCCGCCCGCAAGATGATCGTTTCGATGTTCGAAGAGCAGGGCCTGCTCGACAAGATCGAACCGCATAAGCATACGATCCCGCATGGCGACCGCGGCGGTGTTCCGATCGAGCCGCGGCTGACCGAGCAGTGGTATGTCGATGGCAAGACGCTCGCCAAGCCCGCGATCGCGTCCGTGCGCGAAGGCCGCACGAACTTCGTCCCGAAAAACTGGGAAAAGACCTATTTCGAATGGATGGAAAACATCCAGCCTTGGTGTATCTCGCGTCAGCTCTGGTGGGGCCACCAGATTCCGGCCTGGTACGGACCGGACGGGCAGGTTTTCGTCGAGAAGACCGAGGAAGAGGCGCTGCACGCCGCGATCCAGCACTACCTGTCGCACGAAGGCCCGATGAAGGCCTATGTCGAGGATCTGCTCGAAAACTTCCGTCCGGGCGAAATTCTCACCCGGGATGAGGATGTGCTTGATACCTGGTTTTCTTCGGCGCTCTGGCCTTTCTCGACGCTCGGCTGGCCCGACAAGACGCCGGAACTCGACAAGTATTATCAGACCGACGTCCTGGTGACGGGTTTTGACATCATCTTCTTCTGGGTCGCCCGCATGATGATGATGGGCCTGCATTTCATGAAGGATCCGGACGGTACCCCTGTCGAGCCGTTCCACACGGTCTATGTGCATGCGCTGGTCCGTGACAAGAACGGCCAGAAGATGTCGAAGTCCAAGGGCAATGTCATCGATCCGTTGGAGCTCATCGACGAGTACGGCGCCGACTCGTTGCGCTTCACGCTGGCGATCATGGCGGCTCAGGGGCGCGACGTGAAGCTCGACCCCGCCCGTATCGCCGGGTACCGCAATTTCGGCACCAAGCTCTGGAACGCGACGCGTTTTGCCGGGATGAACGGCGTGTCCAACGACCCGAAATTCGTGCCGGAAACCTGCTCTCTGACGATCAACCGCTGGATCCTGACCGAACTGTCGCGCACTATCCGCGATGTCAGCGAGGCAATCGAAAGCTACCGCTTCAACGAGGCGGCAGGTAGTCTCTACCGTTTCGTCTGGAATCAGTTCTGCGACTGGTATCTCGAACTGCTGAAGCCCGTCTTCAGTGGCGAGGATGAGGCTGCAAAGGCGGAATCGCAGGCGTGCGTCGCCTATGTACTCGACGAGACCTATAAGCTGCTGCATCCCTTCATGCCGTTCATGACAGAGGAACTCTGGGCGCAGACGGCGGGCGAGGGCAAGACGCGCGACGGGTTGCTGTGCCATGCGGAATGGCCTGCGGCGTCCTATGCGGACGATGCGGCAGCCGGCGAGATCAACTGGCTGATCGATCTGGTTTCGGGCATTCGCTCTGTCCGCTCTGAAATGAACGTTCCGCCGGCCGCAATCGCGCCCCTCGTCGTTGTCGACGCGAGCACCCTGACCAAGGAGCGCCTGCAAAGCCACGCGGCCGCCATTCGCCGGCTCGCGCGCGTTGATGCGATCGATCTTGCGGCGGCTGCGCCGAAAGGTAGTGCCCAGATCGTTGTCGGCGAGGCAACGGCCTGCCTGCCGCTCGGCAGCCTGATCGATCTTGCGGCCGAGAAGTCCCGGCTAGAAAAGGCAATCGGCAAGGTCGATCAGGAGCGCGAGCGCATCCTCGGCAAGCTTTCGAACGAAAAATTCGTGGCCAATGCTCGGCCTGACGTGGTCGATGCCGAGCGCGAGCGCCTGGCCGAACTCGAGGGCCAGAAAACGTCGCTCGGAGTGGCGCTGGCGCGGGTGGCCGACGCAGGCTGACGAGCCCCGCCATGGCTAGGCCGGGAGAGATCCCGGTTTCTAACGAGTGGAAAAGGCGGTCGGCTTCGGTCGCCTTTTCGTATGCTGTCTGATTCTCTCGCATGACGTAAAATGTCTCTCGCCTTTTGCCATCGGCGCCAAGCCGGCCCTCCATGTCACGGATTTGACCGTCAAAGCGCAACGGTGTCAAAAAACGGCATTGTTGTGTCGAAGTGACACTCTGATGTATTTATGAAATATTATGCTAACCAAACACCGCTGGGGGTCAACTTAAGAGAATTTTATCTCGGTTTTGACGGATTTAACGTTGGTTTAGGTTTTCTTACGTAAATTTTTGTGACCTGGAGCAGCTGATCGCTAAATAGAGGCATTTGCCATTCGCCGCCCACAGTCGGTAATTTCGATCCGAGCGGTTGGCGCAAGCGCCGACCACTGATTTGTGTTCAGGGGAGGAACGGATGGCTCACAACAAAATCAAGGCGGCGATGACGGCGGCGATTGCCGTCTTGCTTAGCACAACGGCGGCCAACGCAGGCGGTCTCGAACGGGGCGGCTACAATATCGACCTGTTGTTCGATCCGTCGACCTATGCCGCCGAGGCAGCGGCGACCTATGTCAATCCGCAGCGCGAACTCGACAATGTCGTAGATATCAATACCGGCATCACCAGTGGCAATTTGAACGGGCGTCCGAACGACGGCATTGGAGATACCGAAGGCTATTGGGTTCCCCGCATCGGGGTAAAGGCCGGTATTGGCGATAGCGTTGACTGCATGGCCGATTATTCGCAGCCTTGGGGCGCGCACACCAATCCGGGCTCGAACTGGGCAGGTGCCAATGACAACATTGAGACAAAGATCGAAAGCGACAATTACGCTGCAACGTGCTCCTACAAATGGGATGTGGGACAAGGACAGTTTCGGGTTATCGGCGGTGCTTTCTACCAGGAAGTTGGGGGCTTCAAGGAACGTCTGGTGACGGACCTTTCGCCTTTCGGATCCCCGTTGAGCGGCGTCGGTCGTCTTGATCTGGAGGGCAGCGGCTGGGGTTGGCGCACCGGTGTTGCATACGAGATTCCGGAATACGCCCTTCGCGCAAGCCTTGTTTACAACAGTGCGGTCGATCTCGATAATCTTGGTGGAACGATCGATCTGACCAATACCCTACTTCCTACCCCAGGCGGGTTCGTTCCGGGAACGAAGTATGACGTGTCCAGCTTCGCCTCCATGCCCGATTCGCTGGAACTCAAGCTTCAGACTGGCATCGCGCCCGGTTGGCTCGCTTTCGGCTCGGTCAAGTGGACTGACTGGAGCCAGCTGCAGGTCATTCAGGTTACTGCGAACGATACGTCGGATCCGCGTAATCTTCCGACCAGCCTCGATCTTCTTTATCGCGACGGCTGGACGATCTCCGGAGGCGTCGGCCACAAGTTCAACGATCAGTGGAGCGGGGCTGTCAGCCTGACGTGGGACCGCGGCACCAGCCACGGCTACGGAACCCAGACGGATACCTGGACGGTCGGCACGGGCGTTTCCTACATGCCGACCGAGAATGTCGAGCTTCGGCTGGCCGGTGCCATCGGCATCCTGACGAGCGGCAGCTCCGGCCCGCAAACATACCAGGGTGAAGTTGTCGGCGACGACGTCACCTATGATTTCGGCACCGATATCGTCAGTGCCGTTTCCACGTCGCTGAAGATCAAATTCTGATCAACAAGCAGACAGGTCAAGACAGACACGGCCCGTGTTCGCATCGGGCCGTTTTGTTTTCGGCTACCGCTAACGGTAGCCGGCCTTTCCATTTACTCGTGGCATTGTCGCGTTACGAACCGCCGATAATTTCTCTGTTTGTGGAGATTCGGTTCCAAGGAATTCAGTGAGCCGATCAAGGTTTTTGCCTTTTGCCGTGCCGAGAATTGTGACGATTCAGCAACACATTCTTTCTATAGTCCGTGGTGGCCGTGAGAGGGGCGATTGTGGTCTATTTCCCGCCACAAACTAGGAGCACCGATGAACTTGACAAACCTGCACAGAGTTTTGAGCATGCGGCGTTTGAGGTAAGATGAGTCATCGCATTTTCGAAAAATTCCAGGCTCTCCGTGACGTTACATGGCTTCGAAACAGCCTTTTGGGCTGTTCGACGGGGCGTGGCGGTGCGAGCTCGTCGAAGCTGCGAGGGCAAGCCGTACTCTTGCCGAAAACACCGACTACAGTTGGGAAACTGCCGGGATGAATGGACAGATTGGCAACAGGCGAGATGCCTTTACCGCCGTCTGTCGCAGCGTTGACGACAGGGATCTCGTTTGGACTGGCCCTGGCCGGCTCTTGGGATTGAACGGGAAGATATAGACTATCATGCTGATACGCGGTAACCGGTCGTTGACGTTTCTTGTTTTGAGTGTTGCGCTCGCCCTGGCCGCACAGGGGCGCGCTGCGTACGCCTTTGATCCGAATGCCGGTGTCAGCAAGGAATCTGGTCCCTTTGCACTCTTCAAGTTCGGTTTCTCCGCTTATAAGAACGGCCGCAAGGACGAGGCGGTCGAAGCCTATCGTTATGCCGCCGAAAAAGGGCATACCGGATCCCGCTGGGCTCTTGCCAACATGTATGCCTATGGCGACGGTGTTACGGAAAACGACCTCGAAGCCTTCAAGATTTACAGCGAAATAGCAGAAAAGGGTGTCGAACCGGGATCCGAGGACACCGGTTATTTCGTCAACGCCCTGATTTCGCTTGCCGGTTATTATCGGCGCGGCATTCCGGATAGTCCGATCAAGAGCGATCTTAGTCAGGCCCGCCAGCTCTATTTCCAGGCTGCTTCGACCTTCGGTGTCGCCGAGGCGCAGTTCCAGCTGGCAAAGATGCTTCTTGCCGGCGATGGCGGCAGCGTTAACGTTCAGCAGGCCAAGAAATGGCTCAATCGCGCCCGCAAGAACGGTCATGCCGGCGCCATGGGCGTCTTTGGCAATGTGATTTTCCAGGAAGGCCAGACGGCCCGCGGCCTGGCTTACATGACGGCGGCGCTCGACCAGTGTTCGCCGAAAGACCGGCCCTGGTTGCAATCCCTTCAGGAGCAGGCCTTCTCGCTCGCCACGGAAGACGACCGCCGGACGGCCGTCGTTATGGCGAGCAGCATTCACCTTGACAGCGACTGAGCGGCGCCGGGATAATATGCGTCAAGCGAAGTTGAATTCTGCCGCGACCGGCACATGGTCCGATGGCTTTTCCCAGGCGCGCACGTGTTTTTCGATTCCCGTCGAAATCAGCCTGTCCGTCGCCTCCGGCGACAGCATCAAGTGGTCGATGCGGATCCCGAAATTCTTTTGCCAGCAGCCCGCCTGATAATCCCAGAACGTATAGAGCGGCGCCGCGTCCGTCGTCGCCCGCACTGCATCGCTAAAGCCGAGATTTTCAAGGCGGCGGAAGGCTTGGCGCGTCTGCGGCTGAAACAGTGCGTCGTTCTGCCAGACCTTGACGTCCCAGCAGTCATGCGGCTCGGCGATGACATTGTAGTCGCCTGCGAGAACAAGCGGCTCCTCCAGGGCGAGACGACTTTCCGCAAAGGCGCTGAGGCGATCCATCCAGGATAACTTATAGGGAAATTTTTCGGTTCCGACCGGATTGCCGTTCGGCAAATAGATCGAGCAGACACGGATGGCGCCGCCGTTGACGGAAAACACCGCCTCGATGAAGCGCGACTGCTCGTCCGCATCGCCGCCGGGCAGCCCGCGGTTGATTTCATCAGGCCGTATTTTCGACAGGATGGCCACGCCGTTGAAACCCTTCTGGCCGTGCGTCTCGACATGATAGCCAAGTGCTTCGATCTCCAGCCGCGGAAAACCCTCGTCCACCGTTTTGATTTCCTGAAGGCAGACGATATCGGGCTGTGATTCTTTCAGCCAGGCCGTCAGAACGTCGATGCGGGCCCTGACGCCGTTGATGTTCCAGGTCACGATTTTCATGTGGTTGGCATCCTTTTTGTTAACTGTGCGCGGCCGGCCATCCTTTTAGCGCCGCTGGATTTTTTTGACAAATCCGGTGTGGAGCATGAATTGCTTCCTGACTTTTGGCCGCTATAGTCCGGCGGATGATCGATGTGCTCACCACCTATTGGCCGCATGTTCTGGCAGTGCTTTCCGTCGTCCTTGGCGTGCCCGCGGCCATCCATGCAACGATGACCAAGGAGGAGGTGCGGTCCGCGCTCGGCTGGGTCGGCGTTATCCTCTTGTCTCCCATACTCGGCGCGCTGGTCTATGCGATCGCCGGCATCAACCGGATTCGCCGCTCGTCGATTGAACAGCAGAGGTCGCAGTTCCGCGAGCGCGGGCCGGATGCCCTGGGCGAGTTCGATATTTCGGGCGAGGCGGTCTCCGACCGGTTCGGCCAGCGATTCGCGGCGATGAAGATGCTGGGAGACCGCGTCAGCCGGCACCGCCTGTGCACGGGAAACAGCATCACGATACTAGAGGGAGGGGACGCGGCCTACGCCGCGATGCTGCTCGAGATCGGAAATGCCCGCCGCGCCATTCTGCTTGAGACCTATATTTTCGATCGCGATGATATCGGTTTGCGTTTCGCCGATGCGTTGATCGCCGCCGCCAAACGTGGCGTGGAGGTGAGGGTTCTGATCGATGCGGTCGGAGCGCGTTATTCGGTGCCGAGCATCGTCGGTCATCTGGAGGCCGGTGGCGTGACCGTCAGGGTCTTCAACGGCAACATCATCATGGGACTGCGCTTGCCCTACGCCAATCTGCGCACGCACCGTAAAATACTGATCGTGGATGGTGCAGTTGCCTTTACCGGCGGCATGAACATCAGAGCAGGTTTCACCTTGGAATTTGCCGGTGACGCGCAGGCGCGCGACACGCATTTCCGCGTTTCCGGGCCTGTCGTTGCCGATCTCTTTCAGGTAGCCGCCGAGGATTGGCAGTTTTCGAGCAGGGAATCCCTTGAGGGCGAGGCGTGGCAGATCGCGTTGCTGCAACCGCAGAAGCCCGGCACGCTCATGCGCGCCGTGCCATCCGGGCCGGACAGGGCAAATGAGTCCAATCACAAGATGATGATGGGGGCGTTTTCGGTCGCCAGGCGTAATATCCGCATCATGTCCCCCTATTTCCTGCCAGACAGGGAATTGATCAGCGCCCTTGTCACGGCGGCGATGCGCGGCGTCGAGGTGGATATCATCGTTCCGGCGGTCAATAATCTGGTGCTGGTGGATCGGGCGATGACGGCGCAATTCGACCAGGCGCTGAAAGGCGGATGCCGCATCTGGCGGTCCACGGGCGTCTTCAACCATTCCAAGTTGATGACCGTCGACGACCGCTGGGCTTATGTCGGTTCGTCGAATCTCGATCCGCGTTCGCTGCGGTTGAATTTCGAGATCGATCTCGAAGTGCTAGACTCTGGTTTCGCAGCCGCCGTCGGACAGCGGACACAGGCGATGTTGAAGAGCGCTCGGCCGGTGACATTGGCCGAACTGGGCGCCAAGCCGTTTTTGACCCGATTGATCAACAAAATCTTCTGGCTCGGCTCACCCTATCTGTGAATTGGCCGCCGTCAGACCGAGAAACTGGTGCCGCATCCGCAGCTTGCGACGGCGTTCGGATTCTTGATCTGAAAGGATTGGCCGAGCAGGTTATCGACAAAGTCGATTTCGGAGCCGCTCATGTAGACCAGCGACAGGCTGTCGATCAGCACCTTGGCGTCGCCTTTTTCGAGCACGAGATCGTCGGCGTCCGCATCGCCGACCAGATCGAACTTATAGGAAAAGCCGGAGCAGCCGCCGCCTTCGACGGAGACGCGCATGGCTTTCTTCGCCGCATCGGATTTTAGGATCACGCCGATGCGCTTTGCCGCCGAGTCCGAAAGCGTCACAGTATCTGTAGTCATATCTACCTCCTGCCGGGGTCAAGAACCGGAGAGATTCGCTGTTTGCGCCGTTTGCGGCATTGTATCGCCGGGCGGCTGTGTGGTCCACATGTGCAGCAAAGCCCTGTTTTCGTTCAAGCTCGAGAGCGTCGTCCACTCGGTGCTTTCCTGCAACGCGCACTATAGGTATGAAGGCTTGAGTACCGCGTCAATGGGATGAAGAGTGGGAAATGACATTGGACAGACATGCGCTTGGTTTTGGTGCCGGTGAACGCGCGATTTTCGCATCTGATCCCTGGGCGAGCAGGGGGCGGCTGTACCCTGAGGCCAGCAGCCCGACGCGCTCCGATTTCCAGCGCGACCGCGACCGTATCGTCCATACCACCGCTTTTCGCCGGCTGAAGCACAAGACCCAGGTCTTCATTGCCGCCGATGGCGACCACTATCGCACGCGGCTTACCCATACGGTCGAGGTGGCGCAGATTGCCCGCGCCCTGGCGCGCGCGCTGAAGCTGGACGAGGATCTCGCAGAAGGTGTCGCGCTTGTCCACGATTTCGGCCACACGCCCTTCGGCCATACCGGCGAGGATGCGCTGCACGAAATGCTCGAACCCTATGGCGGCTTCGATCACAACGCCCAGTCGTTGCGCATTGTCACCAAGCTGGAGCGCCGCTATGCCGAGTTCGACGGTTTGAACCTCACCTGGGAAAGTCTTGAGGGGCTCGTCAAGCACAACGGTCCCCTGATCGGGCAGGTCGGCGAGGGCACCCGCGGCCCGGTCCCCCAGCCGATACTCGAATATTGCGCACTGCACGACCTGGAACTGTCGAGCTATGCCAGCCTTGAGGCTCAGGTAGCGGCGATCGCCGACGATATCGCCTACAACACCCACGATATCGACGACGGTTTGCGGTCCGGCTATCTGACCTTCGAGATGTTGGAGGAAATTCCCTTTCTTGCTGGCCTGATGCGCGAGGTCGGCGGTCGCTATCCCGGGCTGGAGCCCAGCCGCTTCACCCACGAGATCATGCGCCGGCAGATCACCGCCATGGTGGAGGACGTGATCACCGTTGCGCAGCAAGGTCTCAAGGAAGTGTGCCCGCAAAGCGCTGCGGATATCCGCAATGCAGGCAGGGTGATCGCCACGTTTTCTGAAGCAATGTTCGAGACGGACCAGCAGATCAAGAAGATGCTGATGACGAGGATATATCGTCATCCCGAAGTCATGCGTGTGCGCGCCAATGCGGCTGCGATCGTCACCGATCTCTACCATGCCTTCATGGCCGATCCGCGTGAGATGCGGAAGCATTATTGGATCGACCAGATTGCCGGCATGGCCGAGCCCGCCAAGGCCCGGCACGTCGGCGATTATATCGCCGGCATGACCGACACCTATGCGATTGCCGTACACAGGCGCTTGTTTGACCATACTCCGGAATTGCGGTAGTCACCGCGCCGGTTGAGGACGGCGATTGTGCCGCCGCAATGCCAACCGAACGATAGCAACGCGGTCTCGCATTCAAACGCGAGCAGAGCGGATGGATGACATGAATCTTTTCACAGACTTCGAATCAAGAATTAAAAACGTTCTGGAAACGATTGATATCGTACGTGAAAATATATCTGAGCTCGATTTTGGACGTGTCAGCGTGGAATCGCCGCGTGATGCCAGTCATGGCGATGTCGCAACCAACGCCGCCATGGTGCTGGCCAAGCCGCTGGGCACCAATCCGCGTGCTCTCGCCGACCGGATTGTCGCGAAGCTGAAGGAGGATCCGGAGGTCTCCGAGGTCTCGGTGGCGGGACCGGGCTTCATCAATGTCAAACTCTCGGTCGCCTATTGGCAGAAACTTCTGGCGATCATGATCGCCGATGGTACCGGTTTCGGTAAGAGCGCCGTCGGCGCCGGGCGTAAGGTCAATGTCGAATATGTCTCGGCCAACCCGACCGGACCGATGCATGTCGGTCACTGCCGCGGCGCCGTCGTCGGTGACACGCTTGCAAACTTGCTGGAATTCGCCGGTTATGAGGTGACCAAGGAATATTACATCAACGATGCCGGCTCTCAGATCGACACGCTCGCCCGGTCCGCCTTCCTGCGTTACCGCGAGGCTCTGGGTGAAAAGATCGGCGATATCCCGGCGGGTCTTTATCCGGGCGACTATCTCGTTCCGGTCGGCCAGGCGCTGGCGGATGAGTTCGGCTCTAGTCTCCGGATCATGCCGGAAGACAAGTGGATGCCGCTCGTCAAGGAAAGGACGATTGATGCGATGATGGTGATGATCCGGGAGGATCTAGCCGCACTCAACGTTCATCACGATGTCTTCTTCTCCGAGCGGACGCTGCACGCCGACGGCGCCGGACGGATCCGCAACGCCATCAACGACCTGACCTTCAAGGGTCATGTCTACAAGGGCGCGCTGCCGCCGCCGAAGGGGCAAGTTCCGGAAGACTGGGAAGATCGCGAGCAGACCTTGTTCCGTTCGACCGAGGTCGGCGACGACATCGACCGACCGCTGATCAAGTCGGATGGCTCCTATACATACTTCGCCGCCGACGTTGCCTATTTCAAGGACAAGTTCGACCGCGGCTTCAACGAGATGATCTATGTGCTCGGCGCCGATCACGGCGGATACGTCAAGCGGCTCGAGGCGCTGGCGCGCGCGGTCTCGGGCGGCACTTCGAAGCTGACGGTGCTGCTTTGCCAGCTGGTCAAGCTTTATCGCGACGGCGAGCCGGTGAAGATGTCCAAACGCTCGGGCGACTTTGTCACGCTCCGGGATGTCGTGGAAGAAGTTGGGCGGGATTCGGTACGGTTCATGATGATCTATCGCAAGAGTTCCGAAGCGCTCGACTTCGACTTTGCCAAGGTGACAGAACAGTCGAAGGATAATCCGGTCTTTTACGTGCAGTACGCGCATGCGCGCTGCATGTCGGTCTTCCGGCAGGCGGGCGAAGCGTTCCCGGGCACCGATTTCGAAGCCCTCGACCTGGCGGGAGCTGTCGCAGGCAATATCACTGATTCGAATGAGCTCCAGCTCGTTGCCAAGCTCGCAGAATATCCGCGTGTCATCGAGGCAGCGGCACTGTCTCAGGAGCCTCACAGGATCGCGTTTTACCTCTACGATCTTGCCAGCGTCTTCCACGGACACTGGAATAAAGGTAAAGAATCTCCGGAATTACGTTTTGTTAACGATAAGAACCGAGAATTGACCATTGCCAGACTAGGACTGGTGCGTGCCGTTGCCTCCGTTTTGAAGTCGGGCCTGTCCATTACAGGTACCGCTGCCCCGGACGAGATGCGATAGTAATGTCACCATTTCCCCACAAAGCACTGGCAAGAACTGGCTAGTAAGTTGTGAGTGGAGCGCATGGCAGACAAACAATTGGCACGAAGCGGGACTGCGGAATTCGACGTTTTGTCGGATGACGATCCTTTGGCAGAGCTGGCCCGCATTGTCGGCTATGACAATCGGCCCGCAGTTCAGCAGCTGCAAGAGCTCGAAAGACATCGCGAAACAGTTCGCCGTGAACCTGTTCTCGATCTGGAGGACGAACTGCTACGCGAGTTTGACGTCTACGATGCACCGCAAGGTGGGTCATCGACGGATGCGCCGGAGCCGGTCAGTGCCGAGGAGCACGTTGCTTTCGCGCCGCTTCCCGAAGAGAGCGATTTTGCTCCGGGCGATTTCGTTGAGCCGGAGTCCGTTGCCTACGAGGCTGAAGAAATTCTTCCGGAGGCTGACGTCACGGCGCTTGCCGTGGAAATCGCGCCGCCTGCTGCCGAAGAGCCAATTCTTGCAGAACCCGCGTCTGAGGTTGTTGGCGTTAACGAAGAACCGGTTGTCGATTTCTGGTCACCCCAGCCAGAGCCGGCTTCGCCGGAAAACGTCTGGTTCGTTGATTCTTACAACGAGCCGGTATTCGACGGCGCAGATCTCGAGCGCGAACTCGAACTGTCCATCGGCTACGACGAGCATGCTGCCGAAGTGCCTGCAGTTGAAACGGCCTCTGTGCAGATGCAGCATTTGGAGCCTGAGTTGGCCGCTCCCGTTGACGCCACGGCGGAGGAGCCAGCCGAAGAAGTTGCGCCTTTGCCTGCGTTTGAAGAGTCCGTCGCAATTGATCCCATTGAAGACGTCCAGGCTGCCGTCAACCAAGCCGTAGTGGTGCCGGAGCCGACGAGCGAGAAGCAGGATGATCTGCCTGAGTGGCAGCCAGAGTCGGCACCGTCATCGAAGTCGGGCGACATCGTGATTTCCGCGGCGGACGCGCATGGCATTGACGCTTTGCTCACAGATATCGAACGGTTTCCGGTTCCCGCCAAAGCTGCTGTAAAGCTCGCTACCTCGGCGGACGCCGCGCGGAAAATCAATTATCCCTTCACGCCGACATTTAGCCGGGCTACGCCGGTCGCCTCGAACGGCGGGGTCCTGTCGCAGAAGGCCTTTGCGACGCCGCTTCCGACGGCGGCTGTGCCAGTGAGAGCGGCTGTCACCGAAACCGCGTATCAGCCAGTTGAAACGCCCGTCGAGCCGGTGGTGACCGAAGCAGCACCGGCTCTGTTGGCCCCTGTCGATCAGGAACCGGATTTCGATCTCGACTCGTTCGAACTCGACCTTTCCGGTATCGACCTCGACATCGACCCCTCGGAATTCGAAACTGCGGCTCAGGAAGTCACTTTTGCTCCGCCTGCTGCGATTGCAGAGGAGCCCGTCAGCATTGCTGCGGCGCCAGCAGCACCCGTCGACGAAGTCCTACAGGACGACGAGCCTGCGCGCGACGAGCCCGAAAGCGTTCTTCCTTTCGATCCCTCCATGATTGCCGAAACGGAAGAAAACCTGACGGCCATCGCCGATCTGAACGTACCGCAATTGCCGGTCGTCGAGCAGGAGCGTCCTGTCGTCCACCAGCCAGACTACGACCTGGATATCGACGCTGAAATGGCCCAGCTGTTCGGAACGCCGAGCCGTAACGGCACTCGCGCGAACAGAGGTACCGACGACGAACTCGGTTTCGGTGCGCTGCAGCACTCGACCCCGCAGGCGCAGTTCACCTCCGGCGGTGCGCCCGTCGAGGACGATTTCGACGAGTTCGAAAAAGCCATGGAAGAGGATTTCCGGCTGTCGCTGAGCCAGCGGCAGGAAGCCG
>UCOA01000152.1 GCA_900474095.1 Hyphomicrobiales bacterium | reverse complement strand
AAGTAGATGCCAACAAGCGCATCCTCAAAAAGATCGGAAAGCGCCGAGACGGTATCCTGAACCTGTTTGGAAAATCCCTCGGATTGCATCTGTTCTCCACTCTATCGGCCGCATTACTTTGATAGCGCCGGAATATTCTCGTCTGCAATCGCCATGACCGCGATTGGCGAAGCGTTCCCGATCCGTGCTCGCCGGATCGCATAATATCTCCTCAGGAACCGCAGGTTTTGCCTTTTCAGGCGCTGACCACTTTAGTGGTTTTTGGCAGCGGCTACTGCTTCTGCCTGAATAATGCACATCTCCATTTCTTGCCTTGACATGCCGTTCGCTGCATTGGCGAAACGGTCCATGAGCGCCGCGAATGCAGGGTCCGTCGCGCTGACAAGAGACACGGCAAGCAGCCAATTCGGCGAAGTGCCCAGCGCATCCGCAATCTTCACAAGCGTTGCCAAGTCCGGCTCTCTACGACCAGAGGCATAGTGTGCATACCGGCGCTCATCCAGCCCTGTACGACGAGCAGCTTCTGCATTTGAAATGCCGAGTTGCTTGGCGCGTTCCTGAAGCCGTTTTGCAAATATGTCCATGGGAACATTTTGTTCCCGAATGACACGTCTATGGCCACGAACGATATGGAGTGGTATAAGAACAATATGTAGTTACGATTGCGGGATAGGGCCTGTTGAGCGTGCCAGACGACAGACGTCTCGCCCCTGGCATGGATCGCGCAGGGTCGGGGGACTGAGCACCATGGAACTGCGCCAACTCACCTATTTTGTCGCCGTCGCTGAGGAGCTTCATTTCGGCCGGGCCGCGGCCCGGGTGCATATCGCCCAGCCGGCGCTGTCGACGCAGATCCAGGCGCTCGAGCGCGAACTCGGCGTCCAGTTGTTTGTCCGGACGACGCGACGCGTCGAACTGACGGTGGCCGGCGAGACCTTCTATGACCGATGTGTGCGGATCTTGAGCGATATTGATGCCAGTGCCGAGGTGACACGCTCGGTGGCCGGCAAGACGGCACGGAAGATCAGGATTGGCACCATCTATCCAGCCATCATCGGTGTGCTGCCGGCATTCCTATCGAAGATCGCCCGAAAATATCCCGACATCCAGCTGCAGATCCAGAGCGGCTCGACCGGCGATATCATCCGCAATCTCGAAACCGGCCAGATCAACCTCGGCTTCATCCGGCCGGTCGAAAACATCGGCTCCCTGCGCTTCTTCTCGATCGCGAGTGACGAGTATCTGCTGGCCGTCGCCAAGGACAGCCGGCTGGCGGCTCTCGACGAGATCGGCATCGACGACCTGCGCGACCAGAAGATCATCTCGTTCTCGCGCCAGAACCTGTCCTACACCGAACGCTACTTTGCCGAGATGTTTGCCGAGCATGATCTGGCCCGCAACATTGCCTATAGTTGCGATGACACGTTCGCGCTGATCTCGCTGGTGTCGGCCGGCCTCGGCATTGGCTTTGCGCCGCAATGGACGATGGATTTCCCCAACCGAAATTTCGAGCTTCGCAAGGTGAGGGGAGTGGATTTCAGGATCGGCATGGGGGTTGCCTGGAACACCGAGGATCCGACAGCCGCACGTGACGACATCATCGATATTGCCCGCTCGCTGGTCAGACCAACTATACGGCTTGCAACGGCACTATCGGGGTGAGCGTTCTGAGCCAGCGCAGCGGAGACAGCGTCCGGCAACGCCGGCAATCATTGAAAATTCACATCAGACAGGAGACGAATGATGTCGCGCAATCCAGTCCGATCCAAGAGACCGCAAGCCACAAACCCCCAACCCGCCGCCCAAGACGCTCCGGGCGATGACGCCATCATCGACCAGGCACATGCGCTTTATGGCAGCGATGCAGCGACCGCGGTCGCCTACTGTGGGCTGGACGCCTGGTTCGAGGGTGAGGAAGCCGAGTTTCGCCGGTTTGCGCGACTGTTTCGCAGGCTCATGAACTAGGCCGTTTGACAAAGGTTGATGGCCCCCGTGATAGAGGCAAATTTGCAGCAATTCGGCACGACAGGCATCCAAAGCCGTTCATCCTAGGTTCATCGCAAGCACCCGAAAATGACTCAACCAAACTGTTAGGGTGAT
>UCOA01000134.1 GCA_900474095.1 Hyphomicrobiales bacterium | reverse complement strand
CCCGCCGGCCCTCGCCGGCGGGTTTGTTTTTGCTGTTCTCCGGGCAACCGCCACTCTCCCCCTTGACCCGCCGGACTTCCGGCCCACCTTCCCCGCAGGTCACGCATTCCGGGCCAAGCATTCCAGGCCAAGTATCCGAGGGAGGAGAAAATGAGGAAGGTCGTTGCTTCAACATTCCTGAGCCTTGACGGCGTCATGCAGGCCCCAGGCGGGCCGGACGAAGACCCGACCGGGGGGTTCAAACACGGCGGATGGACCGTCAACTACTGGGACGAGATGATGGGCGCTGGGTTGGACAAGATATTCGGCGAGCCCTTCGACCTCCTGCTCGGGCGCAAGACCTACGAGATCTTCGCCGCCCACTGGCCGTATATCGGCAAAGACCACCCGATCGGCAAACGGTTCAACAGCGTCACCAAATATGTCGCCACCAGCTCGACCGAACCGCTCAACTGGCAGAATTCCGTCGCGCTCAAGGGCGCGCGGCCGTCGCGGTGAAAACGCTGAAGCAGGGCGATGGCCCGATGCTTTTGCTGCAGGGCTCGGGCGATCTCATCCAGACCCTGCTTTCCTCCGACCTGATCGACGAATTCACGCTTTGGACCTTCCCGCTGGTGCTCGGCCGCGGCAAGCGCCTTTTCGGCAAGGGCGCCATGCCGGTTGCGCTGAAACTGACGGATTCGAAGGTCTCGAC
This sequence comes from Hyphomicrobiales bacterium, assembly GCA_900474095.1. Classification (GTDB taxonomy): domain Bacteria; phylum Pseudomonadota; class Alphaproteobacteria; order Rhizobiales; family Rhizobiaceae; genus Pararhizobium. Next base: position 1,767 of record UCOA01000134.1, on the reverse strand, counting down.
GACCGGGGTGACGATCAGCAGCTATGTGCGGGATGGCGAGATCGTGACGGGCTCTTTTGCGCTGGAGCCGCCGACGTCGGCGGAACTGGAAAGAAGGGAAAAGATGGAACGGGAGGAGTGAGGATCGGCGGGGCTCCAATCAAGGCAGGTCGTCTCGTCATGTCCCGTTCGGAGTATCTGCGTCCTTCTTGCCCCCACCAATAGTACAGATTTAACTAATATACGGCTTCAATTACTATCTGGCGCAGACCTTTGAGGGGAGGATCATGCGTCGTCGTCAGTTCCAGCGAAAGCCGCAGCACCGCTCCTTGCTCGCATCCATAGCGGCCGCACCGGGGATCACGCTGGGCCTGCTTGCGGTCGGTGCGGCTGGGATCATGAGCACCGAGGATCTGCTTTCGTCTCTCAGCGGGACGGCGAAGGATTGCAACATCAAGGGAAACATCAGCATCGACACGGGGGAACGTATTTTCCATGTCCCCGGACAGGAATACTACACCGCGACGAAGATCAGCCCGCAATATGGCGAGCGGTGGTTCTGTTCGGAGGCTGAGGCTTGGGCGGCGGGATGGCGCAAGGCGAGGAACTAAATAACGCCGGTGAAGTCGGCCTAGTTTGGTTCAGCTCTTTTTCCGGAGATCGATTCTGCCTGGATACGGTAGAATACAGGATGCGATGGCTGGTCGCCAATTTCGTGCCGGCGAGCATCGTAGGCTCCCGGCTCCCACCAATTTGGCCGCTGCTGAAGCGCCGACCACGCATACATCCGTTCGGTTCGCCATTGTTCAGTGTCGGGCAATTCCTGATACCGCCCCTGCAATACAACACTCAGCCAATCCTGATCGCTCGTGATCTCCTCAAGCTGGAGGCATACGTTCGGGTTAACGCGCATGTGGTCGATCTTTGATCCGGGCATTGCGAAGCTGTAGACTAGGCCACCTTTAAAGACATAGTGAATCGGCAGCACATATGGCCGGTCACCATTCAGGCAAGCGAGGTGGCCGAAGTTCTTAGAGGACAGGAAATCTTCGCATGCTTCTTTCGTCATCTCGCTTATGATCACGCTACCGCCCACCCTCATTATCCCATCGATCAACGGCTTGATTTTTGGATTGCTGGGGAGTCTGGAGTTCGCCGTGAGAGCTTTCACCGCGTCGTTTAATTGCTGAGATTAGAAGCTCGCGAGTACTATTCCCCTTCTGGAATTCCTTGAGAATAAATCGGGCAGCCGCTTCTTTGGACTCAATGTTTGCATTCGCTTCGGTGCCTACAAAGCCCACTTCATCTAGAACGCCGCGAAGCACTGCAAGGTCGCTAGGATCGATATACTGTTGGAGATTGCTGGAAGACATGGCGTCCTCCTTCGTTTGGGGCGGGAGCGCTTTGGCACCCTCACGGCAGCGCCCGTTTTAACAGCTGCCGAAGATATACAAGTGCGCCCTTCGCCGGTCGCACGCAAGCATTTTTGGCGCTAAATTTTTACATGGCAGCGGGAGGCGAACATAACGGTTGGATTCTGAGCGCCCAAGAATAGGCTTGGCTGGGGCGCCTGGATTCGAACCAGGGATGGCGGTACCAAAAACCACTGCCTTACCGCTTGGCTACGCCCCAACGCTTGGCGCTGGGCAAATCGCCCGGCCAAATCGAGAGCCGGTTTAGCAAAGGTGAAAGCGACCGACAACGGCTAAGTTGGGATAGGTGTGGTTTTTTCGCGCGGATGCGGAGGTTGTGGCGGGTTTAGCCCCTTCTGTCCCTCCGGGACATCTC
>UCOA01000127.1 GCA_900474095.1 Hyphomicrobiales bacterium | reverse complement strand
CCCGCCGCGCCCTCGCCTTTCGGTCTCACGCGGCGATTGCGCGGCGGCGGTTGGCGATCTCCTGAAGGATCAGGATTGCGCCGATGATCTTCCCGGTGCTCGATACGCAGGGCGTCATCCGACACCGCACTATCATCGTCCTGTTCCCAACGTCCTTGGAGTAGGTGTAATCCACCAGTTCGCCGGAAAAACATCGGTCGAGGTTCGGTTTGACCCGCTCCTCGAAGCGCTGAATGCCGACGAACTCGACGATATGGCGGCCGACGAGATCCATGGGCCGCTCTTCCAGCCGCGCGGCATTGACCGAGTTGGTGTAGAGATAACGGTAGTCGGTGGTGATGACGGCGATGCGATCCGGCATGCAGTCGAGGATCGCTTCATTGAGGAAACCTTCATCGACCCGGCCCTTCTGCAATCCAGCGGCCAGCTGGCGCACTTGGGGCTTTTCGAAAATGTCGCCAACTCCGGCCGAGAAGTAGCGATCCGCCAGTGCCTGCAGTGCGTCGCGCTGTCGCAGTACGCTCGAAACGTCGCCGGCCTCCTTCTGCAGCAAGTCAAGAACAAACTGGAACTGCAGCCGTGCGTCGACCGAGTCATTCGCTTCTTCGCGATAGATGGCGTCCAGAACCGGTTCGATATCACGATCAAGGATGTTTATCAGAAGATCGTCGCCAGATTTAACGGCATATTGCAGTTGGGAATATTTGAACCAGAAAAGGTCAATCAGTTCCTTCAATTTTCCACCCCACTCCTGCACCCCGTCCAAGCCCCCCAAGTTGGAAAGCGTAGCAATCCAAATCTAAATCGATTGGATCGCGTCTGAAAAATCGACCGAGGTTTTTGGAATCGCGGTGCTGTTGCAACGCAGTCTACAACCAAAGAAACGGTATTCAACAGCCGGCCACCGAGCTGAAACGTTACCGTTCGATTTTATTTTCCCCACGCGCCGCACAAAGCAAAGATGCGGTGACGAGCTACCATCGCTCCGCGAGCGAAGCGGCTCGGAAACACCGCAGCCGCTGGCTCTATCAATCCTGCAGACTGCGCTTGATGTTCCAGCGGTCGTGGTACCACAGCCACTGCCCGGGGTATTCCCGGATCCAGCTCTCGACCTTGTCATTGAGCAATTGCGCCGTCGCGTTGACGTCGACGCCGCCGTCGGCCCTGCGCGGGATGGTGATGGCCGGCTCGAGTTCCAGCCGGAAACGGCCATTCGGCAGCCGGATCGAGCGGGCCGGATAGACCTCGCAGTTGAACTGCCGCACCAGCTTGGCAAGCAGCGGGTTGGTACGGACATCCCGGCCGAAGAATTTCGTCGTCAGCCCCTTGCGGAACTTCTGGTCGACGAGCACGCCGACGGCGCCGCCGGCCTCCAACTTGCGCGCAAGCGTGAATGACGAACCGGCATGCGAGGGAACGAGATTGCCCATGCGCTGCTTGCGGAAATTGAATACCTTGTCGGCGACGTAAGGGTTGTTCGGCGGACGGAAAAGCACGGTCACATCCAGCCCGAAGGCCGCGCCGGCAACGGGCAGCAGTTCGAAATTGCCGCTATGGGCGGTAAAGACGATGAACGGTCGCGGATTGTCGCGCAACTCGACGAACAACGGGATGCCGGAAACTTCGATGCGGCCCGGCTCCGGGTTTGCCGGATCGAAATCGAAGAGCTCGTCGAGAAAAACGTATTCGGCAGCCAGTCTTCCGATACTGCCCCAGCTTTCGAGCGCGATCGCCTCGATCTCCGCCTCGCTCTTTTCGGGAAAGGCATTGCGCAGATTGGTCATGGTCAGCTTGTGCCGGCGCTTCAGCTTCGGCCCGAGCCAGCGAGTGAAACGATCGGCGAATTCGATGGCGCCGTTGGCCGGAAACAGTTTCAACGTGCCGAGCAACAGGAAGACGAACTGGGCGATCGACCACTGGCGGAAGTGCTCCGCCGAAAGAACCAGCCGTGTGATCAGCATGCGCACGATGTTCAGTCCATCCGAAGGATGATTTTGCCGAAGACCTGCCGCGTCTCCATCCGCTCGAGCGCCCGGTCGATTTCATTGAAGCCGACTTCAGTGTCGATAACCGGATGAACGAGACCTCGCGCCATCTTCTGCATGGCGTTGGCCATGTTCTCCATGCGGCAGCCGAAGGAGCCGAGCAGCTTCAACTGCTGCTGGAAGAGCATCATCAGGTTCATTTCCGTCGAGACACCGGAGGTCGAGCCGCACGTCACCAGACGCCCGCCGCGCTTCAGGCTGAACATTGAGGCTGCCCAGGTGTCCTTGCCGACATGTTCGAAGACGACGTCGACGCCCTTCTTCTTGGTGAGCTTGCGAACGACGCCCTCGAAGCGGTCGGTGCGATAGTTGATGACATGATCGGCGCCGAGTGCCTTGGCCTTCTCGATCTTGTCGTCGGAACCGACGGTGGTGATGACGGTGCAGCCGATCTTCTTGGCAAGCTGGATCGCCGCCGAGCCGATGCCCGAGCCGCCGGCATGGATGAGGATGGTTTCGCCCGGTTCCAGCTTGGCATTGTCGAACAGCATGTGCTCCACGGTGCCGAAGGTCACCGGAGCGACAGCCGCGGCCACCGCATCGACACCCGGAGGTGCGGGAACGAGCAGGCGTGCCGGCAGATTGACCTTTTCCTGGGCGAAGCCGTCGAGATGGAACCCGTGCACGCCGCCGACATGTTCGCAGAGATTGTCGCGGCCCTCGCGGCAGGGGCGGCAAAGGCCGCAGGTGCGCGCGCCGTAGATCGAGACGAGCTGCCCCGGCAGCACATTGGCGACGCCCGAGCCGATGTGATCGACCACACCAGACGCTTCCGCGCCGATCACCAGCGGCATCTTGCGCTTGGCAAAGGCCATGCCGCGCCAGCCCCAGACGTCGATATGGTTGAGCGCAACGGCCTTGACCCGAAGCGTGACCTCACCGGGACCCGGCGCTTCCGGTTCGGGAAGGTCGGTGATTTCCAGCTTGCGGTCGTCGATCAGTTGCAAAGCGCGCATGATATTTTAGTCCTTCGCCCAAAGGCGTCTTCATCGATAAAGTGTTGCCTGACCGATTAGGCGGGTTCCGCCGTCATGACAAGGCTGGCGTTCTGGCCACCGAAGCCGAAGGAGTTCGACAGGACTGCCGTGATCTTTGCATCCCGCTTCACATTCGGCACGACGTCGAGCACGATTGCTGGATCGGCGTTGGTGTAGTTGATCGTCGGCGGCAAGGTACCGGTCAGCATGGTCTGCAACGAGAAGACCGCCTCGACCGCGCCGGCCGCCGTCAGGGTGTGGCCGATCATCGACTTGTTCGATGACACCGGAATGCTGGCAAGCGCCTCGCCGAAGACCGCCGACATGGCGCCGTATTCCATCTTGTCGTTTTCCGGCGTCGAGGTGCCATGAGCATTGATATAGCCGATGCCGCTTTCAGCGAGGCCGGCATCGGAAAGCGCCGCGCGGATCGTCGCGATCGCCGGGCCGCCGTCCGGCGACGAGCGGGTGCGGTGGAAGAGATCGGCCTTCTCGCCGCAGCCCTTCATGATGCCGAGAACGCGGGCGCCGCGGCCAACCGCCGATTCCAGACTTTCGAGCACCAGCGTCGCTGCACCTTCGGCGATAACGAAACCGTCGCGATCCTTGCTGAAGGGCTTGGACGCCTTTTCCGGCGGCTCGTTCTGTGTCGAAAGCGCCGACAGCAGCGAGAAGCGGATCAGCGCTTCGGCGCTGACCGAACCGTCTGTGGCAACCGTCAGCGCGCGATCGGTGCGGCCCTGGCGGATCGCTTCGACGCCGAGCTGGATCGCCGTGGCGCCGGAAGCGCAGGCGGTCGAAAGCGTCACCGGCAGGCCGCGCGTGCCGAAACGATCGGCCAGACGTTCGGAAATGGCGCCGAACAGCATGGCTTCGTGAAAGACCGGATCGGCCTTGTTGCGCAGAACCGCCATGAAGCGGTCATAGGCATCGCCCGGGCGTTCGGAGGCCGGTGCCCGGTCGGCAAGCGCGAAACGGTCGCTCCATTCCGGCTCGATCGGCGGGGCAGCGAGGAATAGCGGCCCGTTGAAATCGCCGGAAAGCCCGGCCTGCGCCAGTGCTTCCTCCGTCGTTGCGCGGGCGAAGGCATAGGAGCGCTCGACGGAATTTTCCGCCGGCACATCAATGAAATCGACGGTGCCGGAAATCCGGGTCGACAATCCTTCCGTGGGAAAGCGCTTGATCGCGTGAATGCCGGAAACGCCAGCCGTCAGCGCCGCCCAATTGTCCGCCAGCCCCTGTCCGAGCGAGGTAATGACCCCCATGCCGGTGACGGCGATGATCGGACGGCCGAGATGATCGGTGAATTTCGATGCGGTCATGATGGTTCACTCCTCACGCATTGGCCGACAGGAGGGCAACACCCTCACCGCGAACATGGCCGACAGTTGTGACGACGGCCGTCGTTGCCCCGGCGGTCATCGCCCGTTCCCGGCCAGTGTCGAACGGCGGAACCTTCGCCCGACCGTCAAGCGTGAGCGCAGCGAGCGCCAGGCCAAGCGGAAACTGGGTTTCGAGCGCATGCCCGGTCAGGCCACCATAGGCCCGAAGCGCAGCCCCGGGAACCGCTGCCTCGAGCACCGCCCGTTCGCGGGCGGCCAAATCTTGAAAGCCGGTTGTGCCGCATAAAACGACCATCCCCTCGCCCGCCCGCTCCTTTGCCGGCTCCAGCAGTCGTTCGAGCCGCGTTTCCAGCCGGCCAGCCTCGCGGCTGCCGCGATCGCCCTCAATCGCGTCGATCGCCGCATAAATGTGGGCGCCGCGGGCTTCCGCGTGAGCGCGCGATTCCAGGACAAGGAACGCCCCGACCGAACCGAGGATCATGCCGCCGCCGTCTTCAGCCTTGCGCGCCCAGAGCGGCCGCCATTCGCCACGGGCGTGGCCCTGGATAGCCTCGATCAGAAGCAGCACGTCCTGCCGTTCGGCCACGAAGGCGCCACCCACGAGCGTGTGGGTGGATTGACCCGCCTTGATGCGGGCAAAGGCCGTTTCCACCGCTGAAATACCGGCTCCCTCCTCGCCCATGAAGGTGCGGGACGAGCCGGTCACCTTGTGCACGATGGAAATATTGCCGGCCATGAGGTTCGACAGCTGGGCGAGAAACAGGGTCGGACGCAGCTCCGTGGTCAACTTCTCGTTGAGCAGCCGCTCGCGGTCGTTGCGCTTCAGTCCCTCGTCAACGATCAGCGAATCGACGGTGATGTCGCGCTCGCCGCCGCCGGCTGCCACGATCATGTCCATGCTGCTGCAGGCTTCGAGGTCATCCTTGAAACCGGCATCATCCAGCGCCAGCCCGGCCGCGAAGACGCCGAGACGCTGCCAGTTTTCCATCTGTCGCTGATCGCCGCGCTTCGGGATCTGCTGCGACCAATCGATTTCCGGCAGCGGATGCACCGGATAGGGTGCAAAACGTTCGGTCTCGATGCGCACGACGGGCGACTGATCGGCGGTCAGAAGCGCGGTATGTACCTCTGTGCCGACGCCCAGGCTGGTGACGATGCCGACACCGGTGATCACAACATCATTGGCGGATTTGCTCATCGTCACTCCCCCGTCGCGGCCGCGGATGCCATCGCCGCCATCAGCCCAACTTCTTCGGCACGCTTCCTTACGATCGGGCCAAGCGGCACCTGATCGAACGGCATGGTCCGCAGTTTCAATTGCGCGTCGCAGACCTTCTTGCCCTGCGAGGTGATTTTTGCCTTGGTGACGGCAAAGCCGGAGCCGTCATGTTCCAGGAAGGCCTCGATGTCGAGCACGGCTTCCGGTTCGACGAAGGTGCGCATCTTCGCACCATCAACCGACATCAGGAACGGCATGGCCGCAAAATCGGTGGCGGCCAGAACGAGAAAACCCGAGGCCTGCGCCATCGTCTCGATCAGAAGAACGCCCGGCACTAGCGGATAGCCGGGAAAGTGACCCTCGAACACCGGGCTCTTGGCGGGAACGACCGAGCGCGCCGTCAACGTCTTGGCGGTGAGATCGAGGGTCTCGATCCGGTCGATCATCTGAAAATATTCAAGGAGCATCAGGAGCAAATCCAGCTTGGTCCGGAGCGCGGCGCAGTGAGAGACAGCACCTGGAATGCTCCGGATTTCAAATCCGCATGATCTCGCCTGGTTTGGCCCGCCCGAAACCGGTGCGTTGGCGCGATCATGCGACCGTCAAGTAAAAACGCAAATGCCGCCTGTCAAGCGCAGTCCACGCGACAGGCGGCATTGATATGGTTCATGCACGTGTTCCCGCGGGTTGAACGCGGCACATTCGTCAGCCCTTGGCAGCCTTCAGTTCGTCGATCTTGGCGCAGAGATTCTTGAGGACGAAATATTCCTCCGTCGAAACCTTGCCTTCGTTGACTTCCTGGGTCCACTGCTCAAGCGGGATCTTGATGCCGAATTCCTTGTCGATCGCAAAGACGATGTCGAGGAAGTCCAGGCTGTCGATGCCGAGATCGTCGATGGTGTGGCTTTCCGGCGTAATCGTCTCGCGATCGATTTCGCTCGTTTCTGCAATGATGTCGGCAACCTTGTCGAATGTAGCTGTCACGCGCATACCTCTTTAGAATTCATGTTTTGGCGAACCTATAGGTAAATGCCGCTGAAAAGCCAATGGCCTTGAGCCCAAGAGTTGCATTTATGACGATTGTGTTGCGCAAACATCAGATAAGCGGCCTGCGCCGCCAGTCCGGCTGCGCAAGCGCCGCTCCATCCGCTTAACCGCCGCAAGGCTTCAGCGGGTCACGACGATCTTGGTGTTCTTCAGACCGTACTGGCTTGCAAGCGAGTAGAACTCCGCGGCATTTTCCGGGTGCAGGCGAATGCAACCATGCGAAGCCGGACGGCCTAGGCGCTTGAGATCGAAGGTCGCGTGAACGGCGTAACCGCCGTTGAAGAACACCGCAAAGGGCATCGGCGCGTCGTCATATTTGCGCGAGCGATGGTTCTTCGATAGCCACTTGGCGCTCCAGCTTCCCCGCGGCGTGACATAGCCCTTGCGCGCGGTCGAGACCTTCCAGCGGTGGCGGACGATGCCGTTCTGCGAGACTGTCATCGTCTGAGAAGAAAGACTGATATTGGCAATAAGATTAGCGGCAAAGGCAGACGGCAAATGAATTTGCATAAACAAGAAGGCCAAAAGGGCCACGACGATTCTACGCATTAAAGTCCTCTCCGGATATAAGCACCTTATTACTGGTGTTCCAACGGACGCAGACCTAACAATATTCGAATGATATTCGCTTAAGACAAATGGAAAATGCCGAATTAAAGAGTCCGGATCAGACTTCTGGTTCTCGGTAAAGACGCTAAGCTATACTGACAACGAGAGCGACAGACGCACTCAACAGGGCGAGCGCCGTGCACGCGCCGTAGAATATCGAAACACCGGTTTCGACATCACCGGCGGTTGCGACTGCCCGACCCGCCCCATTGATCATCGGTTCATTGACAAGAGAACCGGAATAGATCCGCGGGCCTGCCAGTTGAACGTCGAGCGCGCCAGCCATCGCTGCCTCCGGCCACCCCGAATTTGGTGAACGATGCAGGCCATGATCCCGCAGCGCCGTGCCGATGGCGTTGCGGGCGGCACGGCGGCCCGTTGTGAAAAAGGCCCCGGCGGCGATCAACAGGATCGACAGACGTGCGGCTGGAATATTAGCAAGATCATCGAGGCGGGCCGATGCCCAGCCGAAATAGAGATATTTCGGGCTCTTGTGGCCAATCATTGAATCGGCGGTGTTCAGCATCTTGTAGGCAAGAAGCCCCGGCAGACCGAAAACGGCATACCAGAAGGCAGGAGCGACGACGCCGTCGGAGAAATTTTCGGCCAGGCTTTCGATCGCGGCACGGCAGACCGCCGGCCCGTCCAAGGTTCCCGGATCCCGTCCGACGATCATCGACACCGCCTTGCGTCCGCCCTCCAGCCCGCCAGAGCGCAGCCCGGAGGCGACCCGGGCGACGTGATCGGCAAGGCTTTTCTGGGCCAGGAAGACCGCGACGAGGATCGTTTCGAGCGCCACTCCGAACGGACCCAATCGAGCGAACAGCCAATGCAACAGCCAGCCGCTGACCAGACTCCACGCCAAAAGCGCGGCGATGACGAGAACGCCGCCGACCTTCAGCGTCTCATCACCCAGACGCTTGCGATTGAAGGCCCTGTCGCACCAGCCGATCATGGCGCCAAACAGCACGACCGGATGCGGCAGACGGCGCCAGAGCCCGTCGGGATCGCCGACAATGCGGTCGAGCACCAAAGCGGCAACGAGGACAACGAGGATTTCGGTCGACATGAAGGGATCCGTTCAGGCGAGGTCCGCGCGGCGCAAAGCCTCCGCCAAACGTGTATCGCCTGAAAGGTCCGGTGCAAGCCCAATCCTCAGCCACGACGGCGCATAATCGAATTTTCTCGTCAGGATGTGTGCCCGGCACAGATGTGCGTGCAGACGCGCAGCCTGCGAGGCTTCCACCAGCGTGAAAAGCAGCGTGCCGCCGACGATCTTCAGGCCGGCCCTGTGGAGAACATGCTCAAGCGCCGCCTTTCGCTCGGTGATGGCGGACTGCACGGCATCCGTATCGCCGTTCATTGTTGCCGCGGCAATCACCAGCGCCGGCCCGGAAACCGACCATGGCCCAAGCCATTCGCGGAAGTCCGACAGCACCGGATCGGCGGCAATGACGAAACCGAGCCGCAGGCCAGCCAGGCCGAAAAATTTACCGAATGAGCGAAAGACGATCAAGTTGTAGTGCTCGGCCACGAAAGGCACGATACTCAAATCGGGCTGCATGTCGCCAAAGGCTTCATCGACAAGCAACGTGCCGCCAGCAGTCTTCATCCGCCGCGCTAAGGCAACGATTTCGTCTGGAGGAAAGGTGCGTCCCGTCGGATTGTTAGGATTGACCAAAATCGCCAGCCCATGCTCCGGCGTCAGTTGATCCGACCCGGATATCTCATCGACAGCAAAACCGGCGGCAAGAAAAACACGGACATATTCGCCATAGGTCGGCGCGAAAATGGCAACGCGGCGGGCGGGGGCCACCAGACGCGGCAGAAGCTGGATGACCGACTGCGTCCCGGGAACGGGAAGCGGCATGATATCGCAGCTGCGATAATAGCGGGCGGCAGCGTTTCGCGCCGCATCGACCAGGTGGCGGTCCGGCAGCCGGTGCCAGGCATTGACCGGGATGTCCGGCAGGGAAACCGGATTAGGATTGATGCCCGTCGAAAGATCGAGCCAGTCCTTTGGCTCACCGCCGAACGCCGCCGCTGCTTCGGTGACCCCACCGCCATGGATGATCGGCGCGCTCATGGAATCGGCGCCCCATCGATGATGTGCATGAAGGATCCGGCCACCCGGCCGCGCCGCAAGCCAGCCGCTCCAAGCCGCGTGCCGGTCGCATCGCTCGTGTCGAACAAACGGTCGGCATCGCCCTCGGACAAGATCGTGGCATAGTGAAATTCATGCGCCATCAACGGACCGTCAAAGAAACTGGTGTCGAGCGGCCTCACCCGCCGGTAACCGAGATGCCGCTTGCGCTCGGCAAAGCTGGTCGAGAGCGGCAGGAAGCCGAGCATGTCGTGGCGTGCGCCGTCCGCCGAGACAAGCGCCTCGCCAAGCACCATGTAGCCGCCGCACTCGCCGAAAATTAAGGCGCCGCGGTCCCGTGCCCGTGCCATGCCCCATTTGAACTGCGCAGCATTTGCCAATATCGCGGCGTGAAGCTCCGGATAGCCGCCCGGCAGATACACCGCATCGGCGTCGTCGGCCGGCGCCTCGTTCGCGAGCGGCGAAAAGACCGACAATTCGGCACCGGCCTTGCGCCAGCCGGACAAAAGATGCTCGTAACAGAACGCGAAGGCGATATCTCGGGCGATTGCGATTTTCTGGCCAAGCGGCTTCAACGGCAGAACATCCGTCTTCAAGCGATACGGTGATCCGGTCCCCGCCGCCGACAGGATGGCATCCAGATCACAGCCCTGTTCAACGTGCATTGCTGCCCGTTCGATGAATGCGTCCAGCTCGCCATGCTCTCCGGCCTGCACGAGGCCGAGATGGCGCTCGGGGAGTTTCAGGGCATCGTTCTGGCGAAGCACGCCGAGGATCTGCATGCCTATCGCTTCCAGTGCGTCGCGCAGCATCTTTTCGTGACGGTCACTGCCAACCTTGTTGAGGATGACGCCCGAAACATGGACGTCGCCGCGATGGCTGGCATAACCGCGCACCAGGGCGGCAACCGAGTGCGCCATGCGAGCGCAATCGATGACGAGGATGACGGGCAATTCGAGCAGGGCCGCGAGATCGGCCGGCGATCCGGTTCCGTCGGCTGCTGCATCGTAAAGCCCCATCATCGCCTCGATGACAAGTGTTTCGCCGGTGGCTGTCGCCGCGTCCGCATTGGCACGAAGCAGGTCCGGCCGCATCGCCCAGGGATCGTAGTTCAGGCAGGGCTTACTGCTCGCTGCGGCGTGAAAGGCCGGGTCGATGTAATCCGGCCCTGCCTTGCCCGGCGCAGAAGCAACACCGCGATTGCGCAGGGCACGCATCAGTCCGAGCGTTACCGTCGTCTTTCCGGATCCGGACGACGGCGCCGCGATCAACAGGCCTGTCATGCCGGGTCCTTGAAGGCGCGGCTCGACAGCGGATCGGCATCGAGAACCCGACCTTCGAGGGCGCCCAGCCAGTCGAGCGCAGGGCGCAGACGCACTACCTCTCCGACAACGACAATGGCCGGCGGCTCGATCCCAGCGGCGGCGACATCCGCCTGGGCCTGCGCCAGCGTCGTTTCCAGCACCGTCTGCTCCGGCGTCGCGGCGTTGCATACGAAGGCGACCGGCTCCTCTGGCGAGCGACCGGCCGAGATCAGATTGGCCGTGATCTGGCCGATATGCTTCATCGCCATGTACATGACGATGACCGGCGATCCCTTGGCAATGCCTTCCCAGTTGATACGATCAGGAACGACGCCGGAGGAATCATGGCCGGTCAAAAAGGTTACGGCGTGATTGACCTCGCGGTGCGTGACCGGAATGCCGGCATAGGCAAGCCCGCCGATACCTGCCGTGATGCCCGGTACGATGCGGAAAGGGATGCCGTGCTCGACCAGCGTCAGGGCTTCCTCGCCACCACGCCCGAAGACGAAGGGATCGCCACCCTTCAGCCGCAGCACCCGCTTCCCCTGGCGCGCGAGTTCGACCAGCCGCAGGGAAATATCCCGCTGCTTCGGCGACGGCTTGCCACCACGCTTGCCCGCAAACTCCAGAACCACGCCATTCTTTGCCATCGCCAGGCAATCGGAATTGACCAGTGCGTCATGGACGATGACGTCCGCCTGGCGAAGAGCGTTGACCGCATGCAAAGTCAGAAGGCCGGGATCGCCCGGGCCTGCGCCGACGAGCCAGACGGAACCCGGCGCGAGCTCGGGCAGACCGGAAAACAGGGAATCCATCACGGCGCCACCCCCGACACGGCCTGTAGCCGGGCTGAATCGGGCTGTGAAGATGCGGAATCGTTTTGTTCGCAATCTGCGGCAACATTCTCAATTGATTCGACAAACGCACCGCCAGCAACTGCGGCGGTGGCATTGGCAGACTTGATTTTCGGCACGATCAGAGCGCTCGATTGTCCCGCTGCGGCCAGCGCCGCCGCCTCCGCCACGCCGTGGCAGCCGCTGAGCGCGAAGACGATTTCGGAGGGGTTTTTCAGCCGCGCGGTTTCGGCCTCCAGTGCCGCGGCGTCGAAGAGCCGGAACGGGACCGAAAAATGCGCGGCAGCCGCGATCATCGCCGGTTCCATCGCGCGGACATCCAGCGAGGCGACACAGGCGAGCAAGCGACGTTCAAGCTTGGCAGCCGTCAACGCTTCTTCCGCCAGCCGGATCACTTCGTCCGCGGGCGTACCGCGCTCGCAGCCAAGGCCGAGAGCGAAAGGCGCAGCACCCGCCTGATTGCCGGTATTCACGTGCATTCGAAAAAGAGGCCTCCCACGCCGTATGATCACGCTGCGCGGACCTCGACGCCGCAAGGCTTCGAAGCGGTCTGGACAGCACCGGATGAAGCCCCCTGGATGGGTCGGCCGCACCGGACGCTCTTTCAGCCCACCATGATGGGCGCCGTCGCACGTCCTTCCTTTCTACCGAACGGTACCCGGCCGGTCAAACCGGATTGCGCCATTCAAACCGCAGCCAACGCCACAATGCGGAATGTTCCAGCCTCGTTGGGATTAATATGCGGGCTGTCTTTGCTTTTTCGGACGACCTCTGACAAACAGGGCTGAATTTCCCCGCCTTCCGCGAGTCTCCCTTGCACGACCTTGCCCCCCAACTCCTCGCCTTGCTGTTTGCCGCTGCTTTCCTTGCCGGGTTCATCGACTCGATCGCCGGCGGCGGCGGCATGATCACGATCCCGGCAATGCTGCTCGCCGGCATCCCGCCGCTCGAAACACTGGGAACCAACAAGCTGCAGTCGCTGTTCGGCTCCGGCTCGGCAAGCCTTGCCTATGCCCGCCACGGGCACGTGGACATTCGCAGGCAACTGCCGATGGCAGCGATGTCGGCACTGGGGGCAGCGCTCGGAGCCGTCCTCGCCACCGTGGTACCGGGTGACGTCCTGAAGATCATACTGCCCTTTCTGCTGGTCGCCATCGCCCTCTACTTCGCCGTCAAGCCGGCGCTTGGGGATGCAGACAGGGCACGGCGGATGACGCCATTCCTGTTTTCGATGACAATCGTACCGCTGATCGGCTTCTACGATGGCGTCTTCGGTCCGGGCACCGGCTCCTTCTTCATGCTCTCCTTTACCGGACTCGCAGGATACGGGATTCTCAAAGCAACGGCGCACACGAAATTCCTGAACTTCGGCTCCAATATCGGTGCCTTCATCGTCTTCGTGCTGTACGGCGTCGTGTTGTGGAAGGTCGGCCTGTTGATGGGCGCTGGCCAGTTCGCCGGCGCGCAGGTCGGCTCGCGCTTCGCCATGAGGAACGGCGCCAGGATCATAAAGCCGCTGCTGGTTTTCACCTGCATCGCACTGGCGGTCAGGCTGCTTGCCGACCCGGCCCATCCGGTCCGGATCTGGCTTGGCTGGTGAGAGCGGAAAAGCTCAATATTCGACCCCGACCTGCGCCTTGATGCCGGAGCGGAAGGGGTGCTTGATCAGTTCCATTTCGGTGACGAGATCGGCCGCCTCGATCAGTTCTTCCTTGGCATTGCGGCCAGTCAGAACGACATGGGTCATGTGCGGCTTTTCCTCTTTCAGGAACCGCACGACCTCGGCGACGTCGATGTAGTCGTAGCGGAGGGCGATGTTGATCTCGTCGAGCAGCACCATGGAATTGCGCTCGTCGCGGATCAGTTCCTTGGCCTTCTCCCAGGCCTTCTCGGCCATGGCCACGTCGCGGGCGCGATCCTGGGTTTCCCAGGTAAAGCCCTCGCCAAGGGTATAGAACTGGCAGAGATCACCGAAGTGCTTTTCGATCAGATCGCGTTCGCCCGTCACCATCGCTCCCTTGATGAATTGCACGACAGCGGACGGCATGCCATGGGCGATGTGGCGGAAGATCATGCCGAAACCGGCCGTCGATTTGCCCTTGCCCTTGCCGGTGTTGACGATGACCAGGCCCTTCTGATCGGTCTTGGTCGCCATGATCTTTTCGCGCGCGGTCTTCTTCTTCGCCATTTTCATGGCATGGCGCGCCTCGTCATGGATGGGACCCGTCTCGGTCGTTGGCAGATCGTCTTCGTTCATGGTGTGTCCTCTCAGAATTTGATTGTCTTGGGGACGGGCATTGGCTTATTCCGCGGCCGCCCGGCCCTGTAGTTCGAAACGCGCCGAATTGGAACGCGGCGACCACAGGCCGCGGTCGATCGCTTCCAGCAGTTTATCGGTCATCTCGCGAAACGCCGCCGGGTTCTTGTCTTCCATGAAATGGCGGACGCGTTCGTCCATGACATAGGCCTGGTAGACCGCCTCGAAATGGTGGCTGCGCACGGCACCGGTGGTTGCCGCGAAGGCGAACATATAGTCCACAGTCGCAGCAATCTCGAAAGCCCCCTTGTAGCCGTGACGCATGACGCCTTCGATCCATTTCGGATTGACGACGCGGCCGCGCACCACCCGACCGATCTCCTCTTCCAGCGAGCGGATCACCGGCTTTTCCGGGCGGGAATGGTCGTTGTGATAGATGGTTGGACGCGTGCCGGCCATCTGCTCGACGGCAAGGCTCATGCCACCTTCGAACTGGTAATAGTCGTCGCTGTCGAGCAGGTCATGCTCGCGGTTGTCCTGATTCTGCACCACCGCCTCGACCGTCTTCAGCCGCGCCTCGAGCAGCCCGCGCTCCGCCTTGCCATCTTCACCGGCGCCATAGGCATAGCTGCCCCAGGTGAGATAAGCATCGGCAAGATCGGCGCGGTCCTCCCAGCCCTTCTCATCCATCAACGCCTGCAGCCCTGCGCCATAAGCCCCGGGCTTGGAGCCGAAGACGCGGTAGGAGGCGCGCCGCGCGGCTTCCTTCGGCGCAACACCGGCCGCTTCAAGCCGCACGGTTTCCGCCCGCATCCGTGCCGCGATCATATTGTCGACATCGTCCTCCTCCAGCCCGCCGATGGCCCGGATCGCGTTGTCGAACAGGGCGATCTGATCCGGGAACGCATCACGGAAGAAACCGGAAATGCGCAAGGTCACATCGACGCGCGGGCGGCCCAGGAGCGCAAGTGGGACAATCTCATAGCCCGTCACCCGGCGGGAAATCATGTCCCAGGTCGGCTTGGCGCCGATCAATGCCAAAGCCTGGGCTATATCGTCGCCGCCGGTGCGCATGTTCGACGTTCCCCAGGCGGTCAGCCCGAACGAAGTCGGCCATTCGCCATGGTCCTGCAAGTAGCGACGGATCAGCAGTTCGGCCGATTTCTTGCCGAGTTCGAACGCCGCCGGCGTCGGCACAGCGCGGCTGTCGACGGAGTAGAAATTGCGCCCCGTCGGCAAGACGTCAGGTCGTCCACGCGTCGGCGCGCCGGAAGGGCCAGGCGCGACGAAGCGGCCGTCGAGGCCGGTCATCAACGACGCGATTTCGGCGGGACCTGACTGGACGATCGATGGTTTCAGGCGGATCTCCACGTCCTGCAGGACCGCTTGGGTTGCGGGCCAGCCTTCAGGGCACGGTAATTCGCCGGCGACCAATTTTGCAGCCAGAAGTTCGATGCGCTCGACGGTGTCGCCCGCGGTGCGCCATGGGGTATCGCTGAGTTCGGCCAGGATCGCAGGCTTCGGACCGGTCCATGGATCGGAGAGGACACAGTCGAGCGGGTCGAATGCCCGCCCGGGATTGATCTCCCCCCTTGAGGGGGAGATG
>UCOA01000150.1 GCA_900474095.1 Hyphomicrobiales bacterium | reverse complement strand
GCATTGGAGGCTTCTCGTGACGGGAGAAGCGCAGAAGAACCTGAGAAGCGCCGGCAAAAGACACCGAAGCGGGGCACAGCGTGTGTCACCTTACTCATCTTACCCAAGGCACCCGTTGTGCCCCGGCCGATACCGCCGTGTTTGATGGCCGGCGAACTGAAAATGGTTTCAAGCCGCGGGCGAAAAACGCCGCGTGAACGAGAAGGTGTGTCCGCATGGAAGAGCAGACAAAAAAGGAAGAGCCGGTTCAGCGTAAAATCCTGTGGGGCAAGCAGATGCCGTTTCTGCAGTTCGTCGTGCTGTCGCGCATGGCCGTGAACAAGATCCAGATTTCCCCCTTCTGCGGCTTGCGGCGCTGCGCCCGCAAGGGGCGCTGCGCCGGCAAGCTGATGCGGCGGAAAATGCCGCGGGATCTTGGCGGCAGCGATGATCTTACTGTCTGGCTGCCGCTCTGCATTGCCGGTGCCGACGATCAGTGGCTGGAAGGCTTCATCGATTATTGGGACGCCTGCCGCGACGAGTATTTCAAGCGCCCCATTCGTCCGCCGGAGGCTGAGCCGGCAATCCCGCCGCTGTGCGAGGAGTGGCCGCATGCCGATGCGTGCGATCCGGAGACACTGCCGCCTTTTCTCTATGCCCTCGGTTGACGATCCGGCCTGCTGCGCCATTTGGCACTGCAGGGGTCCAATATGGAGGAAACCAGCAATGCACTATGTCGATGGATTTGTTCTCGCGGTCCCGAAGGGCAATATGGATGCCTACAAGGACATGGCCCGCACCGCCGGCGACGTCTGGAAGGAATATGGCGCGCTCTCCTATGTCGAGTGCATCGGCGACGATGTGCCCTATGGCGAGCTCACCTCCTTTCCGCGCGCCGTCCAGGCGAAGGAGGATGAGGTGGTGGTCTTTTCCTGGATCACCTATCCCTCTCGCGAGGAGCGCGATGCGATCAACGCCAAGGTCATGGCCGACCCGCGGCTTGCAAGCGACAAATGGACCATGCCCTTCGATGGCAAGCGCATGATCTATGGTGGCTTCAAGAGTTTTCTGGAGCTTTGACCGCCGCGGTCTGAACATCTGAAAGACAATCCTGCCTGCCGCCGCAGCGGGCAGGATCGGAAAGGACGTGATGCCCCAGACGATCATCAGCCTGTCGACGCGGGGTGCGGGCCTCTATGAGTTCACCGGCGAAGCTCAGGGCTTCGTTCGCACATGCGGCATCGAGGAGGGGCTGCTCACCGTCTTCGTCCGCCACACCTCCTGTTCGCTCCTCATCCAGGAGAATGCCGATCCCGACGTCCGGCGGGATCTCGACCAGTTCTTCAAGCGCCTGGTGCCGCCCTCCGACGATCCTTCGATGGGCTGGATCGTCCACACGGCGGAAGGACCGGACGACATGCCGGCCCATATCAAGGCGGCGTTGACGCAGGTGTCGATCGGCATTCCCGTCAGTGGCGGCCGCTTGACGCTCGGCACCTGGCAGGGGCTCTACCTGTTCGAACATCGTGACCGGGAGCATAAGCGCGATATCGTCCTTCATCTCGGGCGGTGATCTCAGCCTTGCTCTGGACAAGCGGGCACTGCCCGGTGCAGTCTTGGCAAGCTTCTGTTTTGCTTTCCATTCCGGGAACAAAATCAGGAGTTTGGCGTTATTTCCCGCCGGTTGCCCTGGTCGCACCCGGTTCGACATTCAGGGGGGAGCTCATTGACCGACGCGCAGACGATTGCAAGCCGCTTCATGGAAGCCTTGAACGAGCGGGATTTCGAGACGCTCGCGACGTTCCTCGATGAGGATGTGGCGCTCGATTCCATGACGGGACAGCGGACCATCGGCGCCGATCCGTTGCGCATGAACGTCATGAGTTATTTCCGGCATTTCGATGAAAGCTTCAGCGACATCGTGCTGATGCACGATGCGCTTGGCCAGCGCGTCGCGATCGACGCAACCGCTCGCGGCGTCTACCGCGAAACCATGCCGGGCTTCCCGGCGGCGAGCGGCCAGTCCTATTCGATCCCCAGTGTCTTCGTCTTCGAATTCGAAAATGGCGCAGTCATCCGGGTCAGCCACTACCGCAACATCCGGGTCTTCGAAAAAGCGCTCGCTCGCTGAGCATCAGCGCGATCGTACCATCTCCGTGATTCGCTCCTCACCCCGCCGCCTGAACCGCTGATGAACGGCGGGTTCTGGTTCCGTTCAGCCGCGCCGGCTTACCTTTCCCTCAATGCCCCGGAACAAAACAAAGGGCGGACATCTACAGTTTGCACCCAACACGGAGAAACATTCATGAGAAAGATTTTTGCAAAACTCGCGCTCGCCGGCTTCATCGGTCTGACCGGTTTCAGCGCGACCGTCGCGCCGGCCAGTGCCGACACGCTGACGTTCGGCATCCATTCAGGCAGCGGCGTCGTCGACGTTCAGTATCGCGATCGCGATCGCTATGGCGACGAACGCGACTGGGATGGCGATCGCCGGGGCCGGGGCGATGGCTGGGGCCGTGAGCGCCGCGGTCGCTGCGCTCCCTGGCTGGCGGTCGACAAGGCGCGCAATTACGGCCTGCGCCGTGCCCATGTGGCGGACGTCTCGCATCGTCGCGTCGTTGTCGAGGGCCGCCGCCGTGGCGATTATCGCCAGATCGTGTTCGCCAATGTCCGCGGTTGCCCGGTGATCGGTCGCTAACGAAAACAGCCGCCCGACCCTTGAGGCCGGCATCAACCGGCCTGGATCACGGCTGTTGAATTCTTTCCGCCTTGTCTCCCCCGGCCGGCGGAAAGTCTAGCCCCTCGCGGTTCGCCGCGGGGGGTGTTTTGTTGTGGCCTGCCAGGGCGGGCACCCGAGCACCCTTTGCCCTTGCCCCTTGTCTCTTTGCCCTTGTTCCACCCCGAAAAACAAAAACCCCGCCGAAGCGGGGTTTTGTTTTCCACGGTCGTCTGCGATCTGATATTATTGCTGGATCGCGAAGGTGACGTTGACGGTGACGTTGTAGGTGTTTTCACCCGTCGCGATCGGCACTGCATCGGCGGCATATTCTTTTGCCATGGTGCGCATCATCGGCATCGGTTCGGGCCGGGATGAGTTCTCTGAAAGCTCGATGATGCGGCCGAGCGAGACGCCGGCGGCCTCTGCCAGCACCCTGGCCTTCGATATGGCATCGACCACGGCCTGCTTGCGAGCTTCGGTGATCGTTGCTTCCGGCTTGTCGTTGGTGAACTGGATCGAGCCGCCCTGGTTGACGCCGAGCGTCACCGACTGGTCGATGATAGCGCCGAGTTTGGAAAGGTCGCGCACCTTGATGGTCAGCGAATTGGCAACCTGGTAGCCGATCAGAACCGGCGGGCGGTTACCTCCATCATTGTTGTCCGGATACTGGTATTGCGGATTGACGGCAAAGCCCGAGGTCTGCAGGTCGTTTTCGAGGATGCCGCCGCTCTTCAGCGCGTTGAGCACGTCGGCCATCGCCTTGTTGTTGGCGTCAAGCGCCTCGCGGGCGGTTTTGGCATCCTTGACGACGCTGAACGACAGGATTGCCATGTCGGGGGCGACGTCCGAGTGGCCTTCGCCGAAAACGGTGATGACCGCTTCGCGCGGCGTTTTTTCCTGAGCGAAGGCAGCCGTGCCGGCGATACCCGCGAAGGCGGCCGCCAGAACCACGGCCCGAAGGCCGCGGGGGAAATAAGCTATGGTCATGGATGGGTTCTTTCCGGTTGTGTTTTGTCCCTGTCACCCTTCTTGATCATTGATTGTGTAGGGATTGCGGCAACGTCTTGTGGGAAAACCCGTTTTCCGCTAGAGCCAGTCCACCCGCGGTCTGCCATTGGTCCGCGGGATACCGGACAACCGGGGCAGGGCCTGTAGCTCAATGGTTAGAGCCGGCGGCTCATAACCGCTTGGTTGGGGGTTCGAGTCCCTCCGGGCCCACCACTTTTTCCAGGAATGTTATTGTGCCTGCCCGTTTCCCCGGCGTTCCTGGCGACGGCTCGAGGACTTAGATCTGCCGCACGTTAGGCCGCCTCGAGTTGGCTGAACCGAACCGGGATCAGTTGCCGCGCCTCGAGTTGTCCTGCCGCATCCTTGTCGATGACAGTCAGCAACTGCACTTCGGATCCCACAGGCATAACCAGGCGTCCCCCTGGTTTGATCTGCTCAAGCAAAGCCGGCGGTGCCTCCTCAGCAGCCGCGGTGACCAAGATCTTGTCGAATGGCGCGTGCTCAGGCCAGCCGCGTGATCCGTCGCCGATACGAATGCCGACATTTGCCATGCCAAGCGCCGGCAGAAGAGCCGCGGCATGGCTTGCGAATTCCTCGATGATTTCGACGCTCCAAACCTGGCCGGCGAGTTCCGCAAGGATCGCGGTTTGATAGCCTAGGCCGGTGCCGATCTCGAGCACTTTCTCATGCGGTTGGGGATCTAGGAGATCGGTCATGAGAGCGACCATGAATGGCTGCGAGACGGTTTTATCGAAGCCGATCGGCAGTGGCATGTCCTGGTAGGCAAAGGGCGCGGCCGGGGCCGGCACGAAGAGATGACGGGGCACCCGCAGCATCGCTGCCATCACCCGTTCATTGAGCACCGCCTTGCCGAGTTGTTCGCTTTCAAGGTCGGCATAGATTGCAATCACCTCGACCATGTGCCTGCGCAGAACAGCGAGATGCTCTTCGTTCATTGGCTTCATGCGGGCGGCCTTTCCTCGCCATTGTCATCAGCGGCCATATGATTGCTTTTCGATAGAGGTGAGTTCGTTCACGACATACATGGACGGCACGGGTTGGACGTCGGCAACTGTTTGCGATCGTTCGCGTCGCTCGTACCTCATCGTTGCCTCTCACCATTTTAGAATACTCTTTAAGAGGTATGGCGCCTAGAGACCTCGACAAGTGTCGGTATGGGATGATCTAGCCGATGAGAACATTATGACAGTGTTCGGCGGAAAGGTTTCCCTGGGCGGCGGACAAGACTTGCACGTGCAGTATCCAACGCATCCGACAAGAGGCCATTTCAGCGGATCGAGGCGGACATACAAGGCGTGAGCCGGAACCTATCACTGTTCGCGACGTTGGTCGGACTGAACAGGAGGATACAGCCATGGCCAGATGCGACCAGTGCGGCAACGACTATGACAAGGCGTTCCGGGTAAACCTTGGGGACCAAACCTACACTTTCGATAGTTTCGAATGCGCAATCCAGAAACTCGCTCCGGAATGCCCGCATTGCGGCGTCCGGATCATCGGACATGGAGTCGAGCAGGGCGACATCATTTATTGCTGTGCGCATTGCGCCGAACAGGAGGGAGCCGACGCTCTTACCGATCGCGCGCCTTGAAGCCGTCTGCGCCGCCCGCTGTGCGAAGGCTGTTGGGAACGCTTCCCGTCCTTAGGCGGAAGCCTCACTGGCCTTCCACAGATATAGGACGATCACGCCGGAACAATTTGCGACGACCTTTGGTTCTTGCCGTAGTTGATAGAATTGCATCGCCCGGCGAGCGGTTGATGCTGTCAGTTCTTTAAAAACAGGAGGAGACAATGAAACCGATCATCACACTTGTTCTTGCAGCCGCACTCTCGGCTACGACCATCGGCGGCTTCACCTATGCGCAGACAACGGGCTCGACCACGCCGATGATGGCTGAGGACATGGTCACCATTATCAATGTCACGCAGCAGCAGGGAAGCGAAGACGACACCTCGAAGCAAATCCCACCAGAATTCCAAAATGCAACTCCGGAATCCATGAGCAAGGCCCAGGCCGAACTGCAGCAGGACGCCGCTCTCATGGCAATTCTTCAAAAGAAGAACGTGCAACTCACGAATGTGGTTGGCGTTCAGACAGCGGCCAATGGCGGCAAGATCGTCTATGTGAAGTAATGTGTGGTGTTCCTCCGGGAGCCCCGGCGCGCTGGGGCTCTTCTTCGCGAGTCGCGCTCCGATCACGGTGGGGCCATGTCTTCCATAGTGATATGGATCGTCACCGAGAAAAGCGCATTGCCGCCATTATCGGCGCCAGCTACCGTGCCGATGATTTCGTCGGACCGCCGGTCGCCTTCCAGCATCCATTCAACCAGAGTGCGAAGCGCTTCCCGTTTGGCGGTCTTCAGGTCGTCAAAGTCCTGTGCACCGCCCGGCTCAACGCCATGTCCATCGTTAAACGTGAAGTGAATCAACATTGGTGTCGTCTCCGGTCGCGTCGCTACCGAAGCAAGAACACTGTAGCATGCCGATGGTTCCAGAAAGTCTGGCCACATGGCCCGAATGTTATGGCCGTCAAAATGCATCCGTCTGTTTGCACAGCAGAGCACAACGGCAGATGGATGGCCCTTCGTGGCAGGCCACGGTAGCGAAACTACTGTATTGTCTGACCAAGCCGCTTGATCTGCCCCACGAGCGTCGAAGCCAACCGCAGGCTGGCACCGCAGGCGATGGCCATCTGGGGCAGGATCATCCATTCGAGCGTCCAGGCGGCGCCGGAGCGCTCTTGTTCATGCACCATCGACTGGTGAATGCCCGAAAGCTGTACGGCGTTGAAGCGGGCGAGCGCGACGAGCGCTTCGGCGGCAACGGGATTCTGCTTGTGCGGCATGGCCGAGGAGCTGCCACCGCCCGACAGTTCGATCTCGTCGCCGGCCTGCGCGAGCAGCGCAATATCCTGGCCGAATTTTCCAAGACTGCCAGAAATCAGCGACAGGATGTGGGCAAGATCGGCGATCGTTGTCCGCTGGCTCTGCCACTGCGGATGATCGGCAAGACCGAGATGTTCGGCAAGGGCCGCGCGTACAGTCCCGGCCTTATCGCCCAGCTTTTCAAGGGTGCCGGCGGCGCCGCCGAACTGCAGCGGGAAAGACACCACGGCCATTCGCTCCAACCGGTCCTCGTAGCTGGCGAGCGGTGCACTCCACGCGCTGACGCGATCCGAAACCCGGATGTCAATCGCCGCCTGCATGCGCGTCTTCGCCATCAGCGGGTTTGTACCCCATTGCCGGTTGATCTCCTCGAAAGCCGCGCGAAGCTTATCCAGGCGGCCGCACAGGAGCCGGCAAACCGATGTCAGACGCAGCATCAGGCTGGTGTCGATGACATCCTGGCTGGTGGCACCGAAATGCAGCTTCCCGGCGGCGTCTCCGCCGATCGCCTTGCGCAGTTGGCGGATGAGCTCCGGGATGACAACGCCGTCCGTCGCCGTTGCGCGCCGCAGCGCCAGAACGTCGGGAAGGAAATTGCTACAAATCTCGGCGATACGCGCCGCTGCCTCGTTGGAAACGATGCCGTGCTCGGCCTCGGCTTTCGCCAATGCTGCCTCGAACGAGAGCATGGCGCGGATATCGGCCTCCGCCGAGAAGAAGGTGGCAATTTCCTCGTCGCCCAATAGGCCCGAGAGAAACGGATGATCGAAGACGGAGGCGGTCATGTCTTTCCCCGAGGACTAAGAGTGTTTCGGCGTCGGAAACGCTCTATCCGTTGTTTATACGCATTTCCGGACGGAAAACCGTTTCACATTTTTCCTGGAAATGCCCTAGATATCGAGAAAGACCGTTTCCTTCTCGCCCTGCAGATGAATGTCGAATGTGTAGATAGAGCCCTCGCGCGGCGCGACCAGTGTCGCGACACGATGGCGGTGTTCGATGCGGGCGAGCAGCGGGTCTTCGGCATTCGCTTCCGCTTCGTCGGCGAAATACATGCGGGTGTGCAGCCCGATATTGATGCCGCGGGCGACGACCCAGACAGTGATGTGCGGCGCCATCTTGCGTCCGTCCTTGTAGGGTACGCGCCCGGGTTTGATCGTTTCGAAGCCAAAGACGCCTTCGTCGGCGCTGGTCGGGCAGCGGCCCCAGCCGGTGAAATTCGGATCGGCGGCGCCGCGCAGTTCCGACGGGCTGTTGTAGAGACCGGCCGCGTCCGCCTGCCAGATTTCGACAAGCGCGTCCTTGAGCGGTGTTCCGGCGCCGTCGATCACCCGGCCGCGTACGGTGATGCGCTCGCCGAGCGTCTTGTCGTTGACCATCGTTGCGCCGAGGTCCGTTTCATAGACGCCGGTGATGCCTGCGAAATTCGGCGTGCATCCGATATGAACGTAGGGGCCGGCGGTCTGCGAGGGCGATTCCTTGAGGTATCCGAGATCCTGGACCATCAGTTGCCCTCCAGCCGGTTTTCAAACAGCGTCGAGCGGCGGCCGCGCAGCACGATGTCGAACTTGTAAGCGCGCGCGTCCATCGGGATGGTATTTGCCCAGTCGAGTGGGGCGATCAGCTGTTCGATGGCGCGGCGGTCCGGAATGGTGGTGACGATCGGACATTTCCAGATCATCGGATCCCCCTCGAAATACATCTGCGTGATCAACCGCTGGGCGAAACCATGGCCGAAAACGGAGAAGTGGATATGGGCCGGGCGCCAGTCGTTGACGCCGTTAGGCCACGGGTAAGGGCCGGGCTTGATGGTGCGGAAACGATAGCCGCCGTCTTCGTCGGTAATGGTACGGCCGCAGCCGCCGAAATTCGGGTCGAGCGGCGCGAGATAGGTTTCCTTCTTGTGACGGTAGCGCCCGCCGGCATTGGCCTGCCAGAATTCGAGCAGCGCGCCGGGAACCGGCTTGCCACGTTCGTCTAGGACACGACCATGCACGATAGTGCGCTCGCCGATCGCGCTCTCGCCGGGCTTGGCAAAATTGTGGATCAAGTCATTGTCGAGTGCGCCGAGGATGGAATGGCCGAAGACCGGGCCGGTAATCTCGGAAATCGTGCCGTCCAGCGAGAGCAGCGCCCTTTGCGGCGAACGCAGTACGGAGGTCTTGTAGCCCGGCGTCAAGGCCGGCGCATGCCAGGCGCGGTCGCGCTGGAAAAAGGCACCGGTCTCGGGCTTCTTATTGGAACGGTCGGACATCTCGCTTTTCCTCAGGACGCCTGTTCTGCGTCCATCTGTTCGAAAACCTGCTTGGCGATCTTGATCGCGCGATTGGCGGCCGGCACGCCGGCATAGATCGCCACATGCAACAGCGCTTCGCCGATGTCGGCGCGACTGGCGCCGGTATTGGCGGTGGCGCGCACGTGCATCGCCACTTCCTCGTCGTGGCCAAGGGCAGCGAGAAGGGCAATCGTCACCATCGAACGCTCGCGTTTCGTCCAGGTCGGCCGTGACCAGAGGTTGCCCCAGGCGGCCTCCGTGATCAACTCCTGAAAGGGTTGGTCGAAATCGGTGGTGGCGGACTGTGCCCGGTCGACATGCCTGTCGCCGAGAACCGCACGGCGGGTGATCATGCCCTGACGGTAGCGTTCGGTCGGCGCGGTCGCGTCATTCATGGCCTTTTTCTCCAGACAGGACAATATCGATGAAGGCGCGCAGTACGGCCGTCAGCGCCTCCGGCTGTTCGACGCAGGGGATATGACCTGCGTCGCGGATCACTTCGTAGCGCGCACCGGGGACAAGCTTTGCGGTCGAGAGAACGAGATCGGGCGGTGTCGAGCCGTCCTGATCGCCGACGACACACAGGGTGGGCACCGCGATGCGCTTTGCGGCCTCGGTGTAGTCGGCATCGCGGATTGCGGCACAGGTGCCGGCATAACCGGTGACGGGCTGGCGCACGAGCATGTTGCGGTAGCCGTGATAGGCGTTGTTTTCCGGCCGGCGAAAAGCGGGGGTGAACCATTTCTCGAGGACGCTATCGGCAATGCTCGCGATGCCGCTCTGCTCGACGGTCGCAATGCGCGCGTCCCATGATTCCACAGTGCCGATCTTGTGGGCGGTGTCGCAGAGAATGAGCGCACGCAACAGATCCGGCCGCGCTGCATAGAGGCCCTGCGCGATCAGGCCGCCGACCGACAGGCCACAGACGATCGCCTGCTTCACCGACAAGAGATCGAGCAGGCCGGCGAGATCCGATACGTGCAGGTCCATCGAATAGGGGACATCGCCGATGTCGGAGAGGCCGTGGCCGCGCTTGTCATAGAGGACGATGGCGAAGTCGCCCGCAAACCGCACGATGACATCCCGCCAGATGCGAAAATCGGTGCCAAGCGAATTGGCAAAGACAAGCACCGGCTTGTCATTGGCAGCGCCGATGACCTGATAATGGAGCGCGATGTCGTTGATGTGGGCAAACTGCACTGGAACTCTCCTCCACCGCCAGATTGGAGCTTTAATCTGGTTAGGTAAAATGACATTTTACTGCTTATCATTAACTCATAGGTTATGCGTTCTTATGATCGATGCTCGTGTAAAATTCCGCCATTTGCAAACCTTTGTCGAGGTCGCCCGCCAGAAGAGCGTGATGAAGGCGGCGGGCCTCCTGCATGTCAGCCAGCCCGCCGTAACCAAGACGATCCGCGAACTGGAGGAGGTGCTGGGTGTCGCAGTGTTCGAGCGTGACGGCCGCGGCATCAAGATCACCCGTTACGGCGAAGCTTTCCTGCGGCATGCGGGGGCGGCATTGACCGCTATCCGGCAAGGGCTGGATTCCGTTTCGCAGGAGCGGTCGGGTGACGGCCCGCCGGTCCGGGTGGGCGCGCTTCCGACCGTCTCGACGCGGATCATGCCGCGCGCCATGGCGCATTTCCTGAAGGAGGGGACCGGTAGCCGCATCAAGATCGTCACCGGCGAGAACGCCGTCCTTCTCGAGCAGTTGCGGGTCGGCGATTTGGATCTGGTGGTGGGACGGCTGGCGGCACCCGAGCAGATGACCGGGTTTTCCTTCGAGCATCTCTATTCCGAGCAGGTCGTCTTCGTCGTGCGCAAGGGTCATCCGCTGCTTTCGGCAAAGCGGTCCGTGTTCGATAATCTCGCGGCCTATCCGGTGCTGATGCCGACCCGCGCCTCGATCATCCGGCCGTTCGTCGAGCGGTTTCTGATCGCCAACGGCATTGCCAGCCTGCCGAACCAGATCGAGACGGTCTCCGATTCCTTCGGCCGGGCCTTCGTGCGGGCGAGCGACGCCATCTGGATCATCTCGACGGGGGTTGTCGCCGGCGATATCGAAGACGGGATGCTGGCGACATTGCCGATCGATACCAGCGAGACGAAGGGACCGGTCGGGTTGACGATGCGGGCTAACGCCATTCCTTCCATGCCGCTTGCCATCCTGATGGAGACGATCCGCGAGGCGGCGGCCGAGGTCTCGGGCAGACCACTGGAAGATGCGAGAGTGACATAGACTGTGGTCGCCATTCGCGCGATGCGGCGATTGCCTTCGGTCCGCTCGGGGAAGCGCAGGTCAAAGGCCGGGCCACGGCGCTGGAGCTTTACCAGGTTGTTGGCGAGAAGGCGCATGCCGAACCGGACCGTCTGCAAGGCGCCGGCGGAGCGTGGCTGATGCTCAATCGCCAGAGTAACGCTGCTCGCGCCAAGGATCACCGAGCATGTGATAGCCGTTCTTTTCCCAGAAGCCGGCCTGGTCGCCGATCAGGAACTCGATGCGGTGCAGCCATTTGGCGCTTTTCCAGAAATAGAGATGCGGAATGACGAGGCGCATCGGGCCGCCATTGTCGCGGGTCAGCGGTTCGCCTTCCCAGCGGGTCGCGAGGATGCCGTCCTTGGAGGCGAAATCTTCCAGCGGCAGGTTCGTGGTGTAGCCGTCATAGCTGGCTAGCATCACGAACCTGGCTTCCGGCTTCGGCATCACCAGATCGAGCAGGTCGTGGGTGGAGACGCCCTGCCAATGATTGTCGTAGCGCGACCAGGTCGTCACGCAATGGATGTCGGACAGCCTGTTGCTTTGCGGCAGGCGGTGGAAAGCATCCCAGTCGAGTTTGACCGGATTTTCGACGGCGCCGATGATCTGCAGTGCCCATTCCGCGGTCTGGATGCGCGGTTGCTGGCCGAGATCGAGCACCGGCCAGTTCTTGACGAGATGCTGGCCGGGCGGCAGCCGGTCTGCGTCCGAGCGGGTGATTTTCCCCGTCAGAAACTTGCCTTCCTCGGCCCAGCGCCGTTTGGATGCGGTGAGTTTCGTTTCCGGGGTCTCGGCTGTCATTTGACGGTAACTCGTTGCTTACGCCAGATCGGCGGGGAAGGGGCCGCGAAATTACAGGTTGGATCACCCGCGATGTCAAGCGCGGGTGAGATTGTTCGGCGTAAGAGATCAGAAGGGATAATGCTGGGCGGAATCCTCAACCGTGATCCAGCGCAGGTCGGTGAATTCATCGATTGCAGCCTTGCCGCCGAAGCGGCCGTAGCCGCTGCCCTTGACGCCGCCGAAAGGCATTTGCGCCTCGTCGTGGAGTGTCGGGCCGTTGATGTGGCAGATGCCGGATTCGATCCGGGCCGCGACCGCCATCGCGCGCTGGACGTCACGGCTGAAGACGGCTGAGGACAGGCCGTATTCGGTGTCGTTGGCAACGCGGATCGCTTCCTCCTCACCGGAGACGCGGACGATCGGCTTGACCGGGCCGAAGGATTCTTCCGAATAAACGCGCATGTCGGGCGTCACATGATCGAGCAGCGTTGCCTCGACCACCGTGCCGGAGCGCTTGCCGCCGGCTACGAGCTTTGCGCCCTTCGCTGTCGCGTCGGCGATCAGTTCTTCCATTTTCATGGCAGAGTCGAGGCTGATCAGCGAGCCGAGCACAACGTGGCCACGCGGGTCGCCGGCGGGGAGCTGGCTGGCGCGGGCGGCCAATTTGGCGACGAACTGATCGGCGATGGCCTCGTCGACGATGATTCGCTCGGTCGACATGCAGATCTGGCCCTGGTTCATGAAGGCGCCGAAGATGGCGGCGTTGACGGCCCCGTCGATGTCGGCATCATCGAGGATGACCAGCGGCGCCTTGCCGCCAAGCTCAAGCAGGGCTGGCTTCAGATGCTTGCCGCAGGTCTCTGCGACGATCTTGCCGACCCTGGTCGAGCCGGTGAAGTTGACGCGCTTGACCGCCGGATGGGTAATCAGGGCGGTCACGATTTCGGAAGCGTCTTCCGGGGCGTTGGTAACGACGTTGATCACCCCGGCGGGCAGGCCGGCCTCGGACAGTGCGGTGGCGATCAGCCGGTGCGTGCCGGGGCATTGTTCGGATGCCTTGAGGATGACGGTGTTGCCGCAGGCAATCGGCATCGCAACTGCGCGGGTGCCGAGGATGACGGGTGCGTTCCAGGGGGCGATGGCAAGGCAGACGCCGGCGGCCTGCCGCACGCCCATGGCGAGCGTGCCGGGCTTGTCGGAGGGAATGATCTCGCCGGAAATCTGCGTCGTCATCGAGGCCGCCTCGCGCAGGATATTGGCGGAGAACATGACATTGAAGCCTGCCCAAGGCGCGGTGGCGCCCGTCTCCTCGATCATCAGCTTGGTGAACTCGCCGACCTTGGCCTCCATGATGTCGGCCGCTTTCATCAGGAGCGCGCGGCGCTGGCCGGGTGCGGTCTTCGACCAGGCCGGGAACGCGGCGGACGCGGCTTCGATTGCGGCTTCAACATCCTCCAGGCTGGCGGCGGCTGCGCGGGTCGCCAACTTTTCGGTGAAGGGATCGATCCGGTCATAGGTCCGGCCGGTCGAGGCCGCGCGGTCTGCGCCGTTGATGAAGAGGGAAATGTTCATGGGTGTCTCCTTTGGAAAAAATCAGAAGCCGAGGACTTCGGCGTTGATGGAGGCCTCGAGGCCGCCGTCGGCGGCAAGGTTGGCTCCGTTGATCCAGCGCGCACCGTCCGAGCAAAGGAAGAGCACGGCGGGCGCGATATCGGCGGAGGTGCCGGCGCGGCCGACGCGGGTGATGTCGCTGTCGACCCGGGCGTCGCCAAGCACGGCACGGAACTGTTTGAGGATCGGCGTTTCGACCGGGCCCGGGCTCACCGCATTGACCCGGATGCCGCGTTGCTTGAACAGCGGCTGATGGGCGGCGCGCATGGTCCAGAGCAAAAGCAATTCCTTGGAGAGCGGGTAGCCTTCCTCGTCCCGGAGGTCGTGTTTGGCGGCAACCGCTGCCACGTCCGGGAAGCCATCGATGCCGGTCAGTGCCTTTGCCCGCTCGAGATTGGCGCGCCAGCCGTAACCGGCGATCGACGCGACATTGATGATGGCGCCGCCTTCGCGCAGGCGCGGCGCAACGGCTTCGGACAGGGCCCGCAGGCCGTAGAAATTGACTGATAACGTCGAAACGATGCCGGTATTGCCGGAGAGACCGGCGACATTGGCGATCGCGTCGAGGCGCGTCGGAAGCTGCGCAACGATGTCGGCGACGCCGGCTGCGGTCGAAAGGTCGCCTTTGATGAAGGCGGCGCTTCCATTGGCCGGTTCGCGGACGTCGACGCCGATGACGTCGGCGCCCATCTGGGCGGCGAGGTTAGCCGTGCGCGCGCCAATGCCGGAGGCGACGCCGGTTACCAGAATGGTTTTACCGAAAAGCATGAAGTTCACCTTTCACAAGAGAGTCCGGGCTGTCGGACATCTCATTGTTTCCATTGAATTTTGGTCGGACCTGGAAGTTTCAGCCGGTAGCCGACGGGAAGCAGTTGCAGGTCGAAGCGGCGCTCGATTTCGCCCCAGAGACCGCGTGGAAGATAGAGCGAGAAGATCACGGCGGTGGCCCCAAGGCCGATCAGGTACCAAACGCCGAGCGAGCCGAAAAAGGTCTCGATGATGAAGAACAGCACAGCGCCGAGGATCGCGCCCTCGAACTTGCCGATGCCGCCGACCAGCACCATGAAAATCATGTAGGCGGTCCATTGAACACTGAAATAGGTCTTCGGCTGGAAGGTCGTGGCGGATGCCAGCCACAGCCCGCCGGCAACGGCGATGCCGAAGGCGGCAAGCACGAAGAGCAGGCGCTTGGTGCCGATGACATG
>UCOA01000149.1 GCA_900474095.1 Hyphomicrobiales bacterium | reverse complement strand
GCCCCGTCCGGATGAATGCATTTTGGATAACCACGGCGGACGGCGCGCGGGGAGGTTTCGGGCTGCCCGCCAATTGGCGCTTGCCGTCTTTACATCCCGCTCTTCGGCACTAGGTCGCTGTTGCAGAGGTTGGACGAAGGAGTGGAGCGGACATGACGAGCGATACAGTGCAGGCGACAACGGTCGGGACTCTACGGACGCTGCAGGCCGAGGTGCCGGTCAGTGCGACGCTGCATGTGTGGCTGAAGGCGACGCGCAGCGATGAACCCGGCACCATGGCCTTCGTTCTGGACGGCGAGAAGATCGGTGACGTCTCGGTCAGCAATTCGGACGAATACGTCTTCCGCACTTTTATCGCGGTGAGCGGCGGTGATCTTTCCTGCGTCTACGATACCGCGACTACGGCTGTTTCCGTCGCCTACGTCTTCAACGCGGCGGAGGTCGTCGACAAGGGCATTACCGTCATGCACACCAGTGTCGCCAACGCGCCGGCGCCCGTGCCACACGGTTATCATTTCCGCCCGCCCTTCGGCTGGATGAACGACCCGAACGGTTTTGGCCGCTTTGGCGGCCGCCCGCATCTGTTCTATCAGCATTATTCGCACGGGCTTCGGTGGAACACGATGCATTGGGGGCATGCCATCTCCACCGACTATATCCATTGGCATCACATGCCGATCTTCCTGTTCCCGTCTGAGGATCTGACCGCGCGGCCGGACCGGCGGGGCGGGGCCTTTTCCGGCTCTGCAATTCCGCTGGAAAACGATGCGGGCATCCGCGTTTTCTTCACCGAGCAGGTGAGCGAACGCATTCCGGAAACACAGATCCAGTTGACCGCAACCTCGCACAACATCATTACCGCCAGCCAGGCTGAAGTGATCCTGGCGAACAGGCCGTCCGGCCTGGGTCTGACGCTCGATTTCCGCGACCCTTACGTGGTCAAGGGGCCGGACGGTCTGTGGAAGATGGTTCTCGGCAGCCTCAGCCATCAGGGCGGTGTCATTCTTCTCTATGAGACGGACGACCCGGCGGCGGCAGATGGCTGGCGCTTCATCGGCACGCTTCTCTTGGAGGAACGATTCGGGACGGCCGTCATCGAATGTCCCTGCTTGCTCCCGCTGGACGGACCGGCGGATGGCCCCGAGACCCGTTGGGGACTGATCTACGGCCTGATGAACAGCCTCGAAAAGAAGACGGGACGCAAGAACTTGACCCTCATTGCCGTGGGGCGGTTCGATGGCGTCCGGTTCCATCGCGAGTTCGAGCAGGAACTCGATTTCGGGACCGACAACTATGCCTTCCAGGCTTTTGTCGATCAGGGCACGGCGGTCGGCATCGGCTGGCTGGCGAACTGGGCCGATGTTTCC
This sequence comes from Hyphomicrobiales bacterium, assembly GCA_900474095.1. GTDB lineage: Bacteria > Pseudomonadota > Alphaproteobacteria > Rhizobiales > Rhizobiaceae > Pararhizobium. Next base: position 29,207 of record UCOA01000149.1, on the reverse strand, counting down.
CATACGATCGATTTTCCGACGGCCATGACCCTGCCGCGCAATCTTCTGCTTCGCGACGATGAAGTTTTGACACCGCCCGTTTCGGCGGTCGAGACTTTGCGGGCGGGGCTGGTTGATGAACGCCGGCTGATGGCCGGGGAGGTGGTGGCGTTTGACAATGGCGCCGTCGAGATTGCTATCGACCTGATCAGGCCGGGCGCCCCCTTCGAACTGGTATTTGATCATAGCTTGGTCACGCTTGGCGTCAGTGTCACCGAGCAGGGGCTGTCCATCAGCTATGCTGCCCCGGAGCAGGAAACAGGGCCAAGTTACATTGCGACCGGTGCGCGGCCGCAGAACCTGCGCATTTTCCTCGATGTCGGTTCGATCGAAGTCTTCGCCGATGGCGGCCGCTGGGCCGGAACGAAGCGGATCGAAGGTTTCGAGCCAGTCCAGTCCGTGCGCCTCGCCTCGGGTGTCGGCGCTATCCGATCCGCCCGGATCCACGCCCTGAAGCTTAACCGTGGAGGCTGAAGGTACGTCGCCGCGGCAAATTTACCTAAAAACGTCTCTTTAACGTTTACCGGTTAGTAATCTCTCCAAGTGTGAGAGACCTGAGCGATGCGTATTGCGTTTATCGTCGCCCTTCTGCTTCTGGCGGGGTGCGCGACCGCGCCGAGAGAAACAAGAAATGCCTGCGCGATTTTCGAGCAGCGCGATGGCTGGTTCAGCAACTGGCGGCGGGCCGCCGAGCATGCGGAGCGGCAATATGGCGTTCCCGTGCCGATCCTGATGGCGACGATCTATACCGAATCCGGCTTCCTCCCGAATGCCCGGCCGCCACGCACCAAGCTTCTCGGCTTCATTCCCTGGAAGCGCCAATCCACGGCCTACGGCTTCTCGCAGGCGCTGAACGGTACGTGGTCTGAGTACAAGCGGGAGACCGGCCACTGGATGGCACGCCGGGCGAAATTCTCCGACGCCGTCCATTTCGTTGCGTGGTACCACGACCAGAGCAGCAAGAAGAACGGCATCGCCCGAAACGACGCCTATAGTCTCTATCTTGCCTACTACCTCGGAGATGGCGGCTATGCAAAGGGCGCCTGGCGCGGCAACGCGCAACTGCAGCGCGCCGCGCAACGCTCGGCAAATATTGCCCGCACCTATGCCAAGCAGCTGCGCTCCTGCGACTGATCGAGGTTCCCGCGACGGACCCCATTGAACATTTCCTTGAAATCGACGGTCAAAACGGGCAAAGCACCTGCCGAAGGCCAGTCTCAGGAAATGTCAATGACCGCAGTCACTCGCACAACCCGCCTGCTCGATCATCTGGTATTGCCGGTGGGAGACCTTTCGACGGCGAGGCAGCGTCTGGAAATGCTCGGTTTCACGGTCGCCGCCGATGCGCTTCACCCCTTCGGGACGGAAAACGCTTGCGTCTTCTTTGCCGACAAGACCTATCTTGAGCCGCTGGGGGTTGCCAAGCGCGAGGAATGCGAAGCGGCAGCGCTCGCCGGCAACGTCTTCGTCGCCCGCGATCAGGCCTATCGCTTTCGCCGGGGCCATGACGGGTTCTCGGCAATCGTGCTGAGCACCGATGACGCGGCGGCCGATCATGCGCGCTTCGGCAAAGCGGGTATTTCGGCCGGCGATATGCTGGAATTTTCCCGCCCGATGAAACTGCCGGACGGATCGCAGGCAACCGGCAGTTTCCGCCTTGCCTTTGCCGCCGATCTGCGTTCGCCGGATTTCTTCTTTTTTACCTGTCAGCGCGTAAGGCCGCTTCCGTCCGGTAGATCGGCGCTCGAAACCCATGCCAACAGCGTGATCGGTCTCAGTGAGGTCGTTCTGTCCGAGCCGAACCCCACCGATTTCCAGTACATCCTGCAGGAAGCGGTCGATGAGCGCGAGGTTTCCGCGCATTCCTTCGGCATGGACATCGAGACGCGCAACGGCGTCAAGATTTCTGTTCTCAACCAGGCCGGCATGTCCGGTTTCTTCGATCGCAAAACGCCGGGTCATTCCCGCGGTCTGCGCGGCCGCGCCATCGTCTTCAGGGTTGCCGACGTGTCGGCGACCGAGCGTCTTCTCACTGACAACGCGGTGTCCTTCATCAGAAAAGACAATCGCCTGATCGTTCCGGAAGCGCCGGGGCAGGGTGTCATTTTCGCATTCGGAGAATAATCATGCAGGCAAATGCAAATGTGGTGGCCGGCAGCGGTGCCAGCCAGGTGGTGTTTTCCAACACCCAGAAACTGTCGCTGATCGCCGGACCCTGCCAGATGGAAAGCCGCGATCATGCCTTCATGATCGCCGGCAAGATGGTCGAACTCTGCAAGTCGCTCGGCATCGGCCTCGTCTACAAATCCTCCTTCGACAAGGCCAACCGCACGTCGATCTCCGGCAAGCGCGGCATCGGGCTTGAAAAGGCGATGGAAATTTTCGCTGATCTGAAGAAGGAATACGGCTTTCCCGTCTTGACCGATATCCACACCGAGGAACAGTGCGCCCTTGTTGCTCCGACGATCGATATCCTGCAGATCCCGGCCTTCCTCTGCCGTCAGACCGACCTTCTGATTGCGGCAGCCAGGACTGGCCGTGTCATCAATGTCAAGAAGGGCCAGTTCCTCGCCCCCTGGGACATGAAGAACGTGCTTGCCAAGTTTACCGAAAGCGGCAATCCGAACGTGCTTTTGTGCGAGCGCGGCGCCTCCTTCGGCTACAACACGCTCGTCTCCGACATGCGCTCGCTGCCAATCATGGCAGGTCTTGGCGCGCCGGTCGTCTTCGACGCAACACACTCCGTTCAGCAGCCGGGCGGGCAGGGCTCGTCCTCGGGCGGCCAGCGCGAATTCGTCGAAACTCTTGCCCGTGCGGCCGTTGCCGTCGGTGTCGCGGGTGTCTTTATCGAGACGCACGAGGATCCGGACAACGCGCCCTCCGACGGGCCGAACATGGTGCATCTCAAGGACATGCCGCGGCTTCTCGAGACGCTGCTTGCCTTTGACGCGATCGCCAAGCGCTGAATGCGACCTTTGTGAAATTTTCTTGAAGGCCGGGGCGCGGGGGAGCAATTGCCCGTGCCCGCCATTGTAATTTCCGGTCCATGAATTATGACAGGGCCATCCGACCACCACCATGTTTGAAGCAGGGAAGAGATCATGACTGCAATCATCGACATCATCGGCCGCGAAATTCTCGATAGCCGGGGCAATCCGACTGTCGAAGTCGACGTTCATCTCGAAGACGGCAGCTTCGGCCGCGCCGCCGTCCCCTCGGGCGCTTCCACCGGCGCGCATGAAGCCGTCGAACTACGCGATGGTGGCACGCGCTACCTCGGCAAGGGTGTCGAGAAGGCCGTCGAAGCCGTCAACGGCGAAATCTTCGAAGCCATCGGTGGCTTCGAGGCCGAAGATCAGATTCTGATCGACAATACGATGATCGAGCTTGATGGCACGCCGAATAAGGCGCGTCTCGGGGCAAATGCGATCCTCGGCGTCTCCCTTGCCGTCTCCAAGGCTGCTGCCTCTGCTGCCGGTCTGCCGCTCTATCGTTATGTAGGCGGCCCGAACGCGCGGCTGCTGCCGGTGCCGATGATGAACATCATCAATGGCGGCGCCCATGCCGACAATCCGATCGACTTCCAGGAGTTCATGATCGTTCCGGTCGGTGCCGACAGCGTGCGTGATGCCGTTCGCATGGGCTCGGAAGTGTTCCACACGCTGAAGAAGCAGCTCGCTGCCGACGGCCACAACACCAATGTCGGTGACGAGGGCGGCTTTGCGCCGGGTCTTGCATCGGCTCCCGCTGCGCTCGATTTCATCATGAAGTCGATCGAGAAGGCTGGCTACCGTCCGGGTGAAGACGTGCACATCGCGCTGGACTGCGCCGCCACCGAGTTCTTCAAGGACGGCAAGTATGTGCTTGAAGGCGAAGGCCGCACGCTCGAGCCTGGCGCAATGGCCGAATACCTCGCGGAACTCGCCGGAAAGTACCCGATCTTCTCGATCGAGGACGGCATGGCAGAAGACGATTGGGAAGGCTGGAAGACCGTGACCGATCTTATCGGCAACAAATGCCAGCTCGTCGGCGACGATCTGTTCGTCACCAATTCCGCCCGCCTGCGGGACGGCATCAAGATGGGCGTCGCCAACTCGATTCTCGTCAAGGTCAACCAGATCGGCTCGCTGTCGGAAACGCTCGATGCCGTCGAAACCGCACACAAGGCTCGCTACTCGGCCGTCATGTCGCATCGCTCGGGCGAAACCGAGGATTCGACCATCGCTGATCTCGCCGTCGCCACCAATTGCGGGCAGATCAAGACCGGTTCGCTGGCGCGCTCCGACCGCACCGCAAAATACAACCAGCTGATCCGCATCGAAGAACAGCTTGGCCCCCAGGCAAAATACGCCGGCCGCTCGATCCTGCGCGGTTGAGCCCCGCTCGTCCGAGAAACCCGCGTCTGGAAACGGACGCGGGTTTTTTGTTGCCACCCGTTATGGTCAACGGTCGGTTAATCAATGACCCGTAGGATGCCTTTGTATTGCGTATCAGGGCATGATCGATGTGGACAAAACACCATAAGAAGCGGAAACTCGGGCGGTTCGTCATGCCGCTGATCGCCGTCGCTTTTCTTTCCTATTTCGGCTATCATTCCATCCACGGCGAGTTCGGGCTGAAGGCGACGGAAAAGTTCGACCGCCAGCGCGTCGAGCGCCAGACGCGTCTCGATGAACTGACCGGGCAGCGCAAGACGCTGGAAAAAGAAGTGGCGTTGTTGAGCGATGGTTCGCTCGAGCGTGACATGCTTGACGAAAAGGCTCGCTTCGGGCTGAACATGTCGCGCCCCGATGAAATCGTGATATTTCATTGAGTTTTCGAATTAACCCAAATCTGGTTAATCGTAAATTATTAAATTAAATCAAGCAATTAACAAGAATATAAGCCATGCAAATATGGCATTGCTGTGGCGGCATTCTTTCCCTATGGTACCGGTAAAAGGCAACCATTAGGGAGGAATGAATGGCCCCGCGAAAAACCGCGTCCGTTTCCAGCCGCAAAGCAGCCGCCAAGCCCGCCACAGCCAAGCCCGCCAAGAAGGACTTCGTCAACGGTAGCGTTGCCGAGTTCGATCGCGATGCTGACATGAAGGCTTACCGCGAAATGCTCCTTATCCGGCGTTTCGAGGAAAAAGCCGGCCAGCTCTATGGTATGGGCTTCATCGGTGGTTTCTGTCACCTCTACATCGGCCAGGAAGCTGTCGTCGTCGGCATGCAGATGGCGCTGAAGGAAGGCGATCAGGTCATCACGGCCTATCGTGACCACGGCCACATGCTGGCCTGCGGCATGAGTGCGCGCGGCGTCATGGCTGAACTCACCGGTCGTCGCAGCGGTCTTTCCCGCGGCAAGGGCGGCTCGATGCACATGTTCTCCAAGGAGAAGCATTTCTACGGCGGACACGGCATCGTCGGCGCGCAGGTATCGCTCGGCACGGGCCTTGCCTTCGCCAACCGTTATCGCGGCAATGACAATGTCTCGCTCGCCTATTTCGGCGACGGCGCGGCCAACCAGGGCCAAGTCTACGAGAGCTTCAACATGGCCGCTCTCTGGAAGCTGCCGGTGATTTACATTGTCGAGAACAACCGCTACGCCATGGGCACCTCTGTGGCGCGTGCCTCGGCAGGCCATGACTTCTCCCAGCGCGGTGTTGCGCTCGGCATTCCCGGGTTCCAGGTCGACGGCATGGATGTTCGCGCGGTCAAGGCCGCGGGCGACGAGGCAGTCGAGCATTGCCGCGCCGGCAAGGGGCCGATCATCCTTGAAATGCAGACCTACCGCTATCGCGGCCACTCCATGTCCGACCCGGCGAAATATCGCTCCAAGGACGAAGTGCAGAAGATGCGCTCCGAGTCTGACCCGATCGAGCAGGTGAAGGCGCGTATCCTGGAAAAGGGATGGGCGAGCGAGGACGAACTGAAGCAGATCGACAAGGAGGTCCGCGACATCGTCGCCGACAGCGCCGATTTCGCCCAGGCCGATCCGGAGCCGGATGTATCCGAGCTCTACACCGACATTCTGCTTTAAGACCGGGACGAGGAAAACATCATGCCTATCGAAATTCTGATGCCTGCTCTGTCCCCGACGATGGAAGAAGGCACGCTCAGCAAATGGCTGAAAAACGAGGGTGACAAGGTCACTTCGGGCGACGTGATCGCCGAGATCGAGACCGACAAGGCGACCATGGAAGTGGAAGCCGTCGACGAAGGCACCATCGGCAAGATCCTGATTGCCGCCGGTACAGAAGGCGTCAAGGTCAACACGGCGATCGCAGTGCTGCTGCAGGACGGCGAGAGCGCCGGCGATGTGGCCGCCCCCAAGGCCGCACCGGCCGCCGAGCCTGCGAAGGCTGAAGCGCCCGCTCCGGCTGCAGCACCCGTTGCCGCGCAGCCGAAGGTCGAAGTGGCTTCCGATCCTGATATTCCGGCCGGCACCGAAATGGTCTCGACCACGGTTCGCGAAGCGCTCCGCGATGCTATGGCGGAAGAAATGCGCCGCAGCGACGACGTTTTCGTCATGGGCGAGGAAGTCGCCGAATACCAGGGCGCGTACAAGATCACGCAGGGGTTGCTCCAGGAATTCGGTCCCCGCCGAGTCGTCGATACCCCGATCACCGAACACGGCTTTGCCGGCGTCGGTGTTGGTGCTGCCATGACCGGCCTCAAGCCGATCGTCGAATTCATGACGTTCAACTTCGCCATGCAGGCGATCGACCACATCATCAACTCCGCTGCCAAGACGCTTTATATGTCCGGCGGCCAGATGGGTGCGCCGATGGTGTTCCGCGGTCCGAGCGGCGCTGCCGCCCGCGTCGGCGCCCAGCACTCTCAGTGCTACGCCGCCTGGTATAGCCACGTTCCCGGCCTCAAGGTCATCATGCCGTATACGGCAGCCGACGCGAAGGGGCTGTTGAAGGCCGCAATTCGCGATCCGAACCCGGTGATCTTCCTCGAGAACGAAATCCTCTACGGTCACTCCTTCGACGTACCGAAGCTGGATGATTTCGTGCTGCCGATCGGCAAGGCACGGATCCACAAGGTCGGCAAGGACGCGACGATCGTCTCCTTCGGTATCGGCATGACCTATGCGATCAAGGCGGCGGCCGAACTGGAAAAGGAAGGAATCGACGTCGAAATCATCGACCTCAGAACCATCCGTCCGATGGACATGCCGACCGTGATCGAATCGGTGAAGAAGACAGGCCGTCTGGTGACCGTCGAGGAAGGCTTCCCGCAGTCCTCCGTAGGCACCGAAATCGCCACGCGCGTCATGCAGCAGGCCTTCGACTATCTCGATGCGCCGATCCTGACGATCGCCGGCAAGGACGTACCGATGCCCTACGCTGCCAACCTTGAAAAGCTGGCCCTGCCGAATGTCGGCGAAGTCGTCCAGGCGGTGAAAACCGTCTGCTACAAGTAAGGGAGGGTGAAGAGATGCCTATCAACATCACCATGCCAGCCCTTTCGCCGACCATGGAAGAGGGCAACCTCGCCAAGTGGTTGGTCAAGGAAGGCGACAAGGTTTCCTCCGGCGACGTGATCGCCGAGATCGAGACCGACAAGGCCACGATGGAAGTCGAAGCCGTTGACGAAGGCACCGTTGCCAAGCTCGTCGTTCCGGCCGGCACAGAAGGCGTCAAGGTCAATGCCGTGATCGCCGTCCTTGCCGCCGAAGGTGAGGATGTGTCAGTCGCTGCCTCGGGCAATGGCGCTGCACCCGCTGCCAAGGCGGAAGCGCCGAAGGCTGAAGCCGCTCCGGCTGCAAAGGCTGCAACCGCGGCGGCTCCCGCTCCGGTTCCGGCTGCCCAGGTGTCCGCATCTGCGTCGTCCGACAACCGCACCTTCGCGTCACCGCTTGCTCGACGGCTTGCCAAGGAAGCCGGCATCGATGTCTCAGCCGTCTCCGGCACCGGCCCGCGCGGTCGCGTCGTCAAGAAGGACGTCGAAATGGCTGTCGCCGGCGGTGGTCTCAAGCCGGCCGCGGCGGCTGCCCCGTCTGCGGCTGCACCGGCACCGGCGGCAGCACCGCTCGCCAAGGGGCCGTCCGACGAAGCCGTCCTCAAGAACTTCGCCGAAGGTTCCTACGAGCTCGTGCCGCATGACGGCATGCGCAAGACGATTGCCAAGCGCCTGCAGGAATCCAAGCAGACGATTCCGCATTTCTATGTTTCGGTCGATTGCGAGCTCGATGCGTTGCTGGCGCTGCGCGCCCAGCTCAACGCTTCGGCACCGGAAAAGGACGGCAAGCCGGTCTACAAGCTCTCGGTCAACGACATGGTCATCAAGGCCATAGCGCTTGCCCTGCGTGACGTGCCGGACGCCAACGTCTCCTGGACGGACAGCAATATGGTCAAGCACAAGCACGCCGATGTCGGCGTTGCCGTGTCGATCCCGGGCGGCCTGATCACCCCGATCATCCGCAGCGCCGAGACCAAGAGCCTGTCGGCGATCTCCAACGAGATGAAGGATCTCGGCGCCCGTGCCAAGAGCCGCAAGCTGAAGCCTGAAGAATATCAGGGCGGCACCACAGCCGTGTCCAACATGGGCATGATGGGCGTCAAGAACTTCGCCGCCGTCGTCAATCCGCCGCACGCGACGATCCTGGCGGTCGGCGCAGGCGAGGAACGCGTCGTCGTCAAGAAGGGCCAGATGGTCGTCGCCAACGTCATGACCGTCACGCTTTCGACCGACCACCGGGCAGTTGATGGAGCGCTCGGTGCCGAACTGCTCGGCGCCTTCAGGCGCTACATCGAAAATCCGATGGGCATGCTGGTCTGACGGTGAGGGGCGCGACAATGTCTTCCAATGGAAACGCAACTGAAAAGAGACTGATGTTGCGGCGCTTCTGCGCCGCAACCGCCATTACCGTGTTCCCCTTGTTGATCGCCAGTTCGGCGCAGACTGAAGACCTGAACGAGAAGGTCACGCAGAGTGTCGAGAAGATGACGGGCAGAACGCTTTTGTTTCGCAACGACAGCGATCAGATTCCCCAGCTCGAATATCTTCGACCCGACGGCACCGGTCTCGTCTGGTCGGCGGCATTGGGCGATAAGGTGGTGCCGGTAGCTTGGACTGCCAGCAACGGCGATGACGGCAAGGGCTCTTTCTGCTTGCTGTTCAAAGGCGCTGATATCGGTATGGCCCAGGACCTCAGGATGTGTGATGGCTTTGATGTTATCGAAGCTGGCATTCGCGACGCCCGCGATGGGGACCCCTATGACCTTGCCGGCGTGACGCGCATGAAGGTGGCACTGCCGCAGGATGTCGACGGTTTGGATGATGTAGACCGGTTGCTGGGGCGGGATTGACGCTATGAAAACAGTCCTCTGCTACGGTGACAGTCTGACCTGGGGTTATGACGCGGAGACCGGTGGTCGGCATGCGTTGGAAGACCGCTGGCCGAGTGTCCTGCAGAAGGGGCTTGACGGGGGCGTGAACGTTGTTGCCGAAGGATTGAACGGCCGTACCACCGCTTACGACGATCACCTGGCCGACTGCGACCGCAATGGCGCGCGCATCCTGCCAACCATCCTGCAAAGCCATGCGCCGATCGATCTTGTGATCATCCTGCTCGGCACCAACGATATGAAGCCAGTGGTGCACGGGACCGCTTTCGGCGCGGTGAAGGGCATCGAGAGGTTGGTTAAGCTCGTATGGCATCACAGCTGGCCGGGTGTGCAGGCCGAGGCGCCGGAGATTCTGATCGTCGCACCGCCGGCGATCTGCGGGACGGCGAATGCAAACTTTGCGGCAATGTATACCGGCGCTGTCGAACAGTCGTCGATGCTTGCCTCGCTTTACGCCGATCTTGCCGACGAAATGGGATGCGGTTTCTTCGATGCGGGTTCGGTTGCTTCGACCACGCCGCTCGACGGAGTGCATCTCGATGCCGAGAATACGCGGGCCATCGGACGCGGCCTCGAGCCGATGGTCCGGATGATGGCCGGGCTCTAAATGACGGCGGCTCTTGTCCTACGCGCGGCGGAGCGGCGGGATGCGGCGGAACTCGCGGTGCTGGTCGACATCGCCTCGCATGGTTTTGCGACCTGGCTCTGGTACGGAGCGGTTGTGCGGGGAGACAAGGATACCGCCATGGAGCAGGGGCGGTCGAGAATGCGCGAGGACCATGAGCCCGGCGCCTGGAAGGACGCGACTTGTGGCGAATGGGACGGCGAGATTGCCGGCGTTTCCATCGGTTACGACCTGGATGAGAGTGTCCGCGATATGGTCGCGCCGCATCCGGTGATCAAGCCGCTGCTGGATCTGCAGGTAACTGTGATCGGAAGCCGGTTCATCGACAGTCTCGGTGTCTACCGGCACCATCGCGGCAAGGGTATCGGGCGGGCGCTGCTTACCAATGAAATCGAGAAGGCCGAAGGCAGGCAGGTCAGCCTGATCACCGAAAGCCATAACGAAACGGCGCTGACGCTGTATGCGGCCAGCGGTTTTGCGGAGAAGGCGAGGCTTCCGGCCGTGCCGCTCTTTGAGGACAGCAAAAGGCATGAGTGGGTCTTGCTGGCCCGGGACATGACCTAAGCAAGAGGCAGGAAACAAGAATGGCAAATTCCTACGACGTCATCGTTATCGGCTCCGGCCCCGGCGGCTACATTGCTGCAATCCGCGCCGCACAATTGGGCTTGAAGACCGCCGTGGTCGAGCGCGAGCACCTTGCCGGCATCTGCTCCAACTGGGGCTGCATCCCGACGAAGGCACTGTTGCGCTCCGCCGAAGTGCTGCATCTCGCCGAACATGCCAAGAACTACGGCTTGACGCTCGAAGGCAAGGTAACGCCGGATCTGAAGGCCATCGTCGCCCGCTCGCGCGGCATCGCCGAGCGCATGAACGGCGGCGTCGGCTTCCTGATGAAAAAGAACAAGGTCGATGTCATCTGGGGCGAGGCCAAGCTCACCAAGCCCAACGAGATCGTGGTGGCGAAGACCACCAAGGCGATCGTCCAGCCGCAGGCGCCGTTGCCGAAGAACACGCTGGGTGAGGGCACCTATACCGCCAAGCACATCATCATCGCAACCGGCGCACGGCCGCGCGCGCTGCCGGGTATCGAGCCGGACGGCAAGCTGATCTGGACCTATTTCGAGGCGATGAACCCGGACTCTATGCCGAAGTCGCTGCTGGTCATGGGCTCCGGTGCCATCGGCATCGAGTTTGCCTCCTTCTACCGCACGCTGGGCGTCGATGTAACCGTCGTCGAGCTGCTGCCGCAGGTCATGCCGGTCGAGGACGCGGAAATCTCCGCCTTCGCCAAGAAGCAGTTCGACAAGCAGGGCATGAAGATTTTTCTCGATGCCAAGGTGACCAAGGTCGAGAAGGCTGCCAATTCGGTAACCGCCCATGTCGAGAAGAAGGACGGCTCGGTCGAGAAGATCACCGCCGACCGGCTGATCTCGGCTGTCGGCGTCCAGGGCAACATCGAGAACCTCGGCCTTGAAACGCTCGGGATCAAGACAGACCGCGGCTGCATCGTCATCGACGGATACGGCAAGACCAATGTACCCGGCGTCTATGCGATCGGCGACGTTGCCGGCCCGCCGATGCTTGCCCACAAGGCCGAGCACGAAGCCGTCATCTGCGTCGAAAAAATCGCCGGGCTGCCGCATGTGCATCCGATGGACACGCTGAAGATCCCGGGCTGCACCTATTGCAACCCGCAGGTTGCCTCGGTCGGCCTGACGGAAGCCAAAGCCAAGGCCGAAGGCCGCGATATCCGGGTCGGCCGCTTCCCGTTCGTCGCCAACGGCAAGGCGATCGCGCTTGGCGAAGACCAGGGCATGGTCAAGACCATCTTCGACAAGAAGACCGGCGAGTTGATCGGCGCTCATCTGGTCGGTGCCGAAGTCACCGAACTGATCCAGGGTTTCGTCGTGGCGATGAACCTCGAAACGACCGAGGAAGAACTGATGCACACCATCTTCCCGCATCCGACGATCTCGGAAACGCTGAAGGAAAGCGTACTCGATGCCTATGGGCGTGCACTGAACGCTTGATTGTGTTAGGGCTCGCCTCCATCTCAAAAAGGCGGGCCGCATTTCCGGCCTGAAGGCCCGTACTGCTCGAAGGAAGTGAAAGCCAAGATGGTCACCATTCTCGACCGCACCAATATCGAGAGCGACGCCAAGCGCATCCGTCATCCGGAAAAGGCCCACAAGCCGGATACCGAAATGCTGCGCAAGCCGGAATGGATCCGCGTTAAGGCACCGGTATCGAAGGGGTATCAGGAGACCCGGTCGATCGTGAAGGAGAACAAGCTTGTCACGGTCTGCGAGGAGGCCGGCTGCCCGAACATCGGCGAGTGCTGGGACAAGAAGCACGCCACCTTCATGATCATGGGCGAGATCTGTACCCGCGCCTGCGCCTTCTGTAACGTCTCGACCGGCAAGCCGAATGCGCTCGACATGGACGAGCCGGAAAACGTCGCCAAGGCCGTCAAGCAGATGGGTCTATCCCATGTCGTGATCACTTCGGTGGACCGCGATGATCTGGCCGACGGCGGCGCCGAGCATTTCGAAAAGGTGATCTGGGCGATCCGCGCCGCTTCGCCGGCAACGACCATCGAAATCCTGACGCCCGACTTCCTGAAGAAGCCCGGCGCGCTGGAACGCGTCGTTGCCGCCAAGCCCGACGTCTTCAATCACAACATGGAAACCGTGCCGGGCAACTATCTGACGGTGCGCCCCGGTGCGCGTTATTTCCACTCGATCCGGCTTTTGCAGCGGGTCAAGGAACTCGATCCGACGATGTTCACCAAGTCCGGCATCATGGTCGGTCTCGGCGAGGAGCGCAACGAAGTGCTGCAGCTGATGGACGACCTCAGGACCGCCGATGTCGACTTCCTGACGATCGGCCAATACCTGCAGCCGACCCGCAAACATCATCAGGTGATGAGCTTCGTCACGCCAGAAGAGTTTAAGTCCTACGAGACCGTTGCCTATACCAAGGGCTTCCTGATGGTCGCCTCCAGCCCGCTGACGCGCTCGTCGCATCACGCCGGCGACGATTTCGCACGCCTGCGCGCGGCGCGGGAAAAGAAGCTGCTGGCTGCGGCCGAATAGAAATCCAAATCCTTTGAACGGCCGCGGTCGAAAACACCGCGGCTTTTTTGTTTTGGGAGGCCGGGATGGCACCATATCTGGATGACATCGATGCTGCGGCAACCCTTCTTGGCAAGGCGAACCGAATCCTGATCATCGGTTGTTCTGGCAGCGGCAAGAGCACGATTGCGCAGGCGCTCGCGAGAATGCTTCACATTTCCTATGTTTCCATGGATCGCGATGTCTTCTGGCTGCCCGGCTGGCAGCAGCGCCCGAGGGCGGAGGCGCTTGGTATCGTCGAGCGGATCGTGGCGCAGGCGCAATGGATCATGGATGGTACAAGCCCGGGCACATTGCCCTTACGCTTACCGCGAACGGATCTGGTTCTCTGGATCCGGCCGCCACGGCGCGTGTCGCTGTACGGCGTCATTACACGTTGGCTGCGCCATCGTGGCAGCACGCGTCCGGAAATGGCGGAAGATTGCCCCGAGCGGTTAACCGGCGATTTCCTCCGCTATATCTGGAATTTCGAAAAGACAGAAAGCCCGGAAATCGAACAGAAATTGGCAGACTACGGCGCCGACGTGCCGGTGCTCGTCGTCAGGTCACACGCTCAGACACAAAGGCTACTCCATCGTCTGAGGCAACTTGTTCCGGCCGCCGGCACCTGACGCTGCGCCATCCCGCCATCTTGTTTTTCCGGAAATCATTGAATATCTGAAAGCCATGCCACAGTTCGAGACCCACCGGCCAGTCAGACATTCACCAGACCAGATGTTCGATCTGATCGCCGATGTTGAAAAATATCCCGAGTTCCTGCCGCTCTGCGAAGCCCTGTCGATTCGTTCGCGCAAGGAACGCGATGGCAAGGAACTGCTGCTGGCCGATATGACGGTCGGCTACAAGGCGATCCGTGAAACCTTCACGACACAGGTGCTCTTGAACAAGGCAGCACGCATCATCGACGTCAAATATATCGATGGCCCTTTCAAATATCTCGACAATCGCTGGCGTTTCGAAGACACCGGCGCGGGCGGTTGTTCGGTCCACTTCTTCATCGACTACGAATTCAAGAGCCGCATTCTCGGTGCCCTGATGGGGTCGATGTTCGACCGGGCTTTCCGGATGTTTTCCGAGGCCTTCGAGAAGCGCGCCGACGCGATCTACGCGACAGCATAGAGGTCGCGACCATCTCTTCGTGCAGTCCACGACGTGGGTTCAGCCCTTCGCCGCATCCTCCAGCATGTCGAGCGCCGTGCGCACCGTTGCGAGCCGGACGGCATCGCGGCCGATATCGCCATAGTGCATTTCGCGATGAAGTACGGTGCCGCTACGGCTTGCGGCTGCCAGATGCACGAGCCCGACGGGTTTTTCGTCCGTGCCTCCGCTCGGCCCGGCGATGCCGGTTACGGCGACAGAGATATCGGCCTGCGAATGGGAAAGAGCGCCGCGTGCCATCTCAACGGCCGTCTGGCGTGACACCGCCCCGTGCGCGGCAAGCGTTGCCGTATCGACGCCCAGCATCTGTATCTTGGCATCGTTGGAATAGGTGACGAAACCGCGATCAACCACCGAGGAAGAACCGGAAACTTCAGTCAGCGCACCGACTATTAGTCCGCCGGTGCAGGATTCCGCCGTCGCCACCATCAGGCGGCGCTCCGAAAATGCTGCGATCAACGCGGCCGCCTTGCGTTCGATATCCTCGGGCCAGCCGCTCATTTTCCGTCTCCCGCATAAACCACCGTTGCCGTCGCAATGGCCGCAATGCCCTCGCGCCTGCCGACGAAGCCGATCTTTTCGTTGGTTGTCGCCTTCACCGAGCACCGGTCGAGGGAAATACCGAGCATGGACGCGAGATTTTCACGCATCGCCAGACGGTGCGGCCCGACCTTGGGCGCCTCTGCGATCAGCGAAACATCGGCGTTCATGATCGTGCCGCCGTTGTCGCGAACGATCTTCGCCGCGTGCTCGAGAAAGATCCGTGAGGCAGCACCCTTCCATTGCGGGTCGGACGGCGGAAAATGATCGCCGATATCGCCCGCGCCGCAGGTCGCCAGAAGCGCATCGGTCAGGGCGTGCAGCGCCACGTCGGCATCGGAGTGGCCAAGCAATTTCTGGTCATGCGGGATGAAAACGCCGCAGAGCGTGACGCCGTCACCCGCGACGAGTTGGTGGACATCGTAGCCGTTGCCGGTGCGTACATCCGGAAGCCTGATCCGGCTCAGCTTTTCGTCAGCCATGGCGATATCCCGCTTGAGCGTCAGTTTGACATTGTCGACGGAACCCTCGACCAACGTCACGGGCATGCCGGCCCATTCAGCGATCGAAGCATCGTCGGTGAAGTCGGAGCGACCGGAGGCCGCCGCTTGAGCATGCGCTGTCAGGATCGGCCCGAAGCGGAAACACTGAGGCGTCTGGGCCGCGAACAGGCCGGCTCTCGGCACGGTTTCCACGACCTTACCGTCAGCTGAGCCTCGTTTCAGTGTGTCGGAAACGGCAACGGCGGGAAGCACGGCATCCGCGCCGCCAGCAAGTGCCTCAAGACACCGATCCAGCAGGGCATGATCTATGAACGGGCGCACCGCATCCTGGATCATGACATGCGTGGTGCCGGATTTTTCCAGCGCTTTCAGCCCTGCGAGCACCGACAGTTGACGCGTCGGTCCGCCGTGGACAACAGTGACGGGCGGCTTGTTGCCACTCATGTGGCCAAGCGCTTGCTCGAACAGGGATTCGTCATCGGGGTGAATGACGACGACGATCATGGTTTCCCGCGCCCATGTCGCAAAAACATCAAGGGTATGGGAGATAACCGGCCGTCCGCCAATGGAGCGATATTGCTTGGGGCCGTCCTGTCGCGAACCGGCGCGTTCGCCGCGCCCCGCAGCGACGATGACGATACCACAGGAAAGCTGTTCTTTTGCGTGCATTATCTATATGGCTTCCCGATCTATATGGCTTCCCGCGAATGCTTCACCGTCTGGGCCCCATGCCGCTCCCTGGAACGGCTTCAATGCGCCGGTCGCACCGTCAAACCCGCATAGGCCATTTCGGCGCGTGTCACTTCAAACGCCGAGGTGATTTACCGTGAAGGTCGCGCCTTTACCAGTTGTCCCGGGAATTTTGTCGCGCGGCTCTGAAATCGCTTGGCAACCCTTACAATTATGTCTAAAAATAGTGCAGAATAAAGATGTGCCCGAAAGATAATCATTTGCAGATACCGGACTTGTCATCCCCGTTCCGGGTTGGGCGGCTCTCCTTGCGAAACCGCATTGTGCTCGCGCCGATGTCGGGTGTGACGGACTTGCCCTTCCGGCAGTTGGCCTGGCGTTTCGGCGCCGGTCTCGTCGTCACTGAGATGGTAGCAAGCCGCGAACTTGTCGGCAACGCGTCGGAAAGCTGGGCGCGGCTCAAAAACTCCGGCATCGATCCGCATATGGTCCAGCTTGCTGGACGCGAATCCCATTGGATGGCGGAGGCGGCCAAGATCGCCGCCGATAACGGCGCCGATGTGATCGACATCAATATGGGCTGCCCTGCCAAGAAGGTGACCGGCGGCTACTCCGGTTCCGCTTTGATGCGCGATCCCGACCACGCGCTGTCGCTGATCGAGGCGACCGTAAATGCGGTCGATGTGCCCGTGACACTGAAGATGCGCCTCGGATGGGACGAGAACTCCATCAATGCGCCTGAGATCGCCAAGCGAGCGGAAGAGGCGGGTGTGACGATGATCACCATCCACGGCCGCACGCGCATGCAGTTCTATAACGGCAACGCCGATTGGGATGCCATCCGCGCCGTTCGCGAGGTGATTTCGGTGCCGCTCGTTGCCAATGGCGATGTCGCCACCACAGCCGACGTCGAGGAAATTCTGCGACGCTCCGGCGCCGACGCAGTCATGATCGGCCGCTCGAGCCAAGGGCGACCCTGGCATGCCGGCGTGCTTGCGGGCGCGTTCGAGAATCCGAAAACAGCCCAGGTCCAGGAGATCGTCGCCGAGCATTACGGCATGATGCTCGAATTTTACGGCGCCGATATCGGTATGAGGCACGCCCGCAAACATGTCGGCTGGTATCTCGACCGCTTTGCGCCGCATCTGGCGTCGCCGGAGAAGGCAGCGATCATGACCTCTATCGACCCGAAAGCCGTCCTCTCCCGCACTGTCGCAGCGATCGCTGCCGGATCGGGATACGAAGAAGAAAAGGACGCGGCATGACCGAGAAAATCCGGGACGACGAGCAGAAAATCGCGGATTCCCTGCCCATGGCGGTGCTGAACGCCATCCAGAACCCGGTCATCCTTGTCGATGAAAAGGGTTTCGTGGTCTTTGCGAACTGGGAGGCGGAGGCCTTTTTCGGTGCCAGTGCCAACTATCTCGCCCGCCACGACATCAGCGCCTTCATTCCCTTCGGCAGCCCGCTGCTGACGCTGATCGAGCAGGTGCGCGAGCGCCGCGCCGCCGTCAACGAATACCGCGTCGATCTGAGCTCGCCGCGGCTCGGCGCCGACAAGCTCGTCGACCTCTATGTGGCACCGGTGCTGTCCGAACCGGGCTCCGTCGTCATCGTGTTTCAGGAGCGCTCGATGGCCGACAAGATCGATCGGCAGCTCACCCATCGCGCGGCCGCCCGCTCGGTCACGGGGCTTGCCTCGATGCTGGCCCACGAAATCAAGAACCCGCTGTCTGGCATCAGGGGGGCAGCCCAGCTTCTGGAGACATCCGTCAATGACGACGACCGGGCGCTGACGCGGCTGATCTGCGACGAGACCGACCGCATCGTCTCGCTGGTCGACCGGATGGAGGTCTTCTCCGACGAGCGGCCTGTCGACCGCCATCCGGTCAACATCCATTCGGTGTTGGACCACGTGAAGGCCGTTGCCAAGGCCGGCTTTGCCCGCAAGATTCGCATCACCGAGAATTACGACCCATCGCTGCCACCGGTTTACGCCAATCGAGACCAGCTGATTCAGGTCTTTCTCAATCTGATCAAGAACGCCGCCGAGGCCGTCGCCGACAAGCCGGACGGCGAGATCATGCTGACGACAGCCTATCGGCCGGGCATCCGCCTGTCCGTCGCCGGAACGCGCGAGAAGATCTCGCTGCCGCTCGAATTCTGCGTACACGATAATGGGCCGGGCGTTCCATCCGATCTGGTGCCACATCTGTTCGACCCATTCATCACCACGAAAACCAATGGCTCCGGCCTCGGCCTGGCGCTGGTTGCCAAGATTATTGGCGGCCACGGCGGCATCGTTGAATGCGACAGCCAGTCGAGCCGCACAACATTTCGCGTTCTGATGCCCGCGTCGAAAGGACCAACGGCAGAAGACAGCGAACCACTGACAGTAAAGGGACAATCCTGATGACAGGCGCCACGATACTCGTCGCTGACGACGACGCTGCCATCCGCACCGTGCTCAACCAGGCGCTCAGCCGCGCCGGCTACGACGTGCGCATCACCTCGAATGCCGCGACGCTCTGGCGGTGGATATCGGCCGGTGACGGTGATCTCGTCGTCACCGACGTGGTCATGCCGGACGAAAACGCCTTCGATCTGCTGCCGCGCATCAAGAAGGCACGGCCGGATCTGCCCGTTCTGGTGATGAGCGCCCAGAACACCTTCATGACTGCAATCAAGGCGTCGGAGAAGGGGGCCTATGACTATCTGCCCAAGCCCTTCGACCTGACGGAACTGATCGCCATCATCGGCCGTGCGCTCGCGGAGCCGAAGCGCAAGCCGGCGAAGTTGGACGATGACACGCAGGACGGCATGCCGCTGGTCGGCCGCTCCGCCGCGATGCAGGAAATATACCGCGTTCTGGCGCGGCTGATGCAGACAGACCTGACGCTGATGATCACCGGCGAATCCGGCACCGGCAAGGAGCTGGTGGCACGGGCGCTGCACGACTACGGCAAGCGCCGCAACGGCCCCTTCGTCGCGATCAATATGGCCGCCATCCCGCGCGACCTGATCGAATCGGAACTCTTCGGGCATGAGAAGGGCGCTTTCACCGGCGCGCAAAACCGCTCGACGGGCCGGTTCGAGCAGGCCGAAGGCGGCACGCTGTTCCTCGATGAAATCGGTGATATGCCGATGGACGCGCAGACACGGCTGCTGCGCGTGCTGCAGCAGGGCGAATATACCACTGTCGGCGGACGCACGCCGATCCGTTCCGATGTCCGCATCGTCGCTGCGACCAACAAGGACCTGAAACAGTCGATCAATCAGGGCCTTTTCCGCGAGGACCTCTATTACCGGCTCAACGTCGTGCCGCTGCGCCTGCCGCCGCTGCGGGATCGCGCCGAGGATATTCCCGATCTTGTCCGTCACTTCGTCCAGCAGGCGGAGAAGGAAGGTCTTGACGTCAAGCGGTTCGATCAGGAAGCGCTTGAGCTGATGAAGGCACATCCGTGGCCCGGCAACGTCCGCGAGCTCGAAAACGTCGTTCGCCGGCTGACGGCGCTCTATCCGCAGGACGTGATCACCAGGGAGATCATCGAAAGCGAATTGCGCTCCGACATACCCGACAGCCCTATCGAAAAGGCGTCGAGCCGCCCGGGATCGATGTCGATTTCCCAGGCCGTGGAAGAGAACATGCGGCAGTATTTTTCCGGTTTTGGCGACAGCCTGCCACCGGCCGGCCTTTACGACCGGGTTCTGGCCGAGATGGAATATCCGTTGATTCTGGCCGCTTTGACGGCGACACGCGGCAATCAGATCAAGGCTGCCGACCTGCTTGGCCTGAACCGAAACACCTTGCGCAAGAAAATTCGCGAGCTGGGTGTTTCGGTTTACCGCAGCTCACGCAGCGCTTGACTTCGCACCGGAAACCGTTGCATTTTCGCCACAATATGTTGCTTACAGAGCACACGGATGAGTGCGGTCGTTTGAATGCTTTGTCCGTTTAATCTGGTTGCCGGCGTGGAATAGGACGTCGCCAACGGGTCAGTGCGGTCATTTTCTTGACCACAGAGCGTAAAATGCCCGCCGTCGTTCCGAAAGGAACGGCACCGGGTTGGGGGATACGTTTTTGATGGCCGAAGGGCTTGTTGTGCCAGTAGCGAAAGAAGAAGCTGCTATGATCGGCCATGACCGGCGCGCGTCCTTCGCGTTTCCCGGTCTTGTTCTGGCAACCGGCGCGCTCGCCTGCGCGATCGTATCGCTGCTCGTTCTTCTCGGCCTGACGCCCATCCGGCCGGAAACCAACATCATCATTGGCTCGGCTGCGATCAATGCGCTGTTTGTCATCGGCCTGATGTTCCTGATCGGCCGGGAAATCCTGCGCCTCCTGAAGGCCCGCAGCCGCGGCCGGGCAGCGGCTCGGCTGCATGTCCGCATCGTTGCGCTGTTTTCGATCGTTGCGATCACGCCTGCCATTCTGGTCGCGATCTTTGCCAGCATCACGCTTGACGTCGGTCTCGACCGCTGGTTTTCGCTGCGCACGCAGTCGATCGTCAATTCGTCGCTCGAGGTTGCCCAGGCCTACGTCCTGGAAAATGCCAGCTACCTCCAGGGGCAGACGGTTTCCATGGCGAACGACCTGGAACGCAACCGCCAGCTCTACAGCCTCGACCGGACCGGCTTTATCGATCTGATGACGCGACAGGCCCGCGGCCGCGGCATGCTCGGCGCTTTCCTGGTGCGAGGGGACGGCTCGCCGATCCTGCAGGCGAATATTCCGACCGAGCGGCCGTTGCCGGCCATTCCGAAGGATGCGCTGCTCAGCACCGCGTCCGGCCAACCGACCCTCATTCCGCCCGGCGTGACCAATCTCGTCGGCGCAGTCATCCCGATCGACAATATCAGCGGTGCCTATCTCTATACCGTGCGCAGCGTCGATCCCAAGGTCATGCGTTCGATGCGGCAGATGGAGGAGAATACCGCCGAATACAAGAACCTCGAGGCCGGACGCACATCACTGCAGGTGGCCTTTGGCGTGCTTTACCTCGGTTTTGCCCTGATCGTGCTTCTGGCTGCCATCTGGACCGCGATCGCGGTCGCCGACCGGATCGTGCGGCCGATCCGGCTTTTGATCGGCGCTGCCGACAGCGTGGCGACCGGCAACCTGAATGTCGTGGTGCCCGTCCATGCCGTCGATGGCGATGTCGGCAGCCTGTCGCGCACCTTCAACAAGATGATCGCGGAGATCCGTACGCAGCGGGATCAGATCCTCGAAGCCAAGGACGAGATGGACGACCGGCGGCGGTTCATCGAGGCCGTGCTTTCCGGGGTCACAGCCGCGGTGATCGGCGTCGAGGATGACCGGCGCATTACAATTGCCAATCCGTCGTCCGAACATTTCCTCTCGCGCCCGATCCTGGAGCTTGTCGGCGAAAAACTTGCCGACGTGGCGCCTGAAATCGAAGGGGTGCTGAACGAGGCCGCGAGCCGCCATCGCAACGACTACCGAAAGCAGATCAACATCATGCGCGGCGGCACGGAACGCACGCTGAATGTTCAGGTGACGCGCGAGGAATCGCATGACGCCAAGGAATCCTACGTCATCACCGTCGATGACATCACCGATCTGGTCATCGCCCAGCGCTCGACCGCCTGGGCCGACGTCGCCCGCCGCATCGCCCACGAGATCAAGAACCCGCTGACACCGATCCAGCTTTCGGCCGAGCGCCTGAAGCGCCGCTACGGCAAGCAGATCAATCAGGACGATCGGGCGGTGTTCGATCAATGCACCGACACGATCGTTCGCCAGGTCGAGGATATCGGCCGCATGGTCGATGAATTCTCCGGCTTTGCCCGGATGCCGAAGCCGACAAAGGAACAGGCGGATCTGCGCAACATCCTCAAAGATGCGATCTTCCTGCGCGAGATGGGGAACACCCATGTCACCTTCATCCGCGATCTTGGCGACGAACCACTCGACGGCACCTTCGACGGCCGTATGCTCGGCCAGGCTTTCGGCAACATCATCAAGAACGCCGTCGAGGCAATCGAAGCCTTGCCAGCGGATGCCGTTCGGGGCGATCGTCGCGTGATGGTCCGTTCTCGGCAGAATGCGAGTGGCCAGTACGTTGTCGATATCATCGACAACGGCAAGGGGTTGCCGACCGAAAACCGCCACCGCATTCTCGAGCCTTACATGACGATGCGGGAGAAGGGCACCGGCCTCGGCCTTGCGATCGTCAAGAAGATCATCGAGGACCATGGCGGACAATTGGAACTGCATGACGCGCCCGCTGATTTCGATCACGGGCAGGGCGCCATGATTCGCATTATTTTGCCGCCAGCCGGACAGAGCGGTGGCACTGAAGACAGACAGAGCAAGGATACTTCCCATGGCGGCTGACATTCTGGTTGTAGACGATGAGGAGGACATTCGCGAGATTGTCTCCGGCATTCTGTCCGACGAGGGTCACGAAACGCGAACCGCGTTCGACAGCGACAGCGCATTGCAGGCGATCAGCGACCGCGTGCCGCGTCTCGTGTTTCTCGATATCTGGATGCAGGGCAGCCGGCTCGACGGCCTGGCGCTTCTCGACGAGATCAAGGGCCGTTATCCGGACCTGCCGGTGGTCATGATTTCCGGGCACGGCAATATCGAGACCGCCGTTTCGGCGATCCGCCGGGGTGCCTATGATTTCATTGAAAAGCCCTTCAAGGCTGATCGGCTGATTCTGATCGCCGAGCGCGCGCTGGAGAACTCCAAGCTCAAGAGGGAAGTCTCCGAGCTGAAGAAGCGCTCCGGCGATCCTGTTGAGCTGATCGGCACCTCCGTTGCCGTCTCGCAGCTTCGCCAGACGATCGAGAAAGTCGCTCCGACCAATAGCCGCATCATGATCCACGGCCCGTCCGGTTCCGGAAAGGAGCTCGTGGCGCGAATGATCCACCGCAAATCTTCACGAACGGCAGGTCCCTTCGTGGCGCTCAATGCGGCAGCGATCACGCCGGACCGCATGGAAATTGCCCTCTTCGGAACAGAGGGAACGCCGGGCCAGCAGCGCAAGACCGGTGCGCTAGAAGAGGCGCATGGCGGGATACTTTATCTAGACGAAGTCGGGGAAATGCCGCGCGAAACGCAGAACAAGATCCTGCGCGTGCTGGTCGATCAGCAGTTCGAGCGCGTCGGCGGCTCCAAGCGCGTCAAGGTCGATGTCCGCATCATCTCCTCGACCGCCTACAATCTCGAAAGCCAGATCGCCGAGGGAGCGTTCCGCGAGGATCTCTACCATCGCCTGGCGGTCATTCCGGTACGGGTGCCGGCGCTTGCGGAGCGCCGCGAGGATATTCCGTTCCTGGTCGACATGTTCATGCGCCAGGTGAGTGAACAGGCGGGCATCCGCGCTCGCAAAATCGGCGACGATGCGCTGGCCGTTCTGCAGGCGCACGACTGGCCAGGCAATATCCGGCAGCTGCGCAACAACATCGAGCGGTTGATGATTCTCGCCCGCAGCGACGGCCCGGACACGGCGATCTCGGCCGACATGCTGCCGACGGAGGTGGGCGACAGTCTGCCGAAGATTTCGGCGCAAGGCGATCAGCACATCATGACGCTGCCGTTGCGTGAGGCGCGTGAAATGTTCGAGCGGGACTATCTGATCGCCCAGATCAATCGTTTCGGCGGCAATATTTCGCGCACGGCCGAGTTCGTCGGCATGGAGCGCTCTGCTTTGCACCGGAAACTGAAATCGCTCGGCGTCTAAAAACCGCCGGCTCTTGAAATT
Source organism: Hyphomicrobiales bacterium (assembly GCA_900474095.1). Classification (GTDB taxonomy): domain Bacteria; phylum Pseudomonadota; class Alphaproteobacteria; order Rhizobiales; family Rhizobiaceae; genus Pararhizobium. The sequence goes on along the minus strand of UCOA01000149.1, from coordinate 5,445 downwards.
AAGTCAACCATGTCGAGAATTGCCTATGTCAACGGCGCGTACCGGCGTCATGCCGATGCCGCCGTGCACATCGAGGATCGGGGTTTTCAATTCGCCGATGGCGTCTATGAAGTCTGCGAGGTTCGTCATGGATTCATCATCGACCTGACGCGGCACCTCGACCGGCTCGACCGCTCTCTGAAGGAAATCCGGATTGCCTGGCCGATGACGCGGCCGGCGCTCATTATCGTCATCCGCGAAGTCCTGCGGCGCAACCGAATACGAAACGGTCTTTTCTATCTGCAGGTGACCCGCGGCGCCGCTCGGCGAGATCATGTCTTTCCGGCAGAGGGCACGCCATCGACGATCGTCGTCACCGCGAAGAGAACCGACGCTTCGCTCATCGCAAGGAAGAACGGGGTTGGAATCCGAGCGATCACCGTGGCGGAAAACCGTTGGGATCGCGTCGACGTCAAGACAGTCGGGCTGCTGCCGAACGTTCTCGCCCGGCAGGCGGCGAAAGAGGAGGGCGCCCAGGAAGCGATCTTCGTCGAGCCGGACGGCACAGTGAAGGAAGGGGCGGCGACCAATGTCTGGATCGTCGACAGGGATGGAACGTTGCGGACACGTCATGCCGATCACGGCATTCTACGCGGCATTACCCGCACGACGCTGATGGACGTGGTTGCCGCAGCGGGAATCGATGTGGAGGAGCGCGCATTTACTGTCGAAGAAATGCTTGGCGCGCGCGAAGTTTTCATCACGGCGGCGACAAGCATCTGTTTTCCGGTGGTCGCGGTTAACGGTAAAACTATCGCCAACGGTCACCCCGGCAGCGTGTCACAGAAAATTCGTGAAGCCTTTTTCGACATTGCGGAAAAGACTGCGATTTGATACCAAAATCTTGGGGGACGCCATGAAGAGGACTTCTGACGGCGTTCGAGATAAACAGAACGAAAAATCAACCGGTTACATTGAACCGGCAAATAAGAAAGAAGCGGCGCTATGGCGGAACGTTCTCAGAACTTGCAGGATCTTTTTCTCAACACCGTCCGCAAGCAGAAGATATCTCTGACAATATTTCTTATCAATGGTGTGAAACTGACGGGCGTTGTCACGTCTTTCGACAACTTTTGTGTCCTCTTGCGGCGTGACGGGCATTCCCAGCTCGTATACAAGCACGCGATCTCGACGATCATGCCGGGCCAGCCGATGCAGATGTTCGAGAGTGAAGAATCTGCGTCCTGACGGGATACAAGGCACATTACCAAACGTGATACAAAATCGGCGTCGATCATCCCGGAGCTCGAAAAGCTGCGTGATGACATGCGCGCCGTGGTCATTGTCCCGGTCCTGAAAAAGGCCGGCAGGCAGAGCGCGGATGTGATTGTCGCGACCTCGACGCGCAGCGACGAAAGCCGGCTTGAGGAAACCATCGGGCTGGCCCTTGCGATCGATCTGGAGGTCGTGCACGGCACGATCGTCCCCATCGCCCAGCCGAAGCCCGGAACGCTGCTTGGAAGCGGCAAGATCGAGGAAATCGGTCATCTGCTCATCGAGAACAATGCCGGCCTGGTGATCGTCGATCATCCGCTGACGCCGGTTCAGCAGCGAAACCTCGAAAAAGAATGGAACTGCAAGGTTATTGACCGGACGGGTCTCATCCTTGAAATCTTCGGTCGCCGCGCCTCAACCCGGGAAGGCACGTTGCAGGTCGATCTTGCGCATCTGAACTACCAGAAGGGCCGGCTGGTCCGCAGCTGGACCCACCTCGAGCGCCAGCGCGGCGGTGCCGGGTTCATGGGTGGCCCGGGTGAAACGCAGATCGAAGCCGACCGACGGCTGCTGCAGGAAAAGATCGTCAAGTTGGAGAAGGAACTGGAGCAGGTCCGCCGCACTCGCCAGCTTCATCGTGCCAAGCGCAAGAAGGTACCGCACCCGATCGTAGCACTCGTCGGCTATACCAACGCCGGCAAATCGACCCTGTTCAATCGCATTACCGGCGCCGGCGTTCTTGCTGAAGACATGTTGTTTGCCACGCTTGATCCGACGCTGCGCCGCATGAAGCTGCCGCATGGGCGGATGGTGATCCTGTCCGATACTGTCGGCTTCATCTCGGACCTGCCGACGCATCTGGTCGCCGCCTTCCGGGCGACGCTGGAAGAGGTTCTGGAAGCTGACTTGATCCTGCATGTCCGCGATCTCGCAGACCCCGACAATCAGGTGCAGGCGCAAGACGTGCTGCGTATCCTGACCGATCTCGGCATCGACGAGAAGGCAAGGGCAGAGCGCATCATCGAAGTCTGGAACAAAATCGATCTGCTTGACGCCGAAACCCGGGCTGGCCTCGTGCAGAAGGCTGAAAACACAGACAATACCACGGCTGTTTCAGCGATCACCGGCGACGGCATCGATCATCTGCTCGAGGAAATCGGCAGCCGGCTTTCCGGCGTCATGACCGAATGCACGGTCGTGCTGCCGGTCGAAAAGCTGCAATTGCTGTCATGGGTTTACGGGCACGCAATCGTCGACGGCCGCGAAGACATGGAAGACGGGTCGGTCAGCCTGGATCTACGCTTGACGGCCACCGAGGCGGAAGAACTCGAGCGCCGGCTGGGCAATGGTCCGAAAGCTGCCGCTCGGGATTGGTAGGTTTCGGAATGGCCTACTGCATAATTCCTTAAATCGGAATCGATTTTTGGATAAATTATGGAGCATTTTCAAAGCGTTACAGCGTCCTTTGTGCGTCTGTTTGACGCGCGGTGCTGTAACGTTACGGAATGCCGTTACGTTAGTTGCCGCTCGATCGCCTTCGCCGCCTGCCAGAGTTGCTCCATCCGCTCCAGCGTCGCATCTTCAAGAGTTTCTCCGGCCGACTCCAGTTCCGTCTCGATGTGGCTGAAGCGGCGCCGGAACTTTGTGTTTGTTCCGCGCAGAGCCATTTCCGGATCGGCGCCGACATGGCGGCCGATATTGACCACGGCGAAGATCAGGTCCCCGAGCTCGTCCGCCACCTTGGCCTTATCGTCGGCAGCGAGCGCTTCGCGCAGTTCAGCGATCTCTTCCTCGATCTTGTCGAGGATCGGTTCCGGCGATGACCAGTCGAATCCGACTTTTGCCGCTCGCTCCTGCAGCTTCAGCGCTTCGACGAGGGCTGGAAAACTGCGCTGGACCGAATCGAGATGACCCTTGTTTCCATCTTCGGGCAAACCGTGCCGCGCGCGCCGCTCTCGACGTTCGTCTTTTTCCGCCTGCTTGATCTCGCTCCACTGCAGCTTGACCGCTTCGGGCGTGTCGGCATCCGAACGGGCAAAGACATGCGGATGGCGGCGGATCATCTTGCGCGTGATTGCCTCGACCACGTCGCCGAAGGCGAAGTCTCCGGCTTCCTCGGCCATGCGGGCGTGAAAGACCACCTGCAGCAGAAGGTCTCCGAGCTCGTCGCAAAGATCATCCATGTCGCCGCGCTCGATGGCGTCGGCGACCTCATAGGCCTCCTCAAGCGTATAAGGCTTGATCGTCTCGAAGGTCTGGACGACATCCCAGGGGCAGCCGGTTCCGGGCTGGCGCAGGGCTGCCATGATGTCGAGGAGGCGCGTGATGTCCTTGGATGGCTGCATGGGGCTCAATTCAGCGGGATAGCGTTGTCGTCCTTGCCGGACTGGTAGGCATCGGACAGGGACTGGTATTTTTCGCGGATGCGCTTGTCCTGGGCTCGCAGCGCCGATTTCGCGGTCGCGTCGGATGTCGCGACCAGATCGGCGATCGACGAGGATCGCCAGAATGCGTTGGTCTTCGCATAACCGCCCGGATCGAGCCGGAAGACCTCCTTCAGGATTTTCAGGTCGTGCGGGATGGAAAAGCTGTCCCGGGAATCCTGGTGGCTGAAGAAATAGTAGAAATTGTCGAAGCCGGCCCAGGTAATGGCCGAAAGACACATCGAGCAGGGCTCGTGGGTGGACAGGAAAATCAAACCCTTGGTGTCTGGCTTCTCTGTTCTTTCATAAAAGCGTTTCAGCGTATGCACTTCGCCGTGCCAGAGCGGATTCTCGGTTTCGTTGTTCGTCTCGGCGATCACCAGTGACAGATCCGATTTACGCAGGATGGCCGCCCCGAAGACCTTGTTGCCGGCGCTAACGCCCTTTTCCGTCAGCGGAAGAATGTCGGCTTCGATGACGGTCAGAAGGCGTTCGGCGAGATCGGAATTCGTCATCGTATTGTGACTCCGGAAAGGGGCATGGCAGCATTTAAAAGGCTATGGATCGCAATACGCAATGCCGCATGGTCGCGTCAAGCTGCTGTTGCAGCCGCGCCATAGTCGGAGATATTTGCTCAATTTATGCAGATGTCGAGCAAAAGAATACGCTGCTTCAAAAGCCGGCGAATTTCTGTTTCTTCAATTTTCCTCCGATAAAAGGGATATTCCCCAGAACCTGCAACAGGATCATTCCTAGCCTCATGACCGAGCAGCTGACCGTATTCCCGGCCTTCTTTCGCGTTGCGCAAAAAAGCGTGGCGGTGTTCGGCAATGGCGACGAGGCTTTCGCCAAGGTGCGGCTGCTGATGAACACCCAGGCCCGGATCGTCGCCTACGCCGATGAACCGGAAGCGGATTTCGCGGCCTTTCTGACTGCGAATGCCATTGAGACTGTGGAAGAGCCGTTTAGTGCCGTCCAGGTCGAAGGCGCGACGCTGGTCTTTGCCGCCACCGGCGATGCGGCTCAGGATCGTGTCATTGTCGCGGCTGCCCGCGAGCAGAAAATTCCCGCCAACGCCGTCGATCAACCTGAATTCTGCGATTTCCTGACGCCGGCGCTGGTCAATCGCGCGCCGGTCGCCGTGGCGATCGGAACCGAAGGCGCTGGTCCCGTGCTGGCGCAGATGATCCGCGCCCAGATCGATCAACTGCTGTCGCCCTCGCTCGGCGCACTTGCATCGCTGGCGCAGGCCTATCGGGACGCTGCCGACCGCCTCTTGCCGCGCGGCGTGTCGCGGCGCGTCTTCTGGCGCCGCTTTTTCTCCGGTGCCGTTGCAGATCAGGTCGCGCTCGGCAATGTGGCGGAAGCCCGCCGCGAGGCATCCAGGCTGCTGCAGTCGGTGGATCGTGTTCCCGGTCATGTCTGGTTGGTCGGTGCCGGTCCGGGCGCCGAGGACCTTCTGACCTTGCGGGCGCAGCGGGTGATGATGGAGGCGGACGTCATTGTTTATGATGCTCTGGTGCCGCAGGCGATCGTCGACATGGGGCGCCGCGATGCCGAACGTCTGTCAGTCGGCAAGCGCAAAGGCTGCCACTCGAAGTCACAGGAAGAAATCAATCAATTGCTGGTTCGCCTCGGTGAGGACGGCAAGCGCGTCGTGCGGCTCAAGTCGGGCGATCCGCTGGTCTACGGCCGTGCTGGTGAAGAAATGGCTGCGCTGCGAGATGCCGGGGTTACCTATGAGATCGTGCCCGGCATCACCTCCGCC
>UCOA01000121.1 GCA_900474095.1 Hyphomicrobiales bacterium | reverse complement strand
CGTCGTCAATATCACCGGCGCTGATGATGGGCCACCCAGGCAGGCTCCAACCGACATCAAGCTGACGCCTGTCGTACCGGCCGACGACGTCAGCTTCAACGACTTTCAGTTCAGCGGACTGCTCAATGCGACCGATCCCGACACAGGCGGGTTCACCTTCAGCATTGTTACGCAGTCGAATGCGGGGCTGTTCTCGATTACCGGAAATACGCTGAGTTCAGGCGACCTAACTCCGAACGGGACGTTTTCGGTGGCGGTGAAGGCGACACAGACCGGTGATCCCATAGGGCCGGCTTTCGAGAAGACCGAGACGTTCACTATCATAACCGGTGCCAACGGCAATTCTCAGGACACGAGCGGCGGAACGGGCGACGATGTGCTTTACGGCGGCGGCGGTAACGATATGATGTTCGGTTTGGGTGGTGACGATACTCTGTTCGGCCAGGACGGGAGTGACACCCTGAATGGTGGTAGTGGCAACAACACCCTGAGCGGAGGCGCGGGAAATGACACTTTCTTTTTCCAAAAGCTTGCCGACACGACGAACCATGTGGCTGACTTTAACGCTGGAACGAGCAGCACCACCGCGGATAGATTCCAGTTTGATGTTGGAGGCGGAACATTCGAATTCGCCGTCGGCAACAACAATACAAACGTGCAAAACTTCAAGGTGGGGAATAACGCCGCGATCAATGTTGCCGGAACGGAAGTTGCGGTGAAAACAGATGGAAGCGTTACAGACGCGACCGTCCAGAGTACCATCAATGGTTATGGCAATATAACCACCGGGGCGTTGTTCGTGTTCCACAATACGGATCTCGGCAATGCTGCCGTCTATTACGATCCTAACCCGGGCTCAGCCGGCGGCGCGGTGCTTGTTGCTGAACTCGACAACATCACCACGCTCGGCGGACTTGCAAATTTCAACTCGAACGACTTTCTGTTTGTGTAGACGCCGCAGGTCAATGATCCGGCACCCCCGAGCCAGCATTGGGGGTGCTGGTGAAGGCCAGCATAGGGGTAAGCCAGCGGACACTGAGGTTCGTAAACGTTGTGATGCAGTGCAGGAGATGACACTGGCAAATGTTTATCAACCCCACACCCGCCGAATTGCGTCGAATGCAAATGCGATTGGGGGATCGTCGGAGCGGGCGCTCAAGCTGACAAAGCTCAGGGCGGTCTCGACCTGGACGTGGTCGGCGATCACCAAACCATGGGCCTGCTGTTCGTGGAGAGCAATCGCCTCGCGACAAAGGCTGAGCCCAACGCCTGTGCGAACCATTGCCAGCATGGACGCCTCCTGATCGACCGACGCGACGACGTTCTGTCGCACGCCAGCCTCACCGAACAACCGCCCCAGCAGCCGGTTGTGTACCGACGCAGGTGGCGTACCGATCCATGGCAGGGCAGCAAGTTCCGCCCAATCCTGGCCGCGGACGAATCCGGCGAGAGACGGAGGCGCAACAACCCGGTAGGTCAGCCGCGCGAGTTGCTTTGCCCGAAAGAGATTGTCCTGCCCTTTGGCCGCAAATCCGGCGACGGGGTCAAAATCACTGATGTCCCCGAGAAAGAATCCAACGTCCAGCTCGCCTCGTTTCAGCCGCTCCGGCACCACTCCGCTCATTCCATGGCGTAACTCCGTTTCGATTCCCGGCCCGTTTTCGACCAGTACCTTCAGAAGGGCGCCGAGCCTGGTAAACTCCGGATCGATAATGGTGCCGATCCGCAGTTTGCCTCGCACCTGCGTTTCGAGATGCTGAGCTGTCTGGCGGAAATCCAGCAACGAGGCGAGCACTCGTTCGGCTTTGGCGGCAAGCAACGCACCCTCGTGGGTAAGCTCCAAACCTGTCGACGTGCGGCGGAACAACGTGATGCCGGTGTCTGCCGCCAGCCGTTTTAACTGCAAGCTGAGCGCGGGCTGCGTAAGATGCAGTTGCGCCGAGGCGCGCGTGACGTTTCCCTCGCGCGCAACGGTGACGAACGCCCTCAGTGCCTTGAGATCGATTGGGTAGGTCATATTAATTTGACTTATAATGCTCGACTTCATTTGTCATTGGATTTTCCGGCGCGCGCCTGTGTATTCAATCAGACACGTGAAGAGGACGCCTACAATGACAAGCCGAGCACACACAAGTTATAGTCGAAGCCTGCATCAGGGCGGAGTTACCGTCCGATGACGCGCTCCCGCACCTTGCAGGCAAGTGAGGCGTTCGACTATATCGTCGTCGGCGCCGGTTCCGCCGGCTGCCTGCTCGCCAATCGCCTCAGCCGAGATTCCTCCAAGCGCGTGCTGCTGCTGGAGGCGGGAATGAAGGACAACTATCCCTGGATCCATATTCCCGTTGGCTATCTCTACTGTATCGGTAACCCACGGACGGATTGGCTATTCAAGACAGAACCGGACGCTGGGTTGAACGGCCGGTCGCTGCGCTACCCTCGTGGCAAGACGCTCGGCGGCTGTTCCTCCATCAACGGCATGATTTATATGCGCGGGCAGGCGCGTGACTACGACGGTTGGGCGGCTTCGACAGGCGATGATGCCTGGTCCTGGGAAAACACCTTGCCCGACTTCAAGGCACACGAAGACCATTACAGGCTTGATGGGGGCGCTGATCCACAAACGGGTGGCAACATCCGGTTCTCCGACATGCATGGTCATGGCGGCGAGTGGAGAATTGAGAAACAGCGATTGAAATGGGACATTCTGGAGTCGTTCGCGCAGGCAGCCGTCGAAGCCGGGATTCCAAGATCCGACGATTTCAACAGCGGCGACAACGAGGGCGTCGGTTATTTTGAGGTCAATCAGAAATCCGGTTGGCGCTGGAATACTTCAAAGGCATTTCTGCGCCCAATCCGAAATCGCTCCAATCTTGTCGTCTGGACGGAATCTCACGTCGAACGGCTCTCCATCGAGGTCGAAGCGACAGGGCGCAAGCGCTGTGTCGGGGTCGTTCTTCATCGACAGGGTCAAGGAATACAGGTGCGCGCCAAGAAGGAGGTCATCCTTTCCGCCGGCGCGATTGGTTCGCCGCAAGTCCTGCAACTGTCGGGTATCGGTCCGGCAAGCCTGCTGAAGAAACACGGCATCGACGTTGCGCTGGATCTCCAGGGAGTTGGAGAAAACCTGCAGGATCACCTGCAGATTCGCGCGGTCTTCAAGGTGAGTGGGGCAAAGACCCTCAACACTCTGGCCAACAGTCTCATCGGCAAGGCGAAAATCGGTCTCGAATACGCGTTGCGCCGCAGTGGGCCGATGAGCATGTCGCCTTCGCAGCTCGGCGCCTTCACGCGCTCCGACGACAAGCAGGCGCACGCCAATCTGGAATATCACGTCCAGCCGCTCAGTCTCGACGCCTTCGGCGAGCCACTGCACAGCGTTGCCGCCTTCACGGCGAGCGTGTGCAACCTGAAACCCACGAGCACTGGGACCGTGCGCATTCGCTCGAACAAGACCAGCGATGCGCCGGCAATCGCGCCGAACTATCTGAGCACAGATGCAGACCGCAAGGTTGCCGCCGACAGCATCCGCCAGATCCGCAAAATCGTGTCGCAGCCGGCGCTCGCCAAATACCAACCGGAAGAATGGAAACCGGGGAGAGAGTTCCAGAGCGATGAGGATCTGGCCAAGCTCGCGGGCGATATCGCCAACACCATTTTCCATCCCGTTGGGACGACGAAAATGGGGCGTGACGGCGATCCTTTGGCGGTCGTCGATAGCCGCCTGAGGGTGAAAGGTGTCGCCGGGCTGCGCGTCGTCGACGCCGGGATCATGCCGACCATTACCAGTGGCAACACAAATTCGCCGACCCTGATGATCGCGGAAAAAGCAGCGCGCTTTATCCTCCAGGATGCGAGGCAGGACAGATGGTGAGGAGAGTGCGGTCCCTCCACCAGCGTGTTGCGTTCCGTAAGTGCGATTTTCCGTAGCGTCGCAGGCTGGATGGTCAGCGAAAAGGAGGAGACAGCTGGAAATTGCGATCCACAAGGCCTCTTTCGCACTGAGCGCATTTCAAATGTGTGATGTGGAGGACAAAGGTAAAAAGTGGACACTATTGCCTCGGTCGCTGATAAACTGATCCTCTCGACTTAACCAAACTCAAACCAGCGCTGCCGTAAGGTGGTTCCTTCAAAACATGCCTAGAAGGCCGACGCAGCGTGATGAATAGCATCTGGGAGCAGTTCGTTGGTAATCTTGCGTTTGTAAGCTTGGCGTTTTCGATTTGGGCCCATTTGTCTATCTGGTTCCAGCGGCTGTTTGTCCGATGCGAAAGGGTCGTCTTCGGGATCATAGCAGGGGGGACTTCAATCGGCTCTGTCCTGCTGGCAGTTGAATTCAACCCCGGTATCTATATCGATCTACGCTTCGCGCCTCTCGCGCTCGCGGGCATGTTTGGCGGCCCGCTCGCCGTTGGCATAGCCGCGCCGCTTGCCGTCGTTTTTCGTATTGTGATTGGTGGCGCAGCCGTGGTCGACGGTGTTCTGGCAATAATGGCCGTTTCAGCCATTGGCCTGGCAGCGTATTTCTTGGTCAGGAAGAGGACGCCGCGGTTCCTGGACGTCTTTTTCCTAACCGTCGCGGTGGGAAGTGCACTTTTTATTTTGATGGCGGTGCTACCCACGTTGTCGAAGGTCGATACGCTTTCGGCGGTCGGCCTGCCCATGGCCGTTATGAACTGCGCCGCAACCATAATCTGCGGTTTCATATTATTGAGAACGCGCCAACTGCATCGCGAGCGGAGGATGCTGGAGACGGCATTTTCGCAATCGCCCGATTATCTTTACGTAAAAGACCGCGACAGCCGCTTCATCACCGTCAACGACAACATGGTCCGTCTCTTTCGGTTCAATTCTGCCGACGAGATGTTCGGACTTTCCGACTTCAACCTCATGACGCCACCACTCGCGGACGAATTGTATCATCATGAACAGGAGGTCATGCGCACTGGAACACCCCTAATCGACTCTTTCGAACATATCGGCGACAGGTTCATGTTGGCCTCCAAGGTTCCGCTTCGAGACAACGAAGGGCGTGTCATCGGCCTCGCAGGGGTAACGCGGGACATTACGGAAAGGACCGCTCTCGAACGCGAGCTGCGGAAAAACAGGAACTTGCTGTCGCATGCCATGGCCGGAATGTCCGATGGCTTTGCCATGTTTGACGGCGATGGCTTCCTTCTGTTTTGCAATGAGCAATATCGCGATGCTTTCCCGTTATCCGGCGATGCCCGCGTGGTTGGTGCCCATATCAGCGATATCGTTCGCCGCGTCGTCGAAACGCGCGAACGGGTCGGTATCCCGCTGGAGGCAGGGAAGGAATGGGCGAGGGAGGCTGCCGCCACACTTCACCGCAACAAGAACGAAGAGGTCCAGCTTTACAACGGAGACTGGCGTAGCATCAGGACGAGACTCGGCGAAGACGGCACGGCGATTGTCGTCGTATCGGATATTAGCGGGATGAAGCAGGCAGAAGTCGCTCTTCGGGCCTCTGCGGAGCAATTGAAGACTTTGTCCGAAACAGACGGTTTGACCGGTATCGTCAATCGTCGGGCCTTCGACGAGGCATTCGTCCGGGAGGCCGCGAGATGCGCCAGGAACAACACTCCGCTTAGCCTGTTATTGGTCGATATCGACCGCTTCAAAGCATATAACGACACCTACGGGCATCCTGCAGGAGACCAATGCTTGCGCATTGTCAGCAGATGTCTCCTTAAATCGGTAAGGCGTCCGGCGGATATTGCCGCGCGCTACGGCGGCGAGGAATTCGTTGTTCTGCTCCCCGAAACCAGGCCGGAAGGAGCGATCGTCGTCGCCGAGCAATTTGCGCTTCATCTCAACGAGGAGAATATTGTCCACTCCCGGAGCGAATTCGGAAGGGTGACCGCGAGTATCGGCATATCCAGTGCAAGAGGGCGTATGTTGCTGACGGAGCCGAGCCGTCTCCTGTCGGTGGCGGATGCCGCGCTCTACGACGCCAAGACGCAAGGCCGCAATCGCATTCTCTTTCGGTCGCTTGCAAACGGGATTGCCGCCACCAAGGAGGTCGGTTGAGTTGAATGCTCAATATGGCCGCTGCGAGTTGGTCCGCGGCTAAAGCATTGAACTCCACGCTCGACGATCCGAAATCGATTGGTCGCTCCGGCCGCGCCACTACCGGCCGGTAAATACATCACATGAATTGCTCTTAGCACGACCTAAAAAGTCAGCCCACGAAGGGCGGTGTCACGACGTTTCAAAGGACACAGCCGCACCTGGCGGATCGGGCATAGGAGACGAGTTCGGCTCGCCTGACGCGGCCGTCGCCGAGGAACTCATCGACGGCCGCGGCAACGTCGTTTGGCCGATACCGCGCCCAATGGCCGAGGCCGTGCAGGGCTGCCTCCTGGCAGGCGATCGCGTCGAGCCTCAGCGTTCGACGCATGACATCGATCGCAGCCCTCTGCAGCAGGTCGCAATCTGGATCGTTCGGGAGCGCCAGGCATGGAAACTCGTCCCACCACATGTAGCAGACACTGTTCAAGGGAGCCGCGCCGGGTTCGTCGACGTGACCCAACACAGTGGTGCAGCGCCGCGCGAACAGGTCGGCGAAGACGTTCTCGATCGCCTCGATGCAGCGCAGGCGCACTTCTGTGGGCGCGGCCGTACTGTAGAACCACCCGTTGTCGCCCGAGGCGCTCGTGCTCAACAGATACCTAAACCCTTGCGCGATCTGCGCGTCGGAAAAGCCGGCGAGTGACCGTTCGGTCGTCGAAAAGAGCCTTGTGAGGTAATCCATGGCGACAGGCGGTTGGGGATCCCACCAAGGAGGGTCCTCATCGAAGAACCAGGGGTAGCCATGCGGCCGGACCGGCGGGCCGAACGCGTGCTTCACCCAGGCATCGTAGCTCAGGTCCGACACTGCAGGCATAAAAACCCCTCGGCGGTTGAATTGCCGGAACCCAGTCTGTCTTTGCCGGCCCGACTGCTACACCAGCTTAACCTTCTCATGAGACCGTCGCCAGCGCCATCGGTCTCGCCCCGAGTTCCGCTTCAACCGTCGTGTTAGCGTCGGCGGATCACGGAGGACCGTCACAGCGGCACTGGAGGCGGGTGTGCATCTGCGCCGCTATGAAGACATCATTCCAAAGTTCGCCACCACTTGGACCAACAGTTCAATTAGATTGCGCTTATGGAACCAATGATGTCCGGATCCCATTACGAGACAAGGGAGGCGACGGCAAGCATGGCCAGAGACCGGAAGCGCCTGATGCTGATCGCCGCGGCAATGCTGGCGGCGACGGGTCTGGTTATGCTCGCCTTACAGGACGATAGGTCTCCAGCAGTGTCCTGGGTTGCACCCTTGCCTAATGGAGTAGATGTCGATCCCGGCGCCGCGGTCACGGTGACCTTCAGTGAGGACATCGATCCCGCCTCCATCGGCGTTGACTCGTTTCGGCTCTCGGCAAAGGGCGTACCGGTCGAGGCGAGTATCTCCTACGACAGGTGGACCCGTTCGGCCGTGCTTGCTCCGGCCATGCCCCTTAAGAGCGCGATGACGTATACGGCGACGATTGCTCCTGGCGCCCGGGACAAGGCTGGCAACCCGCTGGCGGCCGGCCACAGCTGGTCGTTCACGACGCGGGGCGATCTTGCCCATGGTTTTGGCGGGCCGGTGCTGGTCGTCACCTCGGGCGCTTTGCCCTTCAGCACCTATTACAGCGAGATACTGCGGGCCGAAGGCATAGGGTCGTTCGAAAGCGTCGACCTTTCGCACGTTAGCGCCGAACTGCTCGACCGGTTCGACATGGCCCTGCTGGGGGAAATGCCGCTCAGCGCGGCGCAAGCGGCAATGTTTTCGGACTGGGTCCACACCGGCGGCGATCTGATTACCATGCGCCCGGACAAGCGGCTGGCCGGCCTGTTGGGGCTGGAGGACCAGGCCGCCTCGCTGAACGAAGGTTATCTGCTGATCGATACGGCAACCGCTCCTGGACACGGCATTGTCGGCGAGACGATCCAGTATCATGGCGCGGCCGATCTATACCGGTTGAAAACAGGCACGAGCGAAATCGCCCGGCTCTACAGCAACAGGTCGAGCGCTACTGCAAACCCGGCGATCACGGTGCGCAGCGTTGGCAATTCCGGCGGTCAGGCGGCGGCGTTCACCTACGATCTCGCCCGGTCTGTCATCTACACGCGCCAAGGCAATCCGGCCTGGGTCGGCGACGAGCGCGACGGCAATCCGGTCATCCGGCCCAATGATCTGTTCTTCGGCGCCAAAAAAGGCGACGAGCAATCCGACTGGAACGACTTCGATCGGATCGCCATCCCGGTGGCGGACGAGCAACAGAGACTGCTCGTCAACCTGATGAATTTCATGCTCGAGGGCAAGGCACCGCTGCCGCGGCTGTGGTACTTTCCCAACGGACACAAGGCGGTCGTGGTGATGGCGGGCGATGATCACGGCACGCCAAGCGGAACCAAAGCGGCATTCGACCGGCTCAGGGCCGCCGAGCCGAAGGGTTGCTCGCTCACTGCATGGGAATGTTATCGCGCCACCTCGTGGGTCTACACGAATGGCGGCTTGTCGGCCAAAGAGGCGCTTGGCTATGCCGCAGACGGCTTTGACATCGGCGTTCATGTCAACAGGGGGTGCACCAATTTACTGCCGCTCGACTTCGCCAGCATGTTCAGCCGCGACCTCTACGAATTCCGCACCAACTATCCTGGCTTGCCGCCGCAGACGGGAAGCCGCACGCATTGCGTCGCATGGAGCGACTGGGCAACGACGCCGAAGGTGGAGGCGCGTCATGGGGTCCGCATGGACCTGAGCTATTACTATTGGCCGGGGTCGTGGATCAAGGACCGTCCCGGCTTCATGACCGGCTCCGGCCTGCCGATGCGGTTTGCCGATCTCGATGGCAGCATGATCGACGTCTACCAGCTGGCGACGCATCTGGTGAACGAGAGCGGCATGCGCTTCCCGTCGGCCATCGACAGCCAACTCGACCGGGCGCTGGGGCCTGACGGTTATTATGGCGCGTTCGGGACACATTACGACTTCGGTGACGATTTCGACAGGCAGTTGACGACGGCGGCAAAAGCCCGCGGCGTGCCGCTGGTTTCGGTACAGCAATTGCTTGATTGGACCGACGGCCGCAACAACTCGCATTTCGCAAAGCTCGCCCGGGACGACAGCGCCCTGACGTTCGAAGCATTCGCCGACCGGCGAACCGGTACGATGCTGCGCGGAATGGTCCCGGCGCGAACCGCCGGCAAAGAGCTATACGCGATCAGCCGCGACGGATTGCCCGTGGACCATGAGACCGAGACCATCAAGGGGATCGCCTACGCCATGTTTCCTGTCGAGACCGGCAGATACCGCGTGGTCTATGGCGGGCGCGAAATCAGCAATGCAGGTCATGCCCGGTGATCATCTTCGATTGCCTTCCACGATGTTTCTGGACGGGCGCGGATCTCGCTCACCGGGCACGCGGCCAGGCGGTGATGATCGTGCGTTGAGGTACGGCCGCCATCACCCGAACCAGAAATCGCTTGTACTCAAGTTCTGCACGCCGACGACCGTGAGATCGTTATTGAGATCAAAGTGGACGATGCTGCTGCCGCCGGTCACCTCGATGTTCAGGTCGGCGAGACTGTGAATACCGTTTGCGGCAAAGGCGGTCAGGTCGATGATGTCCCGACCCACCTCGAAATCGAGCGTGTCGCTGCCGTTCAGCGGCGCAACCACGAACCTGTCGGCACCGGTTCCCCCAATCAGGTGGTCGTCCCCGATGCCGCCAGTCAGCGAATCTTTTCCAATTCCCCCATCGAGGACATTCCCCGATCCGCCGAATACGGTGAGCTGATCATTCCCCGACCCGCCCTTCAGAAAGCTTGCTCCAACCGAGCCGGCCTCCACTGTTGCCACAAGCGTGTCATTGCCGCAGCCACCGTTCAACAGGTTCTCCGCGTGGGATTCATCTGTCACAAAGGAGATAGCCGTTACCGAGAGAAAGGCCTCGAGCTGATCACAGCCGGCTCCTCCATTCAAAACATTCGCAACGTCGTACAAATTAAGGTCGGGTAAACTTCGCCCGCCATGAGCGTCGACCTCAAGGTGCGCCGATAGGATGTCCTTTCCGCCGCCTCCCTTCAACTGGTTTAGGGCCGATACAAAACCGCCAAGCGCGGTGGAATCCGCCTTGAGATTGTCGTTTCCCTTACCGCCATCCAGGCGATTGGTGACATCCGTGATGGTGTTTTCGCCATCGGTGGAATGGATTGCTTCCAGGACGTCATCACCCTCATTGCCCCACAGCTTGTTGATGCCGACCGGCGCCCGCGAATTGGAATCTGACAGATTGAAAGCGCGCAGCACGTCATCGCCTCGGCCGCCCTGAAGGGTATTCGACACCAGCTCGGTGGCGTTGGACACGCCCCTGGCCGAGGCATCCAGGACATCGTTGCCGCTGCCACCCTTGAGAATGTTGATCGCTGTGCCAAAAGATCCGTTGAGGTCTGTTTCAGCATGAGCTGTAAGGTGGTCGTTGCCGGAACCGCCATCGATGCGATTCGCGGCGAAGTTGCGGTCAAAAGCACCTCGGGCGTCCGCGACGGCATCAATGATGTCGTTGCCGGCGCCACCGAGAATGTGAGTGGTTACGGTCACATTTCCAAATACCGGGCGCGCCACATTCGCCACGGCGTTGATGACGTCGTTGCCGTGGCCACCATCAAGCAAAACCTCCGCGCGCAATTGTCTGTCCTGAACCGTCACGTCTCCGCCCTGAAGCGTCACTGTCGCATTTAGGGAATCGTTGCCCGCGCCGCCGGTCTGGATGGCAAGCCCGTGAACCGGTTCGCTGCCTTGTAATGGGACGATGACTTCGGTGGCAAGTGTATCATGGCCCCTGCCGCCGATCAGCGCTGTTCGATTGAACGCGCTGCTCAGGTCATCATCACCATCAAGCCCGAAGACGATGACGCCATTGGCCGTTGCACTGAGAGTGTCGTTGTTCTCAGTGCCAAAAATCGTGTCGTCAATTGGATTAATGAGAGAAAGCCACTCGATAATGCGCTGGTTGGCGCTCGTTGCCCACTGCGAAACGGGACTTTTCGTTTCACCGAAAATCGTCATTTCGTTCTCCTTTATTCCTCCTCGCAATTCTGCTGGTACTCAAAAGAGCCTAGAAGCTGGCGGGTGCACGCCGCTGCTTACCTTTGGCGAAATCACTGACACGCGTTTACCGCCACCACCATTTTGTTCAGATCTTGGTTGCTTGTCGACGCCTCCCAATTCATGCGGAACGTTTCGAACGCACTCAGCCGAAAGACTTACCCTTCGCTCCAGGAGGCTCCACAACCTGCGTGGAACTGCGGCGTGGCTTGCCGGGCAAGGAGGTCAGTAAGGCATGTCGCGCAAATGCCGACATCCATGAAAACGAGAAGATAGGCGCATCGTTGAGTTCGCTTTGTCGACATGCGTTTCAGGCAATCCTGCCGATGATCGCCACTGGAAGGATTGGAACGATGAACGATATGGACACGGCAAGCCGCGCTTGGTTACCAAAGTTGCAGAAGGAACTGACGCAGTACGATCGAAACGCGGTCTTTCCGATCCCTGTTGAATGCGGGCCGCGCTATAGAGTCCGAAAGGCCGGCGCTTTTTGCAACGCAGCCGGCCAACGCAACTCGACCGCAGCGCTACAACGCGTAGTTCAAGCGTCAACGCGCACATATCCGAGCGGGCCAGAGTTTTACAGCGAGTCACCTACCGCAGCACCTGCCGCAACGCCCTGCTCGCCTCCATCAGCAGCGGCAGATAGCGCGTAGCCATCTCGGCTGCAGGCACTTGGACGGCAGGTGCGCCGATATTCATCGCGGCGACGACACGACTGCGGTCGTTTTCCACCGGGACAGCGATCGAGCAAAGGCCGAGTTCCAATTCCTGGTCGATGACCGCGTAACCATCAGCACGGACGCGGCGCAATTCTTCCATCAGCGCGTACGGATCGGTCTTCGTCAGCGGCGTGTTGACCTTGAGGTCCGAGCGATCGAGGATGTCGCGCGCCTCCGCCTCCGGCAAGGCTGCTAGAAGGACGCGTCCCATCGAGGCGCAATAGGCGGGCAGGCGCGAGCCTGGCGAAAGGTTAATCGACATGACGCGCTTTTGCGAGGCGCGGGCGATATAGACGACGTCGGTTCCGTCCAGCACGGACGCCGATGCGCTTTGCCCCGATTTTTCAGAGAGTTGGTCGAGGTAAGGCTGAATCAACAGCGGCAGCGGCGTGGCGGACAGATAGGCATGTCCGAGCCGCAGGACCTTCGGCGTCAGAGTGAAGAACTTGCCGTCGTAGTCTGCGTAGCCGAGTTCGGTGAGCGTCAGAAGACAGCGCCGCACCGTCGCCCTGTCGAGGTCCGTGAGCTTTGCAGCCTCCGCAATCGTCAGCCTTTGCCGTGTTTCGCCAAAGGCTTCGATCACCTTCAGTCCCCGGGCAAAGCCACTGACAAAATCCGTTTCGCGCATCAGGCGCTCCCCTTCCTAAAATCAGTTCATTATGTGCGATATGCGAACAAATGTCAAATAGCGCACAAAATATTTGACGACCGTGAGATTTGAGCGCTTATTTGCGCCGCAGACCTGAGATCTAGAGGAGGAGAATGCCTTGGCGCGATTGACTTCGCTGGCGGATGCCATTTCCGAGAACGTGAAAGACGGCGACACCGTCGCAATGGAGGGGTTCACTCACCTGATCCCCTATGCCGCCGGGCATGAGGTGATCCGGCAGGGCAAGAAGGATCTCTTCCTGATCCGTATGACGCCCGACATTCTCTATGACCAGCTGATCGGCGCGGGCGCTGCACGCGGCATGAAGTTCTCCTGGGGTGGAAATCCGGGCGTCGGCTCGTTGCATCGTTTTCGCGATGCTGTAGAGAACCAGTGGCCTCGCCCTCTGGAAATCGAAGAGCACAGCCATGCGGCGATGGCCAATGCTTACGAGGCAGGTGCGGCCAACCTGCCCTTCGCGATGCTTCGCGGCTATATCGGTGCCGACCTGCCCAAGGTGAACCCGAATATCAAGCGGGTCACCTGCCCCTTCACCGGCGAAGTGCTGGCTGCCGTTCCGGCCATCCGCCCGGACGTGACGATTATCCATGCGCTACGAGCCGACCGGAAAGGCAATGTGCTGCTCGAGGGTATAGTCGGCGTCCAGAAGGAAGCCGTGCTGGGAGCGAAACGCTCGATCGTCACCGTCGAGGAAATCGTCGATGAATTGAACCCGCCCTCGCGCAATTCCGTCGTTCTGCCGACTTGGGCGGTCACGAACGTTGTCGAGGTACCCGGCGGCGCCTTTCCGTCCTATGCGCAGGGCTATTACCCGCGGTCCAACGCGTTCTACATCGCTTGGGACGAGATCGCCCGCGATCGCGACAGTTTCCAGAAATGGATCGAGGAAAATGTCATGAAGGCCGGTCCGGAAGACTTTGCCACGTATGCGAAGAAGGCTGGCTGAGGAGACAACGATGAGCGATTTTACCCCGACCGAAATGATGACCATCGCCGCTGCCCGCGCGCTCACCAATGACGACGTCTGCTTCGTCGGTATCGGCGCGCCCTCGGCCGCCTGCAACGTCGCCCGCCTCACGCATGCGCCAGATATCACCCTGATCTACGAAAGCGGCACGGTCGGGACGAAGCCGGATGTGCTGCCACTGTCGATCGGCGACGGCGAACTGTGCGACACTGCCCTCTTCACGGTGTCGGTGCCCGAGATGTTCCGCTACTGGCTGCAGGGCGGCCGCATCACTACGGGCTTCCTTGGCGGCGCCCAGATCGACAGGTTCGCCAATCTCAACACGACGGTCGTTGGCCCCTATGAACAGCCGAAGGTCCGCCTGCCGGGCGGCGGAGGCGCGCCGGAGATTGCCAGCAATTGCGGCCAGGTCTTCATCACCATGGCGCTCTCCAAGCGCGGTTTTGTCGACAAGCTGAACTTCATTACCTCGATGGGTCACGGCGAAGGCGGCGACCACCGCGAACGGCTGGGCATGAAGACCAAGGGACCGACCCGCGTCATCACCGATCTTTGCATTCTGGAGCCTGATCCCGTCACCAAGGAGTTGACCGTCGTCTCGATCCACAAATGCGTGACGCGCGAGCAGATCGTCGAGAATTGCGGCTGGCCGATCAAGTTCGTGGATCAGGTGATCGAGACCCCCGTGCCAACCGAGACCGAACTCACGACGCTGCGCGACATCAACGCTCGTACAAGGAAGGCCCATGAGGGCGACAAGGAGGCGGTGTGATGGCTGACGCTTATATCTGCGACTATATCCGAACCCCGATCGGCCGGTTCGGCGGAGCGCTGGCCTCCGTTCGTGCCGACGACCTCGGAGCGATCCCGCTCAAAGCGCTGATGGCGCGCAATTCTTTCGTCGATTGGCAGGCGGTCGATGACGTCATCTTCGGCTGCGCCAACCAGGCCGGCGAGGACAACCGCAACGTCGCGCGCATGTCGCTGCTGCTGGCCGGTCTGCCGCTCGAGGTCTCGGGCACGACGATTAACCGACTCTGCGGCTCGGGCATGGATGCGGTGATCGCAGCTGCCCGCGCCATCCGTTCCGGCGAGGCTGAACTGATGATTGCCGGCGGCGTCGAAAGTATGTCGCGGGCGCCCTTCGTACTGCCCAAGGCCGAAAGCGCCTATTCCCGCGCGGCCGAAATCCACGACACAACGATCGGTTGGCGTTTCGTCAATCCGTTGATGAAGAAGCAATACGGCGTCGATTCCATGCCGGAAACCGGAGAGAACGTCGCTGAGGACTACAGGGTCAACCGCGAGGACCAGGACGCCTTTGCCGTCCGCTCGCAAAACAGGGCCGCTGCCGCACAAGAAGACGGACGGTTGGGGCAGGAAATTACCTCCGTCACGATACCGCAGCGCCGGGGCGATGCAGTCGTCGTCGACAAGGACGAGCATCCGCGCGCAACGACGATCGAGACGCTCGCCAAGCTCAAGGCGCCGTTCCGGGAAGGTGGGTCGGTCACCGCGGGCAATGCCTCCGGCGTCAATGACGGCGCGGCCGCGCTCATCATCGCCTCTGAGGCCGCGGCGAAGAAACATGGCCTGACGCCGATTGCACGCATCATGGGCGGCGCTGCCGCTGGCGTACCGCCGCGCATCATGGGCATCGGTCCCGTTCCGGCGTCGCGCAAACTGATGGCGCGGCTTGGGCTGCAGGCGAAGGATTTCGATGTCATCGAACTCAACGAAGCCTTCGCGTCCCAGGGGCTGGCCGTGCTGCGCGAGCTTGGCATCTCCGATGGTGATCCGCGCGTCAACCGCAACGGCGGCGCCATCGCTCTTGGTCATCCACTCGGCATGTCTGGCGCCCGGATAACCGGCACAGCGGCGCTCGACCTCCGGCTGACCGGTGGCCGCTATTCGCTGTCGACCATGTGCATCGGGGTAGGGCAGGGCATTGCGGTTGCGCTGGAGCGCGTGTGAACAGAAACAGCCGCAGGCCGCGCTTTGTCATATGCAAGGAAATTGGAGTTAGAGAGAACTTACATCTTTGATTGCAAGGGGTTTTATCTTTTGACGGCAAAAACAGGGGTGGGGCGGATAAAAAGGCGCGGCAGCAGCAAGATTGCCACTACCGCGCAAATGGGGCAAAGACCGCACCGTCTTGCCCACCGCCTCGATCGCGACGCCTGGGGAGAGGCAAGCGATGCGATCGAGGGAAAAATGACGGCCTATGTCTTCTTGCGGCCTTTCTGT
>UCOA01000017.1 GCA_900474095.1 Hyphomicrobiales bacterium | reverse complement strand
CTGGCGGCCGGCGAGCCGGTCACGAATGTCGCACTCGATGCCGGCTACGAAAACATTGCGGCCTTTACCACGATGTTTCGCCGCATGCTTGGCAGTTCGCCCAGCACCTATCTGAAATCACGCGCGTCCTGACGATGTAATTTTGCCACTTCGCGCCGTGAATCCGGAGATCTCTTTCTTCCTATCGGTTTGTAAACCAACGTTTTTTTATATCGCGTTGCGCGAATATGGAAAAGAAAGCCTGAAAGTCTCTGGTTAACGGAATGGTAGTGAGATAAGGCCTACAACCGCGCCGAAACGAACCGTTTCAGTTGGCCCCGTTCTCTGCCGCCGGTGTTGCGCTGGTGTCGGCATCAAAGGGGTTTTGTATCCGGAGTTCCGACTTGTCCCGCCGATCTGCCCTTGCCCTTTCCGTTAGTGTTTTTCTTGGCCTCTCCTCTGCCGCCCAGGCTCAGGACGGCCAGTATTTCTGGTCGGGTGATTGGTATCTGAAAGTCGGCGTAGCGGGCTTCCTCGGGCCGAAATATGAGGGCGGTTCCGACCGCCTGTTCCAGGCCGCGCCACTGATTTCGCTCGGGCGTGCCGGCAGCACGGTGCGGTTCTCTTCGCGCAATGACAATCCGTCCTTTGCCTTTGTCGACAAGGGCGCCTTCCGCGCCGGCGTCGTCGGCAAGCTGATCTTCGAGCGAGACGAGGATACCTCCTCCAAGCTCGAGGGCCTCGACCCCGTGCGCTTCGGTGGCGAACTCGGCGGTTTTGCGGAAGTTTATCCCACCGACTGGCTGCGCATCCGGGCCGAGCTTCGCCAGGGCATCCGCAGCCATCACGGCCTTGTCGCCGATGTCGCAGCGGATGGCTTCGTCGATGTCAGCGACAATGTCCGCATCTCCGCCGGCCCGCGCCTGTCCGCGGCGACAAGCGATTATTTCGATGCCTATTACGGGGTGAGTTCAGCCGAAGCGGCAGAATCGGGCTATTCCCAATACACGCCGTCCGGCGGCCTGAATTCGGTCGGGGCTGGAGCGGCCATCACCTGGCAGGCGACCGAAAAGCTCGAGACCAGCGCATTTGCCGAATACAAGCGGCTGATGGGTCCTGCAGCGGATTCGAGCATCGTCAAGGAAGGCGGCAGCCGCAATCAGTTTCTGGTCGGCCTTTCCGCCATCTACCGCTTCGATTTCACGCTGGATTGAGGTCTGCGCCCCGACATCCACAGCTGATCGCTTGACCGCGCTCTTCGGCAGTTGCAAACAGATGGCATGAGCACCAGTCCAGCCGATTCCGGGCGTGTCCACGATGCGCCGTCCAACAATTGGGTCTACCGCGTCCTGCCGAGGCCGCTCTGGCCCTATGCGCAGCTTGCCCGTTGGGACCGGCCGATCGGCTGGCAACTCCTGATGTGGCCGTGCTTCTGGTCGGCTGGGCTGGCGGCCAATGCGGCGGCCACGCTCGGCACGTTTTCGCTCGGTCGTTTCGTCTTTCACCTGATCCTGTTCTTCATCGGCGCGGTGGCGATGCGTGGTGCCGGTTGTACCTATAACGATGTCATCGATCACGACATCGATATGGAAGTGGCACGCACGCGGTCGCGACCGCTGCCATCGGGCCGCGTCACGCGGCTGCAGGCAAAGGTCTTCATGGTGCTGCAGGCACTCGCCGGCCTCGTTGTTCTCCTGCAGTTCAACGGCTTTTCGATCTTTCTCGGCGTCTTCTCGCTCGTCTTCGTCGCCGTCTATCCCTTTGCCAAACGCTTCACCGACTGGCCGCAATTTTTCCTCGGCCTTGCCTTTTCCTGGGGCGCCGTGATGGGCTGGTCGGCGGAATTCGGGACGCTGGGGATGGCGGCGATCGTCCTCTATCTCGGCGCGATCGCCTGGACGATCGGCTACGACACGATCTATGCCTATCAGGACAGGGAGGACGACGAACTGATCGGGGTCCGCTCGACGGCGCGGCGGTTCGGCGAGCACCCGCGCCCCTGGCTGTTCGGCCTTTACGGCCTGGCGGTATTTCTGCTGTTCGTCTCATTCGCGCTCGCAGGAGCGGGATTCCTGGCCCATATCGGCCTGCTCGTCGCGGCGGCCATGCTATTCTATCAGATTCTCGTGCTGGACATCCACGACACGACGCAATGCCTGGCCCTGTTCAAGTTCAACGGTGTCGTTGGATTGATCGTCTTTGTGGGGCTTTGCGCCGCGCTGCTGGTGCGGTTGCTATAAAAAAGCCCTCCGGATGGCCGGAGGGCAAGGGTCCACCGCAGTAATCATCAACTCAAGCCCAGCTCAGCTCTGTGTCGCGGCGGATCTTCTTCTCGGTCAGGCCGGCGGAAAAGGCGGCGGTGAACCCTACAGTGCCGCGGGTCAAAAGACGCGCAACGGAGGCTGTGCCGCTTTGAAATTGCTGCATAATTTTATTCTTAAAGCGATTCCGTTTTAAGGGATTATGCACCGGGATGAATTTGCGCATGGTTGTCTCCTTCTCGTGCCGGCACTGTGCAAGTTGCATATGGCATCAAGAAGGCATTCGCCGCCTTTTCCGAGTCGTTGATAACTGGCTGAAATCGAAAACAAAAAACCGACCGCAGGGACGGCCGGTCTTTTGCACTGGAGGAACGTGCGGACATTGTGTCGAAAATCAGCTGCGGGCGATAATTTCCCGGCCGTCGATCTTCATGTTGACGCCGAGACTGCCGGTGGAGCGGCGCATCAGGAAGCGCGGGCGGCGATCGTTGAAAAGCGAATGGCGGCGGCGCGGCTTGATATCGCGGGTGCGCACTTCGCCGAGATGCTCTTCCAGCGGTCGTGCAACGCCGTCGGCTTCCACCATCAGCATCGGGGTGCGGTAGGCTTCCGACCATGCGCGCCAATCGGCGGCGATGTCGGAAAGGTCATGTGCGACGAGAAGCGGGATGCAGAGATCCGGGTCGTCATGATGAAGTTCCAGCGTCACGGTCACCTCTCCGTCTCCATGGTCGATCGCACGGGCAGCAACGCCCTTGAAGGCACGCGCCGGCAGCGCGATCGAGAGGGGCAGTCCGCTGGAAGGCAGGACCTTGCGCAACACCGCTCCACGCTCGTCCAGACTGATGGTGACATTGCTTGACTGTCCGTGCAAGCTGTAGCTTGCCTGCTGAGGGAAGCGTTTCGGATCCAGTCGCAGCGTGGTTTCGACCCAAGCCGGTTGTGAAAGTGTCTTCAGCATTTCAATCGCCCTTGTTTTCCTTGAGAGCCGGTTCGCGGTCTTCTCTTCGGGACTTTTCGTCCTCTATGGCTGGAGCATAGGCGGCGGCCGTTTGAGACCGCTTAAAAATTGCAGTTAAAAAACTTTGCATTTCCTGATGGTTAGCAAAGACCAACGCGGCAGGGTTTCCCAAATCTGAAGAAAATCGGCAGCATTTTGCCGATCAGCCGGCGCAACACCGCAGCTCAAGGAAAAGCCACGCACAAGGCTGAAGGGCGATGGTGCCTGAGGTTATGGCCGTACTGTGCGGCATTGCGTCCGTCCGGACAGCATCCGTCAGGCAATTGAGGCGATCGGCAGAGCGGCAATGGTTTCCACCTATATCGACTACAATCTTATCACCCGCGACATGAAGACGAGCATTCGGCGCACTTCCGAGCAGGTGCTGGTTGCCCGCGAAACCGAATATTACAAGGCCAATATCGGCAACGTCACTACTATCGACGAGTTCCTCGACGATTACCGGCTCTATTCCTATGCGATGAAGGCGCATGGTCTGGAAGAGATGACCTATGCCAAGGCCTTCATGCGCAAGGTCATGGAAAGCGATCTCAGCGACGAGAGCAGCTATGCCAACGTACTGACTGACGAACGCTACCGCAATTTCGCGCAGGCCTTCAGTTTTTCGCAGTCGACGGAGGTGGTTCAAAGTGATGCACAGGAAGATGCTCTCATCGGCCTCTACAATCAGAGCATCGTCAATCTTAATGACGCAGTCGCGACCGACACGAACTATTTTAACGCAGCGATCGACACGATCACGACTGCCGACCAACTCTGGCAGAACGAGAAACTTAAAACTTATGTCCTGACCGCGCTCGGCTTCGATCCGGACTATATGTCCTATGCGCATTTCAAGGGCGTCGTTAGCAGCGATGAAAGCGATACAAGCAGTTATGTGAATACGGCAGCGGCGGCCTACGAGCAGGGCTACCAGGATAAGATCGACGCCATAGAAGCCAGCGCTTCCGCCGCGGATCTGGCCGACAGCACCAGTACGGCGAGCCAGCAGATCGCGCAGTACCAGGCAGCGATCGACAGCGCGCCCGATTACACCCCGCTTGCCGCCGCCTTCAATTTCCAGAGCGATGGAACGCTCGCCGCCGGTGTCCAGCCGATGACTGATACCCAGAAGGCGTCGGTCAACGAAGCCTATGCATTCGCGCAGCCGCGGCTTTCCTCCTCCGCTGCTTTGCTTAACAAGGAATTTTATGAGTCGACGATCGGCAGCGTCACGTCCGTCGACGATATTTTGAGCAATACCCGGTTGTTCGCCTATATCCGCGTCGCCTACGGCCTGCCGTCAAGTCTGCTGACCTCGACGATGGAGAACATCCTGACCAGTGATATCAGCGATTCGACCAGCTATGCCAACACGCAAGGCGGCGAGTATAATGCCGCATACAAGGAACTCGCCGCCGCCTTCAATTTCCAGGCGGACGGTTCGCTTGCGCCAGGAGACACGGCGCAGACGACGGAGCAGATTGCAACCACGTCCGCTTACTGGATGACACGCTACAATGACGCCAACGACGCCGCCGATGAAAGCCTGATCGAATCTTACAAGACACTGATCAGCCTTGTTGCGGATGTTGATGACCTGCTCGCCGATACCAAGATTATGAAACTGGCGCTGACGGCCGTCGGCCTTGAGGATGAAGGCGATACGGCCCGCAAGCTGAAGAAGGTGCTGACCAGCGACCTCACCGATCCGAAGAGCTATGTCTACACGCTGAAAGACGACCGTTACGTCGAACTGGCCAAGGCATTCAACTTCAACGCGGACGGGACACTCGGCGTGCCGACGCTGGCGCAGTCGGAAAGCGAAATCCTCAATACCGCCAAGTCCTATGTCGTCGAAAAGAGCCGCTTCGGCACGGAGGAGGACAAGACCAAGGCGACGGAGGAATCAAAGTATTACAGCGCCGAGATCGAGAAGATCGAAACGCGGGACGATCTTCTCTCGAACCGGCGCCTGGTCGATTTCATTCTCGTCGCCGCCGGGCTAGATCCCGAGGAATATACGACGGACTATGTCCGGCAGATGTTCGAATCCGATTTCAGTGACGCGAAGAGCTTCATCAATACCGAGCCGGACACCACGCTTTTCAAGGAAATCGTCGCCTCCTTCAATTTCGACAGCGAAGGCAACCTGGCAGAGCCGGCAACGGGGATTCAAACCAGGCGCGGCCTGCTCGATACCGAGGATCTTTATCTCAACCAGACGCTGGAGGAACAACAGGGCGAGGACAATGCCGGCGTGCGCCTCGCACTCTACTTCCGGCGCATGGCCTCTGGCGTCAACACGGCCTACGATCTTTTGGCCGATAGCGCGCTGCTGCAGGTCATCCAGACGACCTTCAGCATTCCGGAAGAAATGTCGGCTGCCGACGTGGACGTGCAGTACGACTACATTAACCGGATTCTCGATGTCGAAGACCTGCACGATCCGGAAAAATTGGAAAAGCTGCTGGTGCGCTTCACCGCACTTTATGACGTCGAGAACAACACCGATGTCTCACCCGCAGAACTGATCATGTCGGGAAGCGGGGGCAACGGCATCAGCGCCGATACACTACTCAGCCTCACTCAGCTACGGACCGGCGGCGCCTGATATCTTTCGTCAGGCCTTCAGCACCTTGCCGGGGTTCATGATCCCAGCCGGGTCGAAGGCGTGCTTGATGCGCTGCATCAGGTCGATCTCGACCGGCGAACGCACCTCGGCAAGTTCGTCGCGCTTCAACTGGCCGATACCGTGTTCCGCGGAGATCGAGCCGTTGTATTTCGTGACGATGCCGTGGACGATCGCGTTGATCTCGCGCCAGCGGGAAATGAAGGCGTCCTTGTCGGCGCCGACCGGCTGGGAGATGTTGTAATGGATATTGCCGTCGCCCATGTGGCCGAAGGCGCAGATGCGAGCGCCCGGAATGGCCGCCATGACTGCCGCATCCGCCTCCTCCATGAAGGCCGGGATGCTCGATACCGGCACCGAGACATCGTGCTTGATCGAGCCGCCCTCTGGCTTCTGCGCCGGTGACATGCTTTCGCGCATGTGCCAGAGGCTCCTGCGCTGGGTCTCGTTGGCGGCCACCACTGCATTTTCCACGAGGCCGTCTGAAATCGCCGTCTCCAGCAGTTCGCCCATCATTCTCTCGGCCGTTTCTGCTGAATCCGAAGTCGAGATGTCGATCAGCACATACCAGGCATGCACCTTGTCCAGCGGATCGCGAACGCCCGGAATGTGTTTCGCGGTAAACTCGACGCCGAGCCGCGGCATCAGTTCGAAGCCGGTCAGAGCCGGGCCGCAGAGGCTCGAGGCCTTGTCGAAAAGGGAAAGGGCGTCGGCAACGCTTTTCAGGCCCGCAAAGCCGACCTGGTGGCCAAGCGGCTGCGGAAAGAGTTTCAGCACCGCGCCGGTGATGACGCCGAGCGTGCCCTCGGCGCCGATGAACAGGTCGCGCAGGTCGTAGCCGGTGTTGTCCTTCTTCAGCCGCCGCAGCCCGTCCCAGATCTCGCCGGTCGGGAGCACGACCTCCAGGCCAAGGCACAATTGCCGCATGTTGCCATAGGCAAGCACGGCGGTGCCGCCGGCATTGGTGGAGAGGTTGCCGCCGATCCGGCAGGAGCCTTCCGAGCCGAGTGACAGCGGGAACAGGCGGTTATGCGTCTCAGCCGCAGTCTGAATGTCGGCAAGAATGCAGCCTGCGTCGGCGACGATGACGTTGCCGACCGGGTCGATGTCGCGGATGCGGTTCAGCCGCTCCAGCGACAGTACGATATCGGCCGCTCCCGTGCGCGGGATCTGGCCGGCGACGTGCCCGGTATTGCCACCCTGCGGCACGATCGCAGCACCTGTCTCGCTGGCAAGCTTGAGGATCTGCGAGACCTCCTCGACGCTGCCGGGCTTCAGCACCAGCGGCGTGTCGCCCTTGTAGAGCCCGCGGGATTCGATGAGATAGGGTGCGATGTCTGACGGATCGGTCAGCGCGTTGCGGTCGCCGACGATGGCGGCGAAGCGGGCGATGAGGTCTAGCGAGGGGATGGCGTTCGTCATGGGATCGATACCTCGGTGGCGGCGTTTCGGCAAGGTCTCATGCTCGCGTGCCCTCCCTCGGAGCAGCTGCCCGTTCAATCCGGTCGATGATCGCTTCGCCGAGCCCCTCGCTCGGAATGGGTCCGAAGGCGATGGTCGCAGCACCGGACGCGTCGGCTCTTTTCATATAGGCAAAGAGATTGGCGGCCGCCTCGCGCAAATTGGCGGAGGGACTGAGATCGAGAACCAAAGCGGCATTTGCTTCGCCCGGCATCGCTGTGCCGCCGAACCGGATCAGCACCTCGCCCGGCTTGACATCCACCGCGTTCAGTCGCACTGCCGCCGCCGGTGCATAGTGGGAGGCGAGCATGCCCGGCGCCTCGATCGCTGCCCCTGCGGTTTCCGGTCGCAGTACGGCCTTTCCTGTCAGTTTTTCGATATCGGCGACATCAAGCCCGCCCGGCCGCAGCAATCGGATTTCGTCGCCATCGACCTTGATGATGGTCGATTCCAGGCCGATGTCGGCCGGCCCGGCGTCGAGGATCAGCGCCAGCCTGCCGCCGAGATCGGCCTCGACATGCTGGGCGCTGGTCGGGCTGATCTTGCCGGAGGTGTTGGCGCTTGGGGCTGCCAGCGGCTTGCCATAGCGCTTGATCACTGACCGTGAAAACCCGTCCGGCATGCGGATGCCGAGCGTGTCGAGGCCGGCGGAGGCAAGCGGGTGAACGCCGCTCGCCGGCTTCATCGGCAGGATCAGCGTCAGGGGTCCCGGCCAGAAGGCCTCGGCAAGCTTTTGCGAGATCGGATCAAAATCGACATAACGTCGCGCCATGTCGAAGTCGGCGATATGTAAGATCAGCGGATTGAAGCGCGGGCGGCCCTTCATTTCGTAGATGCGGCTGATCGCGTCCGGGCTTGTCGCGTCGGCAGCCAGGCCATAGACCGTCTCCGTCGGAATTGCGACCGGCAGACCCCGGGCCAGCGTTTCGCAAGCCGCCGTCAATGCGCGCTCCGGTTCGGTCCTTGTGTCGATGATGAGGGTCATGCAGCTTCCAAAAGTCGCCGTTCGAAAAGTCAGGGCCTTGCGGTTTCTATTACAAGGCTCGGCGGGACATTGCCAAGCGCATTCGGCGGCCACACCGGACTGTGCCCGATTGATACAGCCCGCTTCAAGATTTCTTAAAATGCGACAGCTTCTATTAGAGGAGCCGAAAGTTGGGCATGCTAGATGTTGCGTTCCAAACCCTGCCGGAGCGCAAATGGCCAACAAGAAATCCATGCCCAACGACCTTGCCCTGCGCATCGCCACCGCCATGCACCAGATGGGCATCGACGCCGTCCCGAGAAACTACGAACTGGTGTACGAGGCCTATGCCGGCGCCAATCCCGAGCTGGTGCGGGACTTCATCGCGCTCGGCAAGAACAAGTCGCAGGCCGCACTCGATGAACTCGGCCGCAAATACCTGCCGCATCACCATGAGGCGAGCGTTCTTGCACGCTCGACGACGATCGTGCGCGACGAGATGAGCAATTTCATGAACCTTTTGTCGCGCGAAAAGAACTCGCTCGACGATTACGGCCGGTTGATCGGCGAGGCGTCGAAGGCGCTCGTCGTTTCGGACGAGGCAAGCCAGGCGGCGTTGAAGAACTCGATCCAGGCATTGAAGCGGGCAACCGAGCGGCAGGTGTCGCAAAACGCCGAACTGGAGCAAAGCGTCACAGCGCAATCCCACGTCATCGCCGGTGTCCAGAAGGAGCTTGCCGATTTCGAGGCGACGAAATTCTCGGATGCGGTGACGGGCCTTGCCAACCGACGCGCCTTCAACAAGGCGCTCGCCAAGGTCTATGCCGATCCCGATCTGCCGCTCGCCTGTGGGGTTGCGATCGCCGAGCCGGATACCAGCCAGCGGCTTTCCGGCGAACAGGCGGCCGCGATCGCCGATCACCTCGCCCGCCATATCGGCGGCATCACCCAGCACGCCTTTCCGCCAAGCGAGCTGGCGGCACGTTTCGACGGTGTCCGCTTTGGCTTCCTCATCAATGCGGGGGAGGAGCGGGAGGTCGTGCGCCTCATGGCGCTGCTTAGATCGGCTTTGCGCGGTGTCCATTTCAAGCACCCGAAGACTGGCCGCAGCCTTGGCAGCGTCACGCTTTCAGTCGGCGTGTGCATGTCGCACAGTGCCGGCAATGCGTTCGACCTCGTCGGAACTGCCGAAAAGGCGCTTGCCAAGGCACAGGCCAAGGGCGGCGACTATACCGTCGTTCATGAGAGCGAGGACGAGCAACCGGCGGGGCGGGATTGGTTGATCTACAAGCGCTGATCGGCGCCCTGGCTCAGGCAGCTACAGGCTGTTGATGATCTTGCGAAGCTGTTCGTTGCAGGCGCCGAGCAAAAGCACGTTTTTCAAGGCTTCCTTCGGATCACGCGTGCGAAACAGGAGGCCGTTTTCGTGGACGGTTCGGTTGAGCGTGAGCTTGCCTTCCTCCGCGTCGAGTGCGGTCGCGACGGCAAAATACATCCGCGAATAGCCCAGCTTGATCTTCTCGAAGAATTGGTCGTCGTCGCCGATGTCGGAGAAGAAGTTGGCGATGTAGAACGACCACCGGACATCGTCGAATTTAGCGAATGTCGTCCGCGCCGTCGTCACATGGCAATAGCCGAGATGCGGGCGGCCCGAAAGCGTCCGATGGAAAATCAACTTCGGGAAGCGGATGGAGGCATGGAAGCCGTTGATGCGTTCGTGCGTCACCTTTCCGGCAGCCTCAAGCCTGCGGCCGGTTCGGGCGGCCACTTCCTGGTGGGTCAGGTAGCGCTTTTCCTCGACGCTCCATTGCTGGGGCCGATTGATGCGCCCGGTGCGCAGGAATTCGGTATGGATCGCCGCCTTCGGCGATTGAACCGGCTCTTTGACGGCAGCAGCGTCGAAATATCTCAAGTTTGACATCGGCCTGCACCAGGATTGCACCGGAGTGCCGGGGACACGCCGCGGCGGAAACGTTCACGAGAAGAAGCTACATTGCGAGGGTTAATGCAGTCTTTCCAAGTATTACCCGCGCGCCATGGTGCGAGGCTTGCGGTCAGGCCGGACTGCCGCGCCGCAACATGTCGCAAAAGAGACAGTCTCTGCCCAGAATTTGCCGGCGTGTGGCGGAAAAGGCGTCATCTGCCGAAAAATCAGGAGATGCCATTGTTTCTGCTTATAAAATAGCCACTCCGGTCATGTCGAAACTCAACTGTGCGTGTGTCGTCATTCTGGAACCGGATGTCGCTAATCGGCGGCTATCCGGCTGCGGCGCCAGATTAGATGAAGACACTCAAGGTGCCGCCTTTATAGGGAAGGCGGACAATTGGGAAGCCGGTCGAAATCCGGCGCTGCCCCCGCAACGGTGGTGGAGCGAAACCCGGCAAAAGGCCACTGGAGAAATCCGGGAAGGCGCCGTGACGGTCCGAAAGGACAGCTCCTGAGCCCGGAAACCAGCCTTGTGGCGAAAATTGATGTCTTGGTTGCGGCGGGCAGCCGGAAGGCGAACCAGTATATTTCCGTGCACTCCCGGCGCGGTGGTGGTTCCTTTCCAGCCCGCTCGACCGAAAAGTGGCGAGCACAAGGAAACGAACATGGATCTCCACAGCGAAGTCCTCCGCAAATTGAAGACCCGTCGTGACGGGCACAGCCTTGAACAGGCCTTCTACACCGATCCCGATCTCTACAAGCTCGACATGGAGCAGATCTGGTACAAGGACTGGCTGTTCATTGGTCATGATTGCGAGATCCCGAAGGCCGGCAACTACTTTACTGTCCAGGTCGGAGACTATCCGGTCGTCATCGTCCGCGATCGAACCGGCACCGTCCGGGCGCTGCACAATTCGTGCCGCCACCGCGGTTCGCGCGTCTGCGCCGGCCAGAAGGGCTCGTCGGCCAAGCTTGTCTGTCCCTATCACCAGTGGACCTACGAGCTTGACGGCAAGCTGCTCTTCGCCCGCCAGATGGGCGAGGATTTCGACAAGGCGCAGCACAGCCTGAAGCCGATCCATTGCGAAACCATCGGCGGCTATATCTTCATCTGCCTCGCCGACGAGCCTATGGATTTCCAGCCGGTGCGCGACATGGTCTCGTCCTATGTCACGCCGCACAGGATGCAGGACACCAAGGTCGCGTTCGAAAGCACGATCATCGAGAAGGGTAACTGGAAGCTCGTCTGGGAAAACAACCGCGAATGCTACCACTGCGCCGCCAATCATCCTGAGCTCTGCCGAACCTATCCGGAAGCGCCGACGGCGACCGGCGTGCAGGGCGCCAAGGACGATCCGATCATTGCCGCGCATTGGGCAAAGTGCGAAGCCGAGGGCCTGCCGAGCGAGTTCAGGATGTCGCCGACCGGCCAATTCCGCGTCGCCCGCATGCCGCTGATCCAGGATGCCGAGAGCTACACAATGTCCGGCAAACGCGCCGTCAAGCGCCAGCTTTCCGACGATGTCAGCCAAGGCAATATCGGCACGCTGTTGCTGTTCCACTATCCGAACACGTGGAACCACATCTTGGGTGACCACGCCATCACCTTCCGCGTGCTGCCGCTCGGCCCTGAACTGACCCAGGTGACGACGAAATGGCTGGTGCACAAGGATGCCGTCGAAGGCGTCGATTATAACCTCGAAGAACTGACGCATGTCTGGACGGAAACCAACGATCAGGATCGCCAGATCGTCGAGGAAAATGCCTTCGGCATCCGCTCGCCCGCCTATCAGCCCGGACCCTATTCGCCGGAGCATGAAGGCGGCGTGATGCAGTTCGTCGAATGGTACGTCAATTTCATGCAGGATCGCCTGCATGGAGCCTCCACCCCTCTGGTCCGGGTCGCCTGACATGACGATTGCTTCATCCTTCCGGCACTTCGACGAATTGCTGCCGTTCAACGACCGGCAGCATCTCCTGGAATGCATCTCCGTCACCGCCGAGGCTCCGGATGTGATGACCTTCGGCTTCAAGGCCGACAAGGATAGCTGGTTCCGCTACCTGCCGGGCCAGTTCGTCACGCTCGAACTGCCGGTTAAGCCGGACGATCCGGTGATGCGCACCTATACGCTGTCATCGACGCCGTCGCGGCCATTCTCGGTGGCGGTGACCGTCAAGGCGCAGGCCTCGAGCATCGGCACGCGCTGGATGTTCGAGAACCTGAAGCCCGGCATGAAGCTGAGGGCCTTCGGCCCGCTCGGCGATTTCTCCTTCGTGCGCCATCCCGGCGAAAAATACCTGTTCATCTCGGCGGGCTCCGGCATCACGCCGATGATGTCGATGACCCGCTGGATGGCCGATTGCGCGCCGCAGACGGACGTCACCTTCCTTTCCTGCGCCCGCCAGCCGGACGATCTTCTGTTCCGTGACGAACTCGAGAACATCTCCCGCAACATGCCGAACCTCAATCTCGGCTTCATTGTCGAGACGCATGCGCCGCGTCACGGCTGGCACGGCCTGCGCGGCCGTATCGAAACCTCGAAGGTTGCATTGCTAGCTCCGGACTTCCGCGATCGCACCGTCTTCTGCTGTGGGCCGGAACCGTTCATGCGCGGCGTGAAGTCCATGCTGGAAAGCGTCGGCTTCGACATGAACCGCTATCACGAGGAGAGCTTCCAGCCGGCGACGGCACCGCCGGCTGAAGACTTCGCGATCGGGGGAGGGACCGAGGTCGATGCCGCCGTCGTCTCCACCGTCACCTTCACGATGGCCGGTAAGGAAGCCAAGTGCCAGCCGGGCCAGACCATCCTGCAGACGGCCCGTGCCGCAGGTGTCCGCATCGGTGCCGCCTGCGAAGGCGGCCTCTGCGGCACCTGCCGCGTCATGAAGGTCTCCGGTGAGGTCGAGATGCACCATAATGGCGGTATCCTCGACGACGAGATCGACGAGGGCTACATCCTCGCCTGCTGTTCGCGGCCACTCGGGGACGTGCAGATCGAGGCGTGAGAACTCCGCTTCGCAGCCGTGTTTCGCTATCGGTGCCCCCTCGCTTGCCAGCGGGAGGACAGTTTCATTTCAATGTCCGAAGCGCACCTGACCGGCCTGCAAACAACGGCAGGTCTTGATCGACAAAACGAACGCGACTGGAAGTCCGCGCGTTAGTAGGAAACGCGCACGCCGCCGGTGTCTACCGCGCCGAAATAGGGTTGAGGGTATGCGCCTTGCCATTGGCTATAGGTTGTGTTGCCGGCGCCGGTGCTCGCGCATCCCGACAGTGATAAGAGCGCGATTGCGGCAACGGCCATGAGAGATCTGACAGGCATGATGTTCTCCTTCATGGCAGCTTGCTCAAAGCTCAGGAGCAACCATACCGAGACTCTGTCTCAAATAACCTTCGATGGCAAGCCAGGTTGTTACGTCGGTGGCGAGATGATCGGCCGGGTCCGCTTCTAATTTTTCGACGCACCGTGCAGCGACGAGATTTCCGCCCTTCTCGACATCTTCGGTAACGCGCAGAAGACCCTTTGTCGGAAAACGTTACTTGTTGGCGCCTGCCAATTTAGTACAATCAGCGACGCAAGAGACGAGTCTCTTGCACCGATTTTAGTACGTATGCCTTTGGCCCCTTTCTACGCAGAAAGGGGCCTTTGATTATTTGATCGGGTGGTTGGTTTAAAGGGCTGGAGAACCTTGAACGAACTGCTCTCGTTGCCAATATTATCCTCCGATACCCGCGAAGAGGTAGCCAAAAAGGAGGAAAAAAGATGACTATTCGCGATGTTCCGTGGACCCATCCCCTGAAAGTGACCTTGCGGTCCGGTTTGGAACGCAACTTCAGTAGCGTCTACGAAGCCCTTGATTTTCTGGAAAACGAATGGCCGCTCAAGCGAGGAGAGCGCTACGATCGCGCCGTGTCGTCCTGCAGGCGGGCCCTGAACCTGATGACGCCGGCGGCGGTCGCCCGTGAGGCGTTTATTGCCGCATGCCTGGAGGCCAACATGCCGGCAATCATGGCAGCGCCGCTGCCCTATGGCCGGTCGGCTCAACGCGAGACCCCGGCGGCCGTGTAAGACGTAGGCGATGGGCGGCGGAACGACTGTCGCCCCGTTTCCGTGGAGGGCAGGAGCAGGCGGCAGCCGGCAAGTGTCATGGCTGGAGCTGGACGCGGCTAGAACAGAAAATCGCCCTTGTCCAACGCCACCAGCTTCAGGTTCTTCAGCAGGATGCTGTCGCCATTCCGCCCATCGATCAGCACATCGCTGCCGACCTGATGCATATGGTTCTTCCTAAGGTCCGCGTAGCTGGTGATGCTTGCCAGACCCGCTAGGTCGAGAGTGTCGTGAATCGAGCCGGTGGCGGCGAAATCGGTGATTTTGTCTTTGCCGTCGCCGGTATTGAAGACGAACTGGTCGGCGCCGGAGCCGCCGGTCAGCCTGTCGGCGCCGGCGTGGCCCCAGATCAGATCGCTGCCGGCCAAGCCGTCGATACTGTTCTTGCCGCTGTTGCCGTGAAGCCGGTTGGCGAGCGTGTTGCCCGTGGCATTGATGCTCACCGTGCCGTTCAGCGTCAGGTTCTCGAAATAGCTTCCGAGCGTGACAGACACGCTCGCCTTGACGAGGTCTGTGCCGCCGCGGGAGGCTTCCGACAGTTTGATCGTGGCGGCGCTGATCACGTAGACATCATTGCCGGTGCCGCCATAAACAATGCCGTTCACCTGACCGCCGTTGCCGTCGAAATAGTCGTTTCCACCGCCGAGCTTGACCGCGCCGGTGAGGGTGCCGCTGTTGAACACGGACTGGATGCCATCGCCGCCGAGAAAGGCCAGCGATTTCGCCGATATCAGGCCGGTATTGTTGAGGCTGGATTTGGATGCGCCGGAGAAATCGACCGCGGCCGCGGACAGGCTCGTGCCTGTGACCGTGCCGTGATTGGTGAGCGTGCCGTTCGCCCCAGCCAGTTTGACGCCGCCGCCCGCCGTGATGGTCTTGTTGTTGGTGATCGTCGCGTCATCCGCCGATATGGCGATGGCATAGGCGGAAGTCTCGATCAGGCCGTCATTGGTGACGGTACCGCTATTTCCGGTGAGAAGGATCGCAGCTTTGCCAGCGCTTATCGTGCCGCTGTTGGTGATCGTGGCGTCACCGCCCTTCGCCGCGATCGCATAACCGGTGGTGGAACTCGTCCCGCCGTCATTGGTGATGATGGCGGCGACGCCGGAGGACAGAATGGCGGTGCCATTGGCGATGACCGTGCCGTGGTTGGTGAGCACCGCCCCTTCGCCGCTCGAAAACAGGGCATAAAAGGTGTCGGAGCGCAGCTCGCCATTGTTAGTGAAGAGAGCATTTGCACCGGAAAGTTCTGCCGCTGTGGTTTCGGCATGCGTCCTGCCGTGATTGATGATGACGGCGGCACTGCCGGAAACGGCTATTCCCATGCCTGCCGATGAAGTGATCAGGCCGGAATTGACGACCTGCGTTGCCTCGCCCGCAGCCGTGATCGCCGTCAGCCGCGCCTCGATGGTGCCGGCATTGCTCAAGTCGAGGATCGAGCTTGAGGCCGTAATCGTTCCCGGAAACCTTGCCGGTACTGCTGACGTCAAACCGGCTCTGGCTGTCGGCAACGTTGGTCGTACCGAACTGGAAGACATCGCTCGACGCGGAGATGACGGTGCCGTTGATATAGAAATAACGGCCGATCGCCGCGCCGGTCGCAACGATGGCCGTCGCGGCCGTCGACAGGGTCACGTCCTCGTCGACGATAAATTCGGTGTCCCCCTCGAGCACCGAAACCGGCGTCGAGCTGTCGCTGCTGATCACAATCTTCGTCGTCATCTGCTCATTAGGTGCGTGGGGCGGGGTTCGTTTTTTGAACCGTTGTCGGCCAAAGAGTAAACAGGGATTGCGTCTGGACGAATTTCAATCCCGACGCTAAATGCATTGCTACCAAACGTTGTCGTTCGGCGCTGTTTTACCTCAAAGCCAGGGCGTTGGAAACCCTGCGGATTGACCCCGTCAACGTCAGATCGACGCCAATGCCGGCGCCCGCGGAGACGCTGCCCTTACCGGTGGCGATCAGCAGCGGCTTGTCCAGCGGTTTGGCGGGCAGGAGTTCTCCTTTCGCCCATACGGCCTTGAGGGCCTTGGCATTCATCGCGGCGACGTTGACGTCGATGTCGGTCAGGGTTCCGGCGACACGGTAGGGGCAGCGCCGTTTGCTGCAGTTCGCCGCGGACGAGAATTGCCAGAGCGCGTAGCTGTCCCAGTTTCCCATGGGGAAGACGTTGCGTATGCCAGGCTTGTAGCGGGCATACCAGAGCGGCAGGCGCGACAGGATCGGGAAACGGTCTCGGCTGGCGGCGATGTATTTGGCGGTGGCGTGGTTGGTATAGAGCATCGGGTAACGGCCGGTGCGCGTCTTGATGTGTCCGGCGAAAATAGCCGCATCCTCGAGGGACATGTATTTCTCTGCGTCGATGCCCTCGAGGTCGAGCACCATCAGTTCGTCGTCGCGTGGGTCGGCATAGTCGAGAAAATGATTGGCCTGGTCGACCGGATTGCCTGGGCGGGCGAGGTGGTAGGCACCCCACAGCAGGCCGTTTGCCCGGGCAATGAGCCGCCGTGTCTGGTAGAGCTCGCGGCTCACCGCATATTTCCGCCACATCGTCTTGCAGTGGGCGACGGTGTCGCCGCCGTGATCTCCCGTGCAGGTGAAACTCTCCGGCAGGCCGTCCGACGCCTTGGAGATGAAACCGGCGATGCGCTTGTCCTTCAGCATCTCATCCCAGTCGATGATGTTCATCTCGTAGGCGTCGACGACCAGTGCGGTGTCCTTGGATCTCCACGGCAGGAGGTCCCGGGCTTCAATGCCGCCCGAGGTCAGCGCGACGCCGAGGATGACGGCGAGGCGGAAAAACATGCCCAAGCTGATAAACCGGCGCTTTTCCATAATAAGAGGGTGCTGAAACAGGGTTAACCGAGGGTTAACGCCTTGAACCTTGCGGGCGGTTTTTGCTTTGACCCCCCTCTGCTGCACCCTTGAGGAATCGCAGGGTACGCCACAGCACGTCTGTCGCGAACGCGGCGGATGTGCTTATCTGTGGTAGTTCGTGGAACAAAAAGGCGCCGCGGACCGTTGATTTGGCAAGAAGATCTCGTTCACAAAAAAATAGATGGAGAAACCCATGGGTGTTTTCAGTTTAAAAATGGCGTCTTTGGCCCTCTCGGCCGTGATGCTGACGACGTCCTTCACCCCATCGCAGGCGTTCACTCCGATTCCGGTGCCGGCAGAGCGTGCAAGTAATGTCGAGACTGTGCAATATTACCGCGGTGATGAGGAACGCTGGCGCGATCGCTCCGGTCAACGTCGCCGCGACTACGATCGCTATTATCGCCGAGGCGACTACTCTTACTACCGCGGTCATCGTGGTTATCGCTACTACCGTCCGGGCTATCGCGAATATAACGGCTACTGGTTCCCTCTCGGCGCTTTTGCGACCGGCGCGATCATCGGTGGAGCCCTGTCACAGCCGCCTGTACGCTACGGCGGCAGCCATGTTGAATGGTGCGCAAACCGCTATCGCAGCTACCGCGCCTACGACAACACGTACCAGCCTTACGGCGGTCCGCGCCGGCAGTGCGTTTCGCCGTATTGATTTGATGTTCGCTTCTGGAAGCACCAACCGGCCGGAGACGTTGTCTCCGGCCTTTTTGTGCTTTTCAGAGAATTCCGATCCGCTTGAGGATCGTCCAGGCAAAGCCCATCGAAAGCAGGATGAACAACCCGGCGAGCAACGTGCCGTGCACGCCGTCGGCAAAGGGCAGGCTGCTGGTGTTCATGCCGAAGAAGCCGGTGACCAGCGTCGGCGGTAGCAGGAAGGCTGTCATCAGCGACAGGATGTAGAGGTGCCGGTTTGTTTCGGAAGACAGCTTGCTGTCGATTTCTTCGTGCAGCAGGCGCGCGCGTTCCTGCAACGCAAAAACGTCGCGGTCGACGGCTTCCAACCGGTCCGAGAGGCGCTCCGCCACGTCGATGAAGCCTGGCGGCACTTCATCCTCCTCCGAGGTTCCGGCGCGCCGCAACAAGGCCAGCAGCGTGCGAAGGTGCCGGTGCAGGCGCACGGCGGTTCGGCGCAACGGGGCAAGGCGCGGCTGATGGTTGTGGCCAGCCTCGCCATAGACATCGTCTTCGATCTCGTTGAGGTCTTCCGTCAACTCCAGCACGAGGCTGATCAGCGTGCGCTGGAACTCGACGACCATCATTTCGAACAGGTCGATCGGTTGGGTACAGCGCGCGTTCTTTTCGACGGCGGCCTTGACCCGGTCGATGCTGCGCAGCGGATGCAGACGCGTGGTGATGATGAGCTTGTCTGTGACGGCAAAATGCAGCCAGCCAATGGTTTTCGTCACGGCGTCGAAGGTGCGCTCGAAATCGACCAGGGTGCCATAGACCATATCGTCGGAGACGATGACGGCTGCCTGCGTGTCATGGCTGGTCAGTGTCGAAAGCGCGCCCTGCGGCAGGGTGGCAATGCGCTCGATCAGCGCAGGAGTCCGGGCATCGCTCAGCGCCAGGTGCAACCAGACCCAGCCTTCGCCTTCCGTCAGAGCGTTTATCGAGGAATCTGCGGCGATCCGCAGGCAGCGGCTTTCGCCCGGCAGAAAACGATAGGCCCAGACAAGGCCTGGGATTTCAGAGGAGATGAGATTCATGCGGCGTGATCCCGGGAGGAAGCCAGACTTCGCTTTATTCAGGTTCCATGACAGTTTTGTTGCGGTCCGTCCATCGCGAGAGGCTCGCACTGTCTTGAACAAACAAATATTGACGTTTACGTAAAAATCAATAATTTCGTCCGCGACAAAGACGCCATTGGTGGACTGCGGTGCGGCAATGTTGTCATGTGACCGTGGGAGGAGACGATATGTACAAGGCACCGGTAGAGGACGTTCTGTTCACGCTCAAGCACGTGGCTGGCCTCGGCTACGACCTGGCCGAAGGCGTTTTCGGCGATCTGGACGAGGCCCTCGTCGATGCCATTCTCGGTGAAGCCGGCCGTTTTGCCAATGAAGAGGTCGCGCCGCTTGCCGATATCGGCGACAAGCAGGGCTCGAAGCTGATCGACGGCAAGGTCAGGGCGCCGGATGGTTGGCGTGACCTCTACCGCAACTGGGCCGCGGGCGGCTGGAACAGCCTGACGGCACCGGAGGAGTTTGGCGGCCAAGGCCTGCCGCATATGCTGCATGTGGCCGCGATGGAGTTCTGGAACGCCGGCTCGATGGCTTTCGCGCTGGCGCCGATGCTGACCATGGGCGCAGTCGATGCGCTGGAGAAGCACGGCTCCGATGCGCTGAAATCCGTGTTCCTCGCCCGGATGATTTCCGGCGAATGGACCGGCACGATGAACCTGACGGAGCCCCATGCCGGCTCCGACCTCGGCGTTTTGAAGACCCGCGCCGAGCGCCGCGACGATGGTACCTACCGCATTTTCGGCCAGAAGATTTTCATCACCTGGGGCGAACACGAGATGACCGACAACATCGTCCATCTGGTGCTGGCGCGGATCGCCGGCGCACCGGAAGGAACGCGCGGCATCTCGCTGTTCCTCGTGCCGAAGTTCCTCGTCAATGAGGATGGCTCGCTCGGCGCCCGCAACGACCTGTTCTGCCATTCGCTCGAACACAAGCTCGGCATCCATGCGTCGCCGACTTGCACCATGGTCTATGGCGACGGCAAGTTCGGTGACGAGAAGGGCGCCATCGGCTATCTCGTCGGCGAAGAGAACAAGGGCCTCAACTGCATGTTCACGATGATGAACAACGCCCGCCTCGCCGTCGGCATACAAGGGGTGGCGATGGCGGACGCAGCGACCCAGCACGCGCTGAATTATGCACGCGAACGTACGCAGGGCAAGGCGCCGGGTTGGCAGGGAACCGGCATGAGCCCGATCATCGAGCATCCCGATATCGCCCGCACGCTGCTGACGATGAAGGCATTGACCCAGGGTGCCCGCGCCATTGCGTTTAGCTGCGCCCGTGCCGTCGACCGTGCGCATGCGTCGGAAGGAGAGACGGCGCGCCATTGGCAGGAGCGCTCCAGCCTCCTGACCCCGATCGCCAAGTCTTTCGGCACCGATGTCGGCGTCGATGTCGCCTCCATGGGCATCCAGATCCATGGCGGCATGGGCTTCATCGAGGAAACCGGTGCAGCACGCTATCTCCGCGACGCCCGCATCGCGCCGATCTACGAAGGCACCAACGGCATTCAGGCCATCGACCTTGTCACCCGCAAGCTGCCTTTGTCCGACGGTGGCCATGTGCGCGGCTTCATCGTCGAATTGAAAGCCATTGCCGAAGACGTGCGGGTATCCAACCTCGCCGATTTCGGCGAAACCGGTAGCCGCCTCGAGGATGCGATCGCCGATCTTGAAGCCACGACCGAGTGGCTGCTCGCGCGTCTGGCCGAAGGCAAATCCGCCGAGGCGCTTGCCGGCGCCACGGCCTACCAGCGGCTGTTCGGCTTGACGTTGACCGGCGTCTACCTCGCCAAGGGTGGGTTGGCGGAGGACGGCGACGGCGGCCACGATGCCCGCATCGCGCTGTGCCGCTTTGCCGCGGAGAACCTGTTGTCCGAAACGGCGGCGCTCAAGAACAGCATCATCAGCGGCGCGGCAAGCCTTGCCGCCGCCCGCATCGCCCTAGCCTGAAATACTGGCCCGAACAGCTGGCCCGAACAACTGGCCCAAAGGAGACTGCCATGACCGACGACGTTCTGATCGAGCGGCCCGAAGAGTATCCCGGCGTTCAGGTCATTCGGTTCAACCGACCGGCCAAGAAGAATGCCATCACCAGGGCGATGTACGCCAAGATGGCCAATGCGCTGACCGTCGCGGCCACCGACGACGCCGTCCGCGTCACCGCCTTTCTCGGAACGGAAGGCTGCTTTTCTGCCGGCAACGACATGGCCGATTTCATGGCCTTTGCCATGGGCGGAACGATGGGACAGGAGGTGCTCGACTTCCTGCGCGCGCTGGCCGGTGCTGCCAAGCCCATCGTTTCCGGTGTCGATGGCCTGGCGATCGGCATCGGTGCGACCATCCATCTTCATTGTGATCTGACCATTGCTTCCGAGCGTTCGGTCTTCAAGACGCCATTCGTCGATCTGGCGCTGGTGCCCGAGGCAGCCTCCAGCCTGATCGTGCCGCGCATCGCCGGCCACCAGCGCGCCTTCGCGCTTCTGGCTGCGGGCGAGCCCTTCACGGCTGAGGAAGCGCAGGAAGCCGGCCTGATCTGGAAGATCGGCGGTGCTGCGGCGATCGAGGACGAGGTGCTGGCACTTGCCGCGAACCTTGCCAAGAAACCGCCGGAAGCCCTGCGCATCGCCCGCCGGCTGATCCGTGGCGACCGTTCCGATGTGCTCGCCCGCATTGAAGAAGAGGCGCAACACTTTTCCGCGCAACTGAAGAGCGCCGAAGCCCGCGCCGCCTTCGAGGCTTTCATGCGCCGTTGAACGGCGGGCGACGATTGCTCACGACTTTGTGCTGATCGTGCCTTGCCGGACGGCCGGACGCGACCCATATTTCTGCGTGTTGCGTGGAGGAATGATAGGCATTGGGAGATGCCGGAAAACCAAGGATTCGTCCATGCGGTCTCGATTCAAGCTTTCCCTCTCCGATATGCTCAGGCAGCACCGGCGATGGGAAAGGACCCTCGCCAAGGCCGTCAAGGTCACGCGCAAGGCTCTTGTTTCCGCTACTTCGGCACCGGCATCGGTGCCAGGCCCGCCAGCGGTAAAACCGCGGTCGGTTGGAAAACTTGAGGAAGTAAAGGCCTTCGGCAGCAATCCGGGCCGCCTGCGCATGCTGAAATATGTTCCCGCGAACCTGCCGAAAAAGGCACCGCTCGTCGTCGTGCTGCATGGCTGCCACCAGACGGCCGAAGCCTATGACCGGGGCAGCGGCTGGTCGGTCCTGGCGCGCGAGCGCGGTTTTGCCGTCGCCTATGCCGAGCAGACCCACTCAAACAATCACAACCTCTGTTTCAACTGGTTTCGCCCAAGCAACGTCGCGCGCGATCGCGGCGAGGTGATGTCGATCCGCCAGATGGTCGCCAAGATGGCGACGGCACACGGCATCGACCGCAAGCAAGTGTTCGTCACCGGCCTTTCGGCGGGCGGCGCCATGACTGCGGCGATGCTGGCCACCTATCCCGACGTGTTTCGTGCCGGCGGCATCATCGCCGGCTTGCCCTATGGCGCGGCCCGCGACGTGCACCGGGCGCTCGCCGCCATGAAGAAAGCGCCGGAGCGGACAGCGCAGGAATGGGGCAATCTCGTGCGTGCCGCATCGCCCGTGAATCGTGATTTTCCCGCAGTCTCCATCTGGCACGGGACGCGGGACCACACTGTCTCGCTGTCGAATGCCGAGGCGTTGCTTGAGCAGTGGCTCGATGTGCACGGGCTCGAACGCCATGCCTACACGCAAAGCCAAGTCGACGGTCACATCCGCCGCGTCTGGAAGACTGCATCCGGGAAGATCGCGGTCGAGTTCTACCTGATCGAAGGCATGGGGCACGGAACGCCGTTGAAGCCGAGACCCACCTCGAGGCCGCGGGCGGATACGCCGGGTGCCTTCATGCTCGATGCCGGAATTTCATCGTCGATGCATCTGGCGACCGCCTGGGGCCTGAAAAAACCGGTCCTGCTTTCAGCCTTGCGACAGGCGGCCGAATAGGTGGAAAGCCCTTAAAATGCTGGCGTTTCAAACCAGAAAATTTTAACGCTGCCTTAAGTAGGCCCGGCTATGGTCCGGCAATCAGGGACCTTTTCAGTCCCATCAGGCCGCATGACGCGCGCCGTCTCTGCGCCCTTCCGGGGCATGTCTTCATTCTCGCGAACCAGGGGCGCCCGGTGCGCTATCGCGCCGGCGGGCGATCCCGTTTGCGCAAACGCTGCATCGCAATAGGGAAGCTTGCCTTGTCCAAAAGATCGAACCTGATGACGCGCATTCTCG
The DNA here is from genome assembly GCA_900474095.1 of Hyphomicrobiales bacterium. Lineage (GTDB taxonomy): Bacteria > Pseudomonadota > Alphaproteobacteria > Rhizobiales > Rhizobiaceae > Pararhizobium. The sequence goes on along the minus strand of UCOA01000017.1, from coordinate 35,877 downwards.
TCGCCGCGTCCTTCGTCGTCGTTGCCGCGTTTGCCGGCTTTTCCGTTTATATCGACAGTCTCCAGCATGCCGTAACGACACGCGCGGTCGAGGAAAACATCTCATCCTCCGGCAAGCAGGCGGCCCAAAGCGTTGCCAACTGGCTGAACGGCCGCGTCACGTTGACGGCCATGGCAGCCAACGCTGCCGGCAGCGCCGCCGATCAGGCAGGCCTCGAAGGCGCGCTCAAGAACGGTGTTCTGGAGAAAGAATTCCTTAGCACCTATGTGGGCGACGAGAGCGGCAAATTCACCAGCTGGCCGAATCTGCCGCTGCCGGCGGATTATGACCCGCGCAAGCGCCCGTGGTATCAGCAGGCCGCCAAGGCCGACAGCAGCGTTCTCACCGATCCCTATATCGACGCATCGAGCGGCGACCTCATCATCAGCGCAGCCGTTCCGGTCAAGCGCGATGGCAAGCTGTTCGGCGTCGCCGGGAGCGATTTTTCGCTCAAGACCCTCGTCGACATGATCAAGTCCGTCGAGGTCGGCGGCGGCGCAGGTTTTGCCTTCCTTGTCAACAAGTCCGGCCAGATCCTCGTTCACCCGGATGCGAAGCTCGTCACCAAGACGCTTTCCGACGTCTTCCCGGCGGCCACACCGTCGATCGGCTCCTCGATCACGCAGACCGAGCTTGACGGCAAGCCGATGCTCGTCAGCTTTGTGCCGGTCGCGGGCCTGCCCTCGGTCGAGTGGTATGTCGGTTTTGCCGTCGATGCCGATGTCGCCTATTCCGCCATCGGCCAGTTCCGGATTGCGGCAACGATTGCCACGCTGCTTGCCGTCGGCGTGATGATCGGCTTCCTTGCCACGCTGCTCGGCCGCCTCGTCATCCGCCCGGTCACCGCTATGACCGGCGCGATGGAACGGCTTGCTAGCGGCGACCTGAAGGCGGAAATCCCCGGTCAGGAACGCCGCGACCAGATCGGCTCCATGGCCGCTGCCGTCGCCGTCTTCCGCACCAATGCCATCGAGCGTGTGCGCCTCGAAGGTGAAGCCGAGTCCGGCCGCTCGCTGTCGGAACAGGAGCGCCGCGAGCGCGAAGCCATGAAGGCGAAGGAAACGGCCGATATCCAGCAGGCCGTCGAAGCGCTGGCGACCGGTCTCGGCCGCCTGGCCGATGGCGACCTCGGCTACCGCATCTCTATCCCCTTCGTCTCGCATCTCGACCGCCTGCGCGCCGACTTCAACAACTCCGTCGCCAAATTGCATCACGCGCTTGAGGCCGTCGGAACAAACGCTCGCGCGATCGACGCCGGCGCCAGCGAAATCCGCCATGCCGCCGACGACCTTGCCCGCCGCACCGAACAGCAGGCCGCCTCCGTCGAGGAAACGGCCGCAGCGCTTGAAGAGATCACCACGACGGTCAAGGACTCGGCCCGCCGCGCCGAGGAAGTTGGCCAGCTGGTTGCCCGCACCCGCGCCGGTGCCGAAAAATCCGGCGAAGTCGTCCGCAATGCCGTCAACGCCATGCAGGGCATCGAGAAGTCGTCCGGCGAGATCAGCAACATCATCGGCGTCATCGACGACATCGCTTTCCAGACCAACCTCTTGGCACTGAACGCCGGTGTCGAGGCCGCTCGCGCCGGCGATGCCGGCAAGGGCTTTGCCGTCGTCGCACAGGAAGTGCGTGAACTCGCCCAGCGCTCGGCCAATGCGGCCAAGGAAATCAAGGCGCTGATCACGACGTCCGGCCAGCAGGTTCGCGCGGGTGTGACGCTTGTCGGCGAAACCGGCCAGTCGCTGCAGGCGATCGTCGCGGAAGTCCAGGAGATCAACATCCATATCAGCGCCATCGTGACCGCCACCCGCGAACAGTCGACCGGTCTTCAGGAAATCAACACGGCCGTCAACACCATGGATCAGGGCACCCAGCAGAATGCTGCCATGGTGGAAGAACAGACGGCCGCCAGCCACGGCCTCGCTTCGGAAGCCGCTGCGCTGAACGAGTTGCTTGCCCAGTTCAAGCTTGGGGATGGCCATGTGGCTCCTGTTGCGAGACAGCAGGGTTATGGGCGTCGGGCGGCCTGATCACGGTTGCCACGGACTTCCCCTCGAAGCGACTGCTCTCGAGGGGAATGTGTTTTCACGGCCAGCAACGCACCGGTGATAGCCGTGGTCCGCAAACACCACAGCGTCCACCGTTGATCCGCCGCGCCCGCGATCGCATATTGTCGGCGTGACGACGACCGAGTTCGAAAACGGAATTGTCCCAGGGATTTCCCCGAGCTTCGCCTGCTTGCGTGGAACTGTGACGTCACCCTATTTCGCCCGACGTTGCCCGAGCGGAGCCTAAGATCATTTCTGAAGTGCTCGGAGCGATGAATCGAGCTCTTTTTCTCGACAACAAATGTTGGTTCGGTGGCGGAACGGCCATTGTCCTCAAGCTGGGTGAATATCGGCGATCGATGGACATCGGTCCCTTCAACTTCGATCCGTTCTGGCTCACTTCTCCAGCGTCGCCACCACCTCGACATGTGATGACCACAGAAACTGGTCGATCGGCGTGACCGACGTGATCCGGTAGCCGGCATCGACGAGGATGCGCAGGTCGCGCACCAATGTCACCGGATTGCAGGAGATGGCGACGATCTTCTTCGCGCCGGAGCGGGCGATTTCCTTCGTTTGGACTTCGGCGCCGGCGCGTGGCGGGTCGAAGATGATGGCGTCGTACACCTTCAGCTCCGAGGCCATCATCGGCCGACGGAAGAGATCGCGTTTCTCGATCGTCACCGGCTTCAGGCCCTGCGTGTTGCGGGCAGCCAAATCAAGCGCTTTCAATGCCTTGTCTTCGCCTTCGACCGCATGAACGCGGGCTTTTCTGGCCATGCGCAGCGAGAAAGTTCCGGAACCGGCAAAGAGGTCGGCGACGCGCTTGGCCTTGCCGAGATGCGCCATGACCAGCTCCGCCATCGCCTCTTCGGCGGGCTTTGTCGCCTGGATGAAGCTTCCGGGTGGCGGCGAGACCGAAACGCCGCCGAAATCGATGACGGGCTTCACCGGCTCGACCAAGATTTCGCCGTTGAGGCTGAGCCGGGCCACGCCCTTTTGCCCGAGGACGGTCTCGATCGCCATGCGCCGCTGCCGGTCGTCCATCGCCTTGATGCCCTCGAAGGCGAGGTCGAGGCCGGAGAGGGTTTCCAGCACCGTGATGCGGAACGGCTCGGCATTGACGGCCATAGAATTGGCGATCGTCCGGATGATTGCAAGCCGCGACACGATGCCGGGGCTTGCGATGGGACATTCGGAAATCGAAACGATGTGATGGCTTTCCGCCTGGTTGTAGCCGAGCAGCAGTTCCTTCTCGGTGCGCCGTGCCGTGAACACCGTGCGCCGGCGTTCGCCGGGATAGGCAAGCACCAAGGGCGCCACATCGGTCTGCAGCGCCTTCGATTTCAGCGCATCGACGACCAGCTGTCGCTTGAAGCCCTGGTAGAGACTGTCGCTCGCATGCTGCAGGCTGCAGCCGCCGCATGCGCCGTTTTCTCCGTCCGGTCCGAAATGCCGGCACTTCGGTTCGACGCGATCCGGCGAGAGATCGGACATCGACATCACCGTGCCCTTGTCCTTGTTGATCGCCAGTGCCACCGTTTCACCCGGCAGGGTAAAGGATACGTAGACCGGCCCGAACGGGCCGCGGGTCACGCCGTCGCCGGACATGCCGAGCTTCTCGATGGTCAGCGTCTCGGTGCTCATGCTTCGTCGTCCACCGGGGCGTCATCGTCCATGGGCTTGCGACCGGCCAGAAGATATTCCTCGTTGCCGTCGCCGCCGGAGATCGGGGAGGGGATGAGGCCCAGGCTTGTCCAGCCCATGTCCTCGGTGAGCCAGCGCTCCAGCTCGGCAGCGACGGCTGGTGCGCTGTCCGGATCCTTGAGCAGGCCCGCCTTGCTGACGGCTTCGCGGCCAGCCTCGAACTGCGGCTTGACGAGCAGGATGCAGTGGGCGCCCGGCTCCGCAAGATCGAGCGCCGGCGGCAGGGCAAGCTTCAGCGAAATGAACGACACGTCCGATACAACGAAGGAAATGGCATGGCCGTCGAGATGTTCCTCCGCCAGCACCCGTGCATTCAGCCCCTCGATGTTGGTGACGCGCGGATCGGCGTCCAGGCGCGGATGGAATTGACCATGGCCGACGTCAATCGAAATCACATGCGCCGCGCCGTTGTGCAGCAGGATTTCGGTAAAGCCACCCGTCGAGGCGCCGATGTCGAGACAGTCCAGCCCCTCCGGCGAGAGCTTGAAATGCTCGATACCGGCCTTCAGCTTCAGCGCCGCGCGCGAAACATAGGGTTGCACCGGATCGTCGATGGCGATCGTCACATCCTCGGGGAAGGTGGAGCTTGGTTTGGTAACCGTGCGGCCGTTGACGGTGACGGTGCCGCGCTGGATCGCATCGCGGGCGCGCGAACGGCTGGCGACAAGCCCCATGTTCAAGAGCAGCTGGTCGAGGCGGACGGTTGTTTTGGGTTCGTTTGACATCGCCCGTCATGGCGCGTCGAGGCCGGTATGGCAAGGCTTATGGCCGGTTCAATCGCAAATAAAGGCGCGTGACCGGCAGGCCTCGGGCGGGCGGTGGCCGAGGGTGGGCTTTATCCTGCCGCCTCGACGCCGATTTCCTTCTGGCCGAGCGTTCGGAACACCGTCGAGACGATGCCTGCCCGGTCGAGGCCGGCCTTGGCATACATGGCCTCGGGCTTGGCCTGTTCCATCCAGATATCCGGCAGGACCATGGGCCGGATTTTCAGGCCATTGTCGAGCAGGCCCTCATGCGCGAGGAATTGCAGCACATGGCTGCCGAAGCCGCCGACAGCGCCTTCCTCGATGGTGATCAGCACCTCGTGATGGCGCGCCAGCTGGCGGATCAGATCGTGGTCGAGCGGCTTGGCAAAACGGGCATCGACGACCGTCGTCGAAAGGCCGGCGGCATCGAGATCTTCGGCGGCCAGCAGACAATCGGCAAGGCGCGTGCCGAAGGAGAGCAGCGCCACCTTGGAGCCCTGCTTCATCACCCGGCCCTTGCCGATCTCGAGAATCTGGCCGCGCTCCGGCATCTCGACACCGATGCCTTCGCCACGCGGATAGCGGAATGAGATCGGTCCCTGGTCATAGGCGGCTGCGGTGCGCACCATGTGCTTCAGTTCCGCCTCGTCGGCCGCAGCCATGACGACGAAACCGGGCAGGGTCGCGAGATAGGTCGTATCGAACGAACCCGCGTGGGTCGGCCCGTCGGCGCCGACGAAGCCGGCACGATCGATCGGGAAACGAACCGGCAAGCCCTGGATCGCGACGTCGTGCACCACCTGGTCGTAGCCGCGCTGCAGGAAGGTCGAATAGAGAGCCGCAAACGGCTTGTAGCCCTCGGAGGCGAGACCAGCCGCAAAGGTCACCGCATGCTGCTCGGCTATGCCGACATCGAAGCAGCGAGAAGGATGGGCGAGCGCAAATTTGTCGAGACCGGTGCCCGATGGCATGGCGGCGGTAACGGCAACGATCTTGTCATCGTAGCCTGCTTCCTGCGTCAGCGCCTCGGCAAAGACCGAGGTATAGGCCGGGGCATTCGGCTTGGCCTTGGCCTGCGCGCCGGTGATGACGTCGAAGGTGTTGACGCCGTGATACTTGTCGGCGGCAGCCTCCGCCGGCGGATAGCCCTTGCCCTTCTGCGTCACCACGTGGATGAGCACCGGACCCTTGGAATTGTCGCGCACATTGCGCAGCACCGGCAGCAGATGATCGAAGGAATGACCGTCGATCGGACCGATGTGATAGAAGCCCATCTCCTCGAACAGCGTGCCGCCGGTCACATAACCGCGCGCATGCTCGACGGCGCGGGTGATCGCGCGGTCCACCGACTTGCCGAGATAGGCCGTCAGTTTCTTGCCGAGTTCGCGAAAGCCCATATAGGTGCGGCCGGAGGCGAGGCGCGCCAGATAGGCGCTCATCGCGCCGGTCGGCCGGGCGATCGACATGTCGTTGTCGTTGAGTATGACGATGAGCCGCGCATCGAGCGCGCCGGCATTGTTCAGCGCCTCATAGGCCATGCCGGCCGACATCGCGCCATCGCCGATGACGGCAATGACATTGCGCGGCTCGCCGGAGAGATCGGCCGCAACCGCCATGCCGAGACCGGCGGAGATCGAGGTCGAGGAATGGGCGGCGCCGAAGGGATCGTACTCGCTCTCGGCGCGGCGGGTGAAGCCGGAAAGGCCGTTTTCCTGGCGCAGCGTGCGTATGCGGTCGCGGCGGCCGGTCAGAATCTTGTGCGGATAACACTGGTGGCCGACATCGAAGATCAGCCGGTCATGCGGCGTGTCGAAGACCTTGTGGATGGCGATCGTCAGCTCGACCACGCCGAGGCCTGCGCCAAGATGCCCGCCGGTGCGCGAGACCGCATCGACCATTTCGGCGCGCAGTTCGGTTGCCAGTTGCGGCAGATCCTTGTCGTCGATCTTCTTGAGATCGTCGGGATAGGTCACCTGATCGAGAAGGGGAGTCGCCGGCATGGGATTGACTGGCAGTTGTGTCACGCTGAAGGCCTTCGTTCCCGCGGCTCGTCGAAGAGCCGCGATATCAAATGTGGATGTCCGCAGGAACCCGCGTCTTTAAACAGAATCGATATGGATTGCAAAAACGGGTTTCTTGCGGCGCAAACAAAGAGTTTAACGAATATTACCGTTCCGGCAAAGGGATAAACTCTTGGCTGTCCCCCGGCACGATGTCGAAGCGGCCGGTGCGCCACTCCTCCTTGGCCTGTTCGATCCGCTCCTTCGACGAGGAAACGAAGTTCCACCAGATATGCCGCGCCGAGCCCAGCGCCGCGCCGCCGAACAACATGACATGACAGCCCATGGGACCGGCCGTGACGGTGATCTGATCGCCCGCGCGGAAAACCAGCAGTTGGTTGTCGGCGAAATGATCGCCGGCGATGATCGCCTCGCCCTCGAGAATATAGAGCGCACGCTCTTCCCATTGGGCAGCGAAAGGAGCGCTTTTGCCCGGTTCGATCCTCAGATCGACATAGATCGTGTCGGAAAATACCGAGACCGGCGATCGCATGCCCTCGAATGTGCCGATGACGACGCGGCCCTCCATGCCACCGGTGTTGAAGGACGGCAGGTCACGCTTTTCGGTGTGGGTGAAGATCGGATCTATTTCCTCGTATTGATCGGGCAGCGCCAGCCAGGTCTGCAGCCCGGAGATCGACTGCGGAAGCCCACGCAGATTTTCCGGCGAACGTTCCGAATGGACGATGCCGCGCCCGGCCGTCATCAGGTTGAGGTCGCCGGGCTCGATGACCATTTCGGTGCCGAGGCTGTCGCGATGCTTGATCTCGCCGTCGAAGAGATAGGTGACGGTCGAAAGCCCGATATGCGGGTGCGGCCGGACGTCGAGTGCCTCACCGGCCCTCAGCAGCGCCGGACCCATGCGGTCGAAGAAGATGAACGGTCCGACCAGCCGCCGCTTCGCCGTCGGCAGCGCTCGACGCACCTCAAGATTGCCGATGTCGCTGGTGCGCGGAATGATCAGATGCTCGATCGCATCACAAGCCGGTGCATCACCGGCGAGGGGGTCTGGTCCGGGAAAGAAAGACATGGGCGGGTTTCCTCTCTTTGGGACGAGCTTGGTGGAGTTCGTGTCTGACAGCCGGTCCGTTATCTCGTATGGCCAAGATGATCGGACGCTGTTGCGCCTTGGGTCAACTGTTGTTTGCCGAAATCAGCCCGCGATTTGATTGGGCGACTTGGCAAAAATAGCAAAGGGTGTGAAATCTTTGAGATTGTTGGTGATGACCGTCAAGCCATGGGCCTTTGCTGTTCCCGCGATCATGGCATCAGCTGCCCCTGGGGCGTGGCCTGCCGATACGGCAATAGCCTCCAATTCACCCGAAATTCTGGCAACGGTAGCATCGAGAGGCAGGATATTTTCGGCATAGGCGGATGTCAGACCAAGAAGCCAGATGCCGAGAATCTCGGCTTTCGATTTAGCTCCCCTGTGCTCCAATATCGTGATGCTCTTTTGGATTTCATGGATCGTTATGGCAGACAGGTAAATATCATTTAACCGCTCCTGTTCGTCCATCCATGCCGCGAAAGCCTTTGACGGCTCTGTTCTGGAAGGAGCGAACACCGAGATTGCGTTCGTGTCCAGAAGGAAGCCGCTCACAGATCCACCTCTCTCGTCGGGGCAGAGTTGCGAGCGAACACATCGTCACCAAGGTCAAGATCAGTCGGGAACGTCTTGAGGTAGCGGACAAGGCTTGCCCGGTCGGTTCCAAGCGCTTTTTTTGCGGCTTCCGCAACTCCTACGCTGACCAGCACCGCTGCCGCGCGGCCATGCCGCGTAATCGTCACAAATTCGCCAGACGCCGCCTTGTCGATGACGTTGGAAAAGGTCGCTTTCGCGTCTTTCAGGCTGATTGTCGACATAGAACCTTCCACTCAAGGGGTCATATATGACCTTTTTAGGCTCCGGCGTCTGAGAAATCAAGTTCAGAATTCAGGTCTGACTCACTCCCCGTCGAGCGGCTCAACCCCCTGCGGCTTGCCGGCGCGGTCGAGCCTGATCTTTTCGATGCGGTTTTCCGCCGCGCTGAGCAGCGCCTCGCAATGCTTCTTCAGCGCCTCGCCGCGCTCGTAGATCTCGATCGACTTGTCGAGTGCCACGTCGCCGCGTTCGAGCGCCGAGACGATCGCTTCCAGTTCCTCAACGGCCTTTTCGAAGGAGAGGGAGGAAACGTCGATCGCGGCGGTTTGTGGTGCGGTGGTCATGGTCATCCTCTCATCAGGCGATAGATGTGGGTGCCGGCCGATTCGGCCAGGCCCTGAAGATCGTAGCCGCCTTCGAGCAGGCTGACGATGCGATTGTTGGCGGTCTTGCCGGCGGCGTCGAGCAACCGCCCGGTCGCCCAGTCGAAATCATCGGCGACGAGATTGATCTGCGCCAGCGGATCGCGGTGGTGGGCGTCGAAGCCGGCGGAGATCAGGATGAAATCCGGGCGGAATTCATCGAGCGCGGGAAGCACGCGTGACTTGAAGGCCTCACGAAAATGGTCGCTGCCGGTGTCGGGCGAGAGCGGCGCATTGACGATGTTGCCGGCGCCCGTCTCGGTCTTGGCGCCCGTGCCGGGATAAAGCGGCATCTGGTGGGTGGAACAGAACAGCACCGACGGATCATCCCAGAAGATGTCCTGCGTGCCGTTGCCGTGATGCACGTCCCAGTCGATGATGGCAACGCGCTCAGCGCCGTGTCTTCGCTGCGCATGGCGGGCGGCGATGGCTATGTTGTTGAAGAAGCAGAAGCCCATTGCCTTGTTCTTCTCGGCATGGTGGCCGGGGGGGCGGGCGGCGACGAAGGCGTTGTCGGCCTTGCCGGAAAACACCGCATCGACGGCAGCGACCGCACCGCCGATACCGGTCAGCGCGGCCTGAAGGCTGGCGGGGCTCGCATAGGTGTCGGCCTCGAAGCCATTGATGCCTTCCTCGGGAATGACGGACATCACCGCGCGAAGATGTTCTTCGGGGTGGGCAAGCAGCACCAGGTCCTCGTTGCCCTGCGGCGCCTCAAGCCGCGAGAGCGAGGAAAACCGTTCGTGCTCGAGTGCCAGGTTGAGCGCCTTCAGCCGGTCGGGCCGTTCCGGGTGGCCTTCGGGAACCTTGTGCTCCAGAAAGATCGGGTTTTCGAACAGGATCGTGGTCATGGCGGAAACCTATGGCTTCGTGGGGGTAAGGTCCATGGCATAGGTAGGGTGATCGCGGCGTTTTCAACAGCGGGTGCGCAAATTCCCCGCCGTCGAATGGCCGGAACCCTGCGACTTCTCAGGCGCGTTGCGGCAAAAGCGGATAACCGACGAGGACGGCGCGGGCGGCAAGCGTGGCAATGCCGGCCTTCAGGAGGTCTCCGGGAATGAAGGCGAGCGAGCCGACGAAAGCCTTTTCGAGGCCGATGCCGGTGACGAAGGCGAGCCAGAGGTTGCCGAACAGGTAGACGACGCCGATGCCGCCGATGAGCGAAGCGATGAAGAAGCCGGCCGTCTGGCGCATGCCGCTCTGGGCTTCGTTGACCAGACGCTCGGCGAGAAGGCCGGTGACATAGGCGCCCGCCACCCAGCCGGCAATGAACCCGGCCGTCGGACCGGCGAGGATGGCAAGACCGCCACGGCCGCCCGAAAGCACGGGCAGGCCGATCGCCATCATCAGGATGACCAGCACATAGGCGAGCGCCCCGCGCTTGGCACCGATGATGCAGCCGGCGAGCATGACACCCATGGATTGCGCCGTAATCGGAACGGGGATGAAGCCGAGCGTGATCGGCGGAATGATCCCGAGGAAAACGATGATGGCGGCAAACAGCGCGATCAGCACGAGGTCTCTGGTGGTCATGGTCGTCTCCGTTGGAATCGGTCTGCCTTCACAAGGATAGGCTTGACTACTGGCGCCTGAAACCACGGGCGTCAATGGCCATGGCAATCGTGTCTGCATCTTTCAGCGTCAGGATGATCAGCGGCACGAAAAGGGTCAGGGGCCGGATCGGCAATCCGCGCGCCCGGTGCGCTTCGCGGATATTTTCGTAGCGATCGAGGATCTCCGGAACGAACCGCAGCACCAGGCCAAGCGCCAGGCTGACATCGGCAGCGCGCATCAGGCCCAGCCGTTCGAGCGGCTGCAGCATGACGGTGATCTCGTCCATGAAGGCGCTGATGGTCGTCGTCGCGGTGATTGCAGCGGCAAGGAGCACCAGCGCCATCAGCCGGAAGGTCAAGGCGAGGGCCTCGTGCAGGCCGTTGAAATACCATGTCGCGAGCGCAACAATGGCGATGGCAAAGGCGATCCAGCCGATGCGGCCGAACGCCTCGCGCCAGGGCAAGCCTAGCGCCAGATAAAGACAAAGGGTGGTGACGAACGTGGGAACGAGGATCTGAAGCGACGAGACGAAGAACAGCGCGATGCTTGCAGTCATCAACGTGATCAGCTTGACGCGGACCGGGAGCCGGTGAAACGGAGTATTTCCCTCGATGTAAAGGCTCCTCAGCATCCGGCCACCTCATGATAGCGGCGGATGGTATCGTCGGCTTGTCCATCGGCGATCAGCTGGCCTTCGTGGAAGAGCAGCACGCGTTCGAAACCATCGACCAGACCGAGGTCGTGGCTGATCACCAGAACTTGCTGCTCCAGCCCGTCGATGGTGGCGGCGACAAGGCGGCGGTTCTTGAGATCGAGCTGGTTGGTCGGTTCGTCGAGGATGAGGATTTTCGGGCCGGTAACAACGACGCTGGCGATCGCCACCAGTTGCGTCTCGCCCCCGGAAAGTTCGTGCACGCGCCGCCCGGCCAGATGCGAGACCGAAAAGCGGGCAAGGACGGCGTTGGTTTTTGCTGCGATCTCCGCATTGGTCAGGCCGCGATTCTTCAAGCCGAAGGCGATGTCCTCTCGCACGATCGGCATGATCAACTGGTGCTGCGGGTTCTGGAAGATGAAGCCGGCTTCGCCCAGTACCGCCCTGTCGTCGGCAACCGTATCGAGGCCATTGACGGTGACGCGGCCTTCGGTCGGCTTGACAAGGCCATTGATCAGCCGCGCAAATGTCGTCTTGCCGGAACCGTTGAGGCCAATAATGCCGATGCGCCGCTCGGCAAGCGTCAGGCTCAGGGGATGAAGGGCGGTCTTTTGTCCGAAGCGGACCGAGCTATCGGTGAACTGAATGGCCAAACGTGTCCCCCGCTTGTCGATAGGCAGGCTCCTATAGGACGAATTCCGGTCCCTTGGAAAGAGGCTACGTCAATCGGGACTTGAACAAAGTGTGAACATTCGCCTAGATTACCTTCATGGCGATTCCCGTTTCAAACCGCGATGCGCGGCGCATTTTCCTGAACAAGCAGGGCCTGGCGGCAGCGCCGCACCGGGCACTCGGCAAGGATGGCCTACTCGACCTCATCCATAATATCGGCTTCGTCCAGGTCGATAGCATCTCGACTGTTGAGCGCGCCCATCACCAGATTCTCTTCTCGCGCAACCAGACCTACCGGCCGGAACATCTGGCGGCGTTGATCGAGAAGGACCGGGCGCTATTCGAGCACTGGACGCATGACGCCTCGATCATTCCTTCGGCCTTTTTCCCCTATTGGAAGCATCGCTTCGTGCGGCGCGAGGCCAAGATGCGCGAGAATTGGCGCAAATGGCAGGGAGAGGGTTTTGATCAGGCTTTCGTGGAAACCTATGAGCGGATCAGGGCGAACGGTCCGGTCATGGCACGGGAAATGAAAGCCGACAATCACAAGTCGGGCGGCTGGTGGAACTGGCATCCGTCGAAGACCGCGCTCGAATTCCTCTGGCATACCGGCAAACTCTCGATCGCGGCGCGCGACAATTTCCAGAAGATCTATGACCTGACCGAGCGGGTGATCCCGAAGGAGCATTACGAGGCCGAAGTCGATCACGACACTTTCGTCGACTGGGCCTGCCGGCAGGCGCTGCAGCGGCTCGGATTTGCCACGTCCGGGGAGATCGCCGCCTTTTTCGATCTGGTGACGCCGCAGGAAGCCAAGCAATGGGTGGAAAGTCATCGCGAAGAACTGGAGGAGGTTGCGATCGAGACCGTCGACCGCAAGCCGCGCGCCTCCTTCGCCTTTGCCGACGGGCTTGATGCATTGCGCGATCTCTCTGACCCGCCCGCCCGCCTGCGGGTGCTCAGCCCCTTCGATCCGCTGATCCGCGACCGCAACCGCACGGAACGGCTGTTCGGCTTCTATTACCGCATCGAAGTCTTCGTTCCCGAGCCGAAGCGCGAATACGGCTACTACGTCTTCCCGTTGCTCGAAGGCGACCGCCTCGTCGGCCGCATCGACATGAAGGCGGACCGCAAATCCGGAACCCTCAACGTCAAGCGGATCTGGTGGGAAAAGGGCGTCAAGCCCTCGAACGCACGACTGCAAAAGCTGGAGGCCGAGCTTACCCGCATTGCCCGTTTCACCGGGGTGGAGAAGGTCACCTACGGGGACGGGTGGCTCGGGTAGCGCACGCGGAACGGGACCGGGTTGCTGTCGCGGCCGAAGATGCACGCCGCCCGCCCTCTTGCCGGGTGCGGTGCGACTTTCAGCTTTCGCCATGCATCGCCCTCTCAAGCGCCGCAAAGATGCGGGGATCGGACGATTGGGCGACGTTGAAGCGCATGAAACGCGCCGCGGTCTGAGAGACGCTGAAGACATTTCCAGGTGCAAGCACGACGTTTTCGGCAAGCGCCTGACGCGCCACATGGGCTGCGTCCAGCCCTTCCGGCAGCATGCACCACAGAAACATGCCGCCCCTGGGCTCGATCCAGGGCTTGATGCCGAGTGACTGGAGCTTCCTGTTTGCCTCCCCCATGGAGCGGGACAGGCGATCGCGCAACCCGTTGATGTGCTTTCGGTAGGTTCCGTCCTTCAAGATGCTCAGCACAAGCTCGGCAGAAACGGGGTTGCCGCCGAAGGACGTGGCGATCTTGAGGTCGATCAGGCCGTCGATCCAGTCGCGGCGGGCGGCGATGAAGCCGCAGCGCACCGCCGCGGACAGTGTCTTGGAAAAACTGCCGATATGGATGACGCGGTCAAGGCCGTCGAAGGCGGAAAGCCGCGGCGCCGGCTCCGGCTCGAAATCGCTGAAGATGTCGTCTTCGATGATGGTCAGGCCCGATTGTTCTGCATGCTTGAGCAGGCGGTGGGCCGTCACCGGCGAAAAAGCCGCACCCGTCGGATTGTGAAGCGCCGAATTGGTGATGTAGAGGCGCGGCCGGTGCTCGACGAGGGCCGCCGCGAACAGTTCCATGTCTGGCCCGGTCGGCGTGTAGGGCACGCCGACAACCTTCACCCGGTGCGCGCGCAAGAGCGCAAGGAAATTGAAGTAACAAGGATCGTCCACCAGCACGGTATCTCCCGGTTCGATCAGGAACCGGCAAAGAAGGTCGATCGCTTGCGTGCCCGATTCCGTCAGCATGATCTGGTCCGCCGAAGACTGGATTCCGCGGTCCGCCAGGCGCCGGGAGAGATGTTGGCGCAGCGCCAGGAGGCCGAGTGGCGTTCCATAGTCCGCAAGCGTCGCGTCCTCGGCCCGGGTCAGTTGGCGCAGCGAGCGGCGCAGCTCCGCTTGCGGCATCCAGGCGGCCGGGAGCCAGCCGCAGCCCGGCTTCAGCGTCTCGTCGCCGGCTTCGAGTGACTGTCGCGACACCCAGAACGGATCGATGGCGCGATCGAGACGGGGCCCGATCTCGGCGAGAGCAAGGGGAGGCAAGTGTCCGGCGACGAAAAATCCGGATCCCGGCCGGGACTGAATAAGGCCTTCGGCTGTCAGCCGGTCATAAGCCTCTACCACGGTCGATGTGGAAACCGCCATGATCTTTGCAAAACCACGGATGGACGGCAGTTTTGCCCCCGGCGCCAGCGTGCGTCCGGTGATCCTTTGCCGGATCGCGGTCATGACACGCCCGACTCGCGTGCCCGCTTCGATGTCAATCTTGTTGGCAATCAGCATCCGTACTGCTTTCGTGATCATAACAGTTTGGCGAAACTGTAATGGACTGTGCCTCAAGAATCCATCCGGCATCGCCTATCCTGGCAACAAACAAGGATGGGTGCCATGGACAAGACGACAGGCGGATGGATCAACGGCTTTCTCGGAGTGCTGATTTTCAGCGGCTCTCTTCCCGCGACGCGGGTCGCGGTGGCGGATTTCGATCCTGTCTTCCTGACCGTCGCGCGCGCCGCCATCGCCGGCGTACTGGCGCTCGCGCTGCTCATGATGTTTCGACAAAAGCGGCCGAAGCGAGATGACATGGTTTCGCTGATGATTGTTGCATTCGGCGTGGTCGTCGGCTTTCCCCTGCTGACGGCGCTGGCGCTCAAGCACATCACTTCGGCGCATTCCATTGTCTTCGTCGGCCTTCTGCCATTGGCGACGGCGATCTTCGGCGTTTTGCGCGGAGGGGAGCGTCCGCGGCCGGCCTTCTGGTTCTTTTCCGGTCTCGGCAGCCTGCTGGTCGCCGGCTTCGCCCTGCTGCAGGGTGTCTCCGTCTCGCCGGTCGGCGACCTGCTGATGCTTGCCGCCATCATCGCCTGTGGTCTCGGCTATGCCGAAGGCGCGAAGCTTTCCCGCACGCTCGGGGGCTGGCAGGTCATTTCCTGGGCGCTTGTCCTGTCACTGCCGATCATGGCGACGCTTGCCCTCGTGACCATGCCTCCGTCCTTTGCCGAAACGGGGCAACCAGCCTGGCTCGGCCTCGCCTATGTCTCGGTTTTCAGCATGCTTGTGGGGTTCGTCTTCTGGTACCGCGGGCTGGCACAGGGCGGCATCGCCGCGGTCGGCCAGTTGCAATTGCTCCAGCCCTTCTTCGGTCTGGTTCTCGCGGCCACGCTGCTGGGCGAGGCGGTGAACTGGCCCATGGTCGCCGTCACTGCGGCCGTGGTTCTCTGTGTTGCGGGTGCCAGGCGCTTCGCGAAGTAGGCGTTTCGGCGAGAGCATCGATCTGCAGAATTGCAGTGCTGCACCCGGCTGTCGGGCAATTCAGCGTGGTGCCAGCCCACCCAAATCTCAGTCGCCGCGATTCACCCGGTTTCACCGGCCTGGCGGCGCAATGGCCCGCAAGGCGGTCTCGACGATCGCGTCGCCGAACTCCGGCGAGATGGGGCGATGCCCGACCAGCAGCCGGAAGAAGACGGGTCCGTAGATCATGTCGAGGAGGGCCTCAAGATCAGGGGGCGGGGTGATTTCTCCACGCGCCAGTGCCTCGTCCAGGATGGTGCGGCCGGCGTTCCTGCTGGAAAGGATCACCTGGTTGCGGAACGCCTTGGTGAATTCGCTTTCCGGGTCCGCGGCCGCCAGCGCCATGGTGATTTGCCGCCCGCGTGTGCTCGCAAAGGCAGTCACCAGCCCGCGCATCTGTGCGCTGAGGGCAGCCTGCGCGGTGGCTCCCTCGGCCTCGGTTCCTGGCAGCGGATTGACCAGCAGGGCGGCCATCGCCAGCTCCTGCGCATTGGTCCAGTTGCGATAGATCGTCGGCTTGCCGACGCCGGACCGTGCGGCAACAGCCTCGATCGTCAAACGACCGAAGCCTTCGGCCATCAGAATTTCGTGGGCGGCCGTAAGGGCGCGGCTACGGGCGGCCGTACTCGGCGGTCGTCCACGCTTCGGTGCTGCGTTATTGTCTTGACTCATAACATTACGATACGTAACGTTAATATATACCCCAGTCAAGGAGGAAGGCCATGTCGAGTTCTGCAAGAAAGGTGAGCGCCTATTTCGTCGTCAAGGATGCTGCGCGAGCAATCGACTTCTACAAGGAGGCGTTTGGCGCCACGGAAATCTTCCGCATGACCGATCCATCGGATGGGCGCGTCGGCCACGCCGAGCTGCGGTTCGGGGAGACGCTGATGATGCTGGCGGACGAATATCCGGACTTCGGTGCCCTCTCTCCAGATACGATCGGCGGATCGCCGGTCACCTTCCACGTCGATACCAATTCGACCGATGAGGCGGTCGCGAAAGCCCTGTCGGCCGGGGCGACGTTGCTGCGCCCGGCGACGGACCAGAGTTTTGGTGAGCGGGTGGCGCAGATTCTCGACCCATACGGCCATCGCTGGATGCTTTCGCAGACCATCGAGAAAGTCAGCCCGGAAGAGATGCAGCGGCGCTGGAACGGGGGGACATCCGCATGAGTGCGGCGGACCTGAAAACGCTCGAAGAGGTCGAGGGGGCCTTCAATGCGGCGCCAGCTTCCATGATCTGCAGGTGAGCCTTCCAGTCGTTGACCAACTGTCCGCTCGCGCCAAACGGCCGCCGGACGCGGCTGTACTTCAAGGGAAGCGGCCCGTCTTGGCCATCGTTGTTTCTAAACCGTTGCGCCCCTGACGCTGCTTGACAGTCCAAGTTATAGGGCGTTCCGTGAATCGACGTGGACGGATTTTGGCACTTGGTTGACGCCGGACATTCACGTCGCAAGAGGGAGGATACAATGCCGACAATTGTTGCCTACCACAGCATCACAAAGGGTGCCGAACATTGGCTCAAATCGCCGAAGCGCAAAGAGTTATTTGGTCCACTTGGCGTGACCAACATTCGAACATTCGTTGACGCGCAGGATGCGACACGGGTTGCCGTTCTTATGGACGTTCCGGACATGGACGTCGTCAAGAAGGCGCTGGAGAGCACGGCAGCTGCTGAAGCGATGGCTTATGATGGCGTGGTGCCGGAGTCCATCGTGATCCTTGTCGAATCATGAGTTTGGTTGCTCGGCAAGCCATCCCGCAAGAGGCGGTCAACTATTGCAGGCGGGTTTCGTTTCTGGAAAATACCAGATTCAGATTAGATGCTTTCCGCTGGCCGATGGAGCAAGCGGAGCAGGTGAGTTCGCGCCTGACCGGGATTGGTCGAGGTGCGAGCTCCGACGCCTCTCGGTTAAAGGGCCGCACCGAAGTGTGCTGTCACGGTAAAAAGACACCGGCACGAACAGCCGGTGCCCCCTATTGCCGCGCGTTTACAAAATCTCCGTCGCCGCGATCTGGATGCCAAAACCTTCGAGGCCGACATAGTGGCGCTCGCGCGACGAGATCAGCTTGATCGAGGTGATGCCGAGATCTTTCAGAATCTGCGCGCCAAGGCCGATTTCCAGCCATTCGCTTTCGCGCGCCTGCGCCTCGTCATGGCCTTCGCCGTCATGTTTGCCCTTGCGGGCAGTCTGCGAGGCACCGACGCCGACGGATCCCTCGCGCAGGTAGACGATGGCGCCGCGGCCCTGTTCGGCCATGCGTTTCATGATCTCGTCGAGCTGGCAATCCTTGCCGAAAACATCCGCCGCCACGTTTTCCAGATGCAGCCGCACCGGAATGTCGACGCCGTCGCGGATGTCGCCGAAGACCACCGCAAGGTGCTGCATCGGGTCCCACGGGAGCGAATAGGCATGGGCCTTCGCCTTGCCATACGGCGTGTCGACGTCGAACGTCGTCTCGAGCTGGATCAGGGTTTCCTTGCGCTGGCGGTAGGCAATGAGATCGGCGACGGAAACCAGCTTCAAGCCATGTTTTTCCGCAAATTCAGTGACCTGCGGGCCGCGCGTGACGGTGCCGTCGTCGTTGACCAGTTCGCAGATGACGCCGATCGGCGGCAGGCTGGCGAGCTTGCAGAGATCGACCGCGGCTTCCGTGTGACCAGAGCGCATCAATACGCCGCCTTCGCGGGCGACCAGCGGAAAAATATGGCCGGGACGCGTGAAATCGGCCGCGCCGACATTCGGATTGGCGAGGTTGCGCACCGTCAGCGTCCGGTCGTCGGCCGATATGCCGGTCGTCGTGCCATGCTTGAAGTCGATGGACACGGTGAAGGCCGTCGTATGGGCCGAATCGTTTTCCGCCACCATGGCGTTGAGGTTGAGGCGCTTGGCCTCTTGCCTCGGCATCGGCGCGCAGACGATGCCCGAGGTATGGCGGACGATGAAGGCCATCTTTTCCGGCGTGCAGTGAACGGCGGCTACGATCAGGTCGCCTTCGTTCTCGCGGCCGTCGTCGTCGATGACGACGACGATCTCGCCGGCCTCGAAGGCCCGGATGGCATCGGCAACGCGCTTCTGGTCAAAGGGCATGGGTTTCTTCCTTGAAGTTACTTGAGGCGGCGGGTCATTTCAGCCGGCCAGTCTGGCCACGGTCGCGCAGATAGTGATCGGCGATCGTGCAGGCGAGCATGGCCTCGCCGATCGGCACGGCGCGGATACCGACACAGGGGTCGTGGCGGCCCTTGGTGCGGACATCGACATTGTTGCCGTCCGCATCGATCGACTGGCGCTGGGTCAGGATGGACGAGGTCGGCTTGATGGCGAAGCGGGCGATCACTGGCTGGCCGGTCGAAATGCCGCCCAGGATGCCGCCGGCATGGTTCGACAGGAAGATCGGCTTGCCGTCATTGCCCATGCGCATCTCGTCGGCGTTTTCCTCGCCGGTGATTTCGGCCGCGCCAAAACCGTTGCCGATCTCGACGCCCTTGACGGCATTGATCGACATCAGGTTGGAGGCAATGTCCTGGTCGAGCTTGGCATAGATCGGCGCACCGATGCCGGCCGGAACGCCGTCGGCCACCACCTCGACGACGGCACCGACCGAGGAGCCGGCCTTGCGGATGCCATCGAGATACTCTTCCCAGACAGGAACAATCGCCGGATCGGGGGCGAAAAAGGGGTTGTTGCCTACTTCGTTCCAGTCCCAGTTGTCGCGGTTGATCCTGTGCTTGCCGATCTGCACCAGTGCGCCGCGCACCAGAAGTCCCGGCACGACCTTGCGGGCAAGGCCGCCGGCCGCCACGCGCGCCGCCGTCTCACGGGCCGACGAACGCCCGCCGCCGCGATAGTCGCGAATGCCGTATTTGAGGTCATAGGTGTAGTCGGCGTGTCCCGGCCGGTAGCTCTTGGCGATTTCGGAATAGTCCTTGGAGCGTTGGTCGGTATTCTCGATCATCATCGAGACCGGCGTGCCGGTGGTGATCATCGTCTCGCCATCAGCGTCCATCATGACGCCGGAAAGAACCTTGACCAGATCGTCCTCGCGGCGCTGGGTGACGAAGCGGGACTGACCGGGCTTGCGCTTGTCGAGCCAGGCCTGCAGTTCGGAAAGCGTGAAGCGGATGCCGGGCGGGCAGCCGTCGATGACGCAGCCGAGCGCGACCCCATGGCTTTCGCCCCAGGTGGTGACGCGGAAAAGATGACCGAAGGTGTTGTGCGACATGTCCAGAACCGATGTGTAAACCGCCGGCGTTCAAAGCGCCTGCATGCGACATTCATTCGGCCGTGACTATTAGTGCGAAAATGCAGGAAAGGGAAAACCTTTCTGGCAAAATATGGCAATTGCTGCGTGAACAGTGTGTCTCGTCAGGGAAGCAACGATCAGGACGCCAGTTGCAGCGCTTCGGTGGTGGCGAATGCGGCGAATTTCTCGAAGGTGAGCGGCTTGGCGAAGGCATAGCCCTGCAGCAGATCGCAACCGAGCAGCCCGAGCATTTCCGCATGCGCCATCGTCTCCACGCCTTCGGCCACGGTTTCGATGCCGAGCGAGCGGCCGATCTCGATGATCGAGCGGATCAGCGCCTGCTCGCTGCGGGCGTTCAGAATAGGAGCGACGAGCTGCCGGTCGATCTTCAGCCGCTTCGGCTTGATCTTCAAAAGGCTGACGATCGAGGTGTGGCCGGTACCGAAGTCGTCGATCTCGATATCGATGCCGAGCTTCTTGATGCCCTCGATATTGGCGGTGACGATGTCGTCGCTCTCATCGAGGAAAATCGATTCCACCAGTTCGAAGGAGAGCTGGCCCGGCTTGAACGAAAGGCCCTGCAGCGAATTCAAGAGCGTGTCGTCGCTCAATCGCTTGGCCGAGACGTTGACGGAGACCTTCGGCACGTCGATGCCCATCGCAGCCCAGCGCATTGCATCGATCAGCGCCCGGTCGAGGACGATCCGGTCGAGCGTGGCGACGACATTGAGTTCTTCGGCGATCTCGAGGAACTTGTCCGGCGTCAGAACGCCGTCGCGCGGATGGTTCCAGCGGATCAGCGCTTCGACGCCGGAAAGACGCAGGGTCCCTGCCTCGAATTGCGGCTGATACCAGGCGACGAACTGGTTCTTCTCGATGCCTTCGAGGATTTCGTCGGCGATACGCTTGGTGGTGATGATTTCCGCCTGCAGCGCGTCGGTGAAGAATTCGCAGCGATTGCGGCCGTTTTCCTTGGCCCGGTAGAGCGCGATATCGGCATTGACCAGAAGTTGCCGTTCGTCGATCGCCATGTCGCCGGCAAGCGCGATGCCGATCGAGACGCCGAAGCGGCAGGGAAAGCCATCGTAGTCGACCGGCTGGCGCATCTCCGCGATAATGCGTTCCGAAAGGATCGAGAGAGACTCCTTGCCCGGTGGGTCGGCGACCAGGACGACGAACTCGTCGCCGCCGATGCGGGCCACCATGTCGCCTGCTCGCACATTGGAGCGGAGGATTTTCGATGCATGCACCAGCATCGCGTCGCCGGCCGCATGACCAAGCGTGTCGTTGATCTGTTTGAAACGGTCGAGGTCGATATGCAGGATGGCGATGTTCTGCAGGCCATCCTTGCGCGCGGCCGACAGCGTTTCCAGTTCCTTGTCGAGCATGCGGCGATTGCCGAGCCCGGTCAGCGGATCGTGCAACGCATTATGCTCGATGCGGTCCTTGGCCTCGGCGAGCTCGCCGTTCTTGGCTTCCGCCATGGCCTTTGCCGTCCTGAGCTGCTCGGTCATCAAGACGTCGTCGGTGACGTCCCAGCTGATCCCGGTAATCTTCGCCTTGCCGTCGGCGCCGGTATGGGTCGAGCCGACGTTGCGTATATGGCGCACGCCGTCGTCCGGCATGACGATGCGATATTGCGAACGGTATTCGAGGTCTTCGTCCAGCGCCTTGAACAAGGTGAGCGAGGCTGAGGTGATGTCGTCGAAATGAACAGTCCGCCGCCAATCGGCGTAGCCTGGTGCGCCGTCGCCGGGCGGCAAGCCGTGTAGATGGTACATTCGCTTGTCCCAGGAACGCTGCTGCGTGTCGAGGTCGATCTCCCAAATGCCGATCTTGGAGGATTCGAGCGCCAGATTGAGCCGATGCGATACGGTCAGAAGTTCCCGTTCGCGGGACCGCAGCGTGGCAATATTGCGCTGGCGTTCGTTGACGAGGCCGCCGGTCAGCAAAATCGGAATGATGATGATCGCGGCAGCGACGAGAATGGTGATGTCCAGCCAGGTACTGTTGTCCGGCTCCTGTGCCCATCCGCCGGCCGGGATCCCTGCAAGTTCCCAGGTGCCGCCGGGAAGGTGGAGCTGGCGAATGACCGGCGCCTTTTCGAAGATGTCGGTATCGCCGAAAAAGGCATCCTGAATATTGTTCTTCACCGAGACGTCGCGGATCGCCAGCTGAATATCGAAATGCCGGTGCCCGTAGTCGTTTTCGTCTTCGTGCTCGCCGTCATGAAGAAGCCGCGCGTTGTTATAGATCTCCTCTTCGTCGATCACGGCTTCCATGAAGCCCCAGAAGGCTCCCGTGCCGCCCTCGGTCTTGGTGAAGACGGGGGAGAAGAGGTTGAAGCCTGTGCGGCCGCTCGGAAGGCGCACGGGACCGGCGATGATCGGCTTCGCCCTCGATTGCGCGCGATCGACGGCGATCCTGGAGGAGCGGAACTTCTTGAAGTCGGTGCCGATCATCCGCTCGTTTCCGAAAAGCGGAAAGGTCATGCGGATAACAGCGTCGGGAGCGGCGCTGACTCGCACCATCTGGGGGTTCTGCAGGAGCAGCTTGGATGCCAACTGGTCGAAAACCGGTTGCGGCATGTCGGGGGCGATGGCGAAATTATTGGCAATGCCGCGAAGGGCGGTGATGTTGTTGTTGATTTCGCTCTGCAGCCGGGTGGAGGTCAGATTGAGCTCGCTCTCGACATTGCTCCTCAGTTCGCTGTGGAAGTTTTGACGGTTCTGCTCCTTGAAGAGATAGCCGCCGGTGAAGACGACGGCAGCAGCGATGACGGCGGGAAAAAGCGACGGTTTCGCCAGCCTCGCGAGCGTAAAGGCGCGGTGACGGATTGTAGCGCTTTTGGTCAACGTTCAAGAATCCCATATTCCCCGGCGTGACCGTAAACATGGAGTCTTAAGATTGGCTTTAGAGGCTGATCCTGCTATCAAATTCGCGCTTCGCCGATCGGATGGTGTACGTCGGTCACGATTTGGTGGCCACGAAAATTACCGACCGGCCAAACTTGTAAAAGTCATGGCAACGGGCGATTTTTGCCACAATCAGGGGTCAAACAGTGAGCAGTATGAAATTGAATGAATCACTGAAGAGGGCAAGAATGATGCGTTTCGTCGTTGCTGCATTGATGGTCGCAGCCGGGTTCTTTTCGCCACTCGCTGCCTTTGCCGAAAGTGCGGATGTCGAAGCTGTGATCACCAGCGTCGATACCGACAAGCTGAGCCTTTCCCTGGATGACGGCAAGAGCTACCAGGCGCCTGAGGAATTCAATTTCGATGGCCTCAAGGAAGGCGTCAAGGTCTTGGTGTTCTACACCGAAGTGGATGGCAAGCGTGTCATCAACGATCTGGAAATTGTTCAGTAATTCTCGTCACGTCCGTCGTGGTCCGAGGCCTCCGCGGTAATGGCGATGGCTTTCTCAAAGCCAGCCGATCGCGCCGTTTTCAATCTTCAAGATCCTGTCCTGGGGGATGGCGCCAAGCGCCGCTTCCTCCGCATCCATGGCGCCGCACATCTTGAACAGCGTGCGGATCACGCCGCCATGGCTGACGCAGATCGTGGGTTGGGAAACGCTGGAGAGCCAGGCACCGACGCGCCAGGAGAGGATTTCGTAGCTCTCGGCGTCGGCCCCCGGTGGAATGAAATCCCATTTCGACAGTTCGCGCTCGGCCACGCGCTCCGGCATTTCCAGCTCCAACTCCGCCAGCGTGTAACCTTCCCAATCGCCGAAGGAGACTTCTTTCAGCCTCTCATCCGTACGGTAGCCGGAGCGGGGAAGGCCCATGGCTTCGCGCGCCAGTTCCATGGTTTCGCGGGTGCGATGAAGCGGGCTTGCGACGAAATCGAAATTTTCCGCTTTCCTGCCGAGAAGCGAAAGAAGCGCGCGGCCATTGCCGCTCGCTTGCCGCCTGCCGGTGTCGTTGAGGGGGATGTCCTTCTGGCCCTGGAGGCGGATCTGCGCATTCCAGTCGGTCTGTCCGTGACGGATCATGTAAATGAGCACGGATTAACTCCGGGGCAGGGTATGCAATTTCTACGCAGGACGGACCGGGGCTTCAAGCCTGCGCCGAGCCCCGGAATTCGTTCATGTCGCGTCAGTCCTTGATGACCGCGATGTCGGGCGCATCGACGGCCTTCATGCCAACGACGTGATAGCCGCTGTCGGCGTGATGCACTTCGCCGGTTACCGAACGGGAGAGATCGGACAGCATGTAGAGGCCGACATCGCCGACTTCCTCGATAGTGACGGTGCGGCGCAGCGGTGCGTTATACTCGTTCCACTTGAGGATATAGCGGAAGTCGCCAATGCCGGAAGCGGCCAGCGTCTTTATCGGGCCGGCGGAAATCGCGTTCACGCGGATGTTCTTCGGGCCGAGGTCGACAGCCAGATATTTAACGCTGGCTTCGAGGGCTGCCTTGGCAACGCCCATGACGTTGTAGTTCGGCATGACCTTTTCGGCACCGTAGTAGGTCATCGTCAGCATAGAGCCGCCATCGGTCATCAGCTTTTCCGCACGTCGAGCGACGGCAGTGAAGGAATAGACGGAAATCTGCATCGTCATCGCGAAGTTCGCTGCCGACGTATCGACATAGCGGCCGGTCAGTTCGTCCTTGTCGGAAAAGCCGATCGCATGCACGACGAAATCGATCTTTCCCCACAGTTTTTCGAGGTGGTCGAACACAGCATCGATCGTGGATTCGTCACTGACATCGCAATGGCCGGCCATGACGGCGCCGAGTTCCTCAGCCAGAGGTTCTACCCGCTTCTTCAAGGCGTCGCCTTGGTAGGTGAAAGCCAGTTCACCGCCCTGCGCATGAATTGCCCTGGCAATACCCCATGCGATCGACCGGTTGTTTGCGACGCCCATGATAAGGCCGCGTTTGCCTTCCATCAGACCGGATGTTTGCGACATGCCGTTATGCCCCCAATATTGCCTCTGTTTCCGCCAGCCGTTCTGGTTGGAAATTCCGCATCGTTAAACCTGCCGGAACCGCGCGCCGCGCCGGTCCTGAATCTTCGAGCATTGGCTATGGCATAGCCGCCATTGTGGTTCAAGCGTGGTGCAGATCAGGAACTGTTAGTCCCGGTAACAATGGGTCAGCGTCCACCGGAATTGTCGTAAAAGCGTTACAAATACAGTCCGTTGCGCAGGCTGCGCATGAGATCGGTGACTTTTTCGTCCGGCTTTTCCCACAACATAAGCCGCAGCTCCACCAGCAAATCGCCGCGTTTGCCATCGGTAGACGGCAGTCCGTGGCCTTCGAGCCGGATCACATGGTCTGAGCCGGACCAGGCCGGAACCGTTACCTTGACCGCACCTGTCAGGGTCTCCACCGCGGTCTCGCATCCGAGCACCGCATCCTGGAGATTCACCGGCAGCGTCGTGCGCAGGTCGATACCATCCGGTCGGAACGCTCCGTCCTGGGCAATACGGACGGTCACGACGACGTCGCCGCGTAACATGCCGTTCAGCCGGTAGCCCTGCTCCTTGAGACGAATGACGCTGCCATCGGTCGCGCCGGCCGGTAGGCTGACCTTCAGGGTCTGACCGTCGGGCAGAGTTGCGGTTGCCTTCTCGCGGCGAAAAATGTCCTCGACCGATACAGTGACGTCGCAGAAGATTTCCGGCACCTTGTCGGCGGTCTTGTTTGCCGTGCCGCGAATGCGCCGGACGATGGCCGAGACCAATTCGGCGGCAGGCGCGGCAGCGCGGGGAAGACCGCCAAAGCCTGCCGACTTTTCCGCTGTTTCTGCTTTCGCTTCCGGCTTTGCGTCAGGTTCGGTCACAGCCTCGCTTTTTGGTTCGGCTTTCGCTTCAGGCTTCGGCTCGGCCTTGGCTTGCGGTGCGGCCGCGGCCGGCTTTCTCTCCTGCGGCTTGTTGCTCTCCTGCGGCTTGACGCGATTGTCAGCGCCGAAGATCCGCGAAATCATCTCCTCGGCCGTTTCCGGATCGATGGTTTCTTCCTCGCTTGCGCCGCTGCTCTTGCGCTTCATTTCTTCCATGCGGCGCAGTTCAGCCTCGCGACGTGCATAGTCGTAGCGGTTGCGCAGCTTCGGGTCCTTCAGCACCTCGTAGGCGCGGCCGGCCTCGGCAAAGCGCTGGGTCGCCAGCGGATCGTCCTTGTTCTGGTCGGGATGCACGGTTTTCGCCACCGCCCGCCAGGCGGCCTTGATCTCGTCTGCTCCGGCATTGCGTCTGACGCCGAGCACTGAATAGGGATCACGCATGCATGTCACCGCTCTTGAGGGCCGAGGCACCGCATCCAGCGGTCCGTTTCAGCCTGTTGAAACAACGAGGAGACCGCGCCGCGCCGGGCACGCTCCTGATGGTTGCGATGATGGGAAGCTGCTGCTTAAATATCGGTTAGCCGCCGGGCCGGAATGGCATTGCATGGGCCAGGTCGCGCGGCTTTGTCGAAGCGTGGTTAATGGCAGGTAGCGGAATGGGACGGCTTGGCTAGCTACGTGGGCCGAAACTGGTGAGATACCATTCGCCGGTTCCAAGCATGCAGGTCTTGCCATCGAATTTTGCGATACCCTGGTAGGAATGGCGGGTCGTGGTAAAACTGCGGCAGACGGTGCCGTTCACCTCTTCCTCGGCGATGCTGCTGATGACGCCGGCGCTGCCTGAGCTTGCGTTTGCCCAGGGAATGGGGTTTCCGGTAGTCTTCGTTACATCGGCGGAGGACACGGCGTTGCGCACGGTAATGGCGTCGGCATTGTTTTCGTCGTTGCTCGGCTGCGGGACGGAGCCGGTCGCAACGGTCGTGTCGACATCGGAGGAGCCCGAAAGGCCAAGTCCGGCTCCCATGCATCCCGACAGGGCGCCTGCGGTGAGGCACAGAACGGCCATTCCCGTCAACCGGGAGAAAACCTTTGTGTCCTTGATCCACTTTGCTATGTCTTGCACGGCATACCTGTCAGACTCGAAAGAGCAGCTTCGAGGTCCAAGGACGCATCGGCAGGCTCTGACATTTTTTTCTCGGCGGGCGGGGCCCTCTGGCTCAATCGCCACATCACGGCATTGGAATACAATATGAGCGAGACCGGGTTAACAACTGGTGACTTCACCGAAGAGAACGAGCCCTTTTCCCTTTTTGGCGCATGGCTGAAGGAGGCGCAGGCATCGGAGATCAACGATCCCAATGCCTTGGCACTGGCGACTGTAGATGCCGATGGCTTGCCGGATGTACGCATGGTCCTGTTGAAGGACTTCGATGAGCGCGGTTTCGTTTTCTACACCAATTTCGAGAGCCGCAAGGGCCAGGAACTCCTCGGCAATATGAAGGCGGCGATGTGCTTTCACTGGAAGACCTTGCGCCGTCAGGTGCGGGTGCGCGGTCCCGTCGAGATCGTCAGCAACGAAGAGGCGGACGAATATTTCAAGACCCGTGCCCGTGGCAGCCGCATCGGCGCCTGGGCGTCGAAACAATCGCGGCCGCTCGAAAGCCGCTTCGCGCTGGAAAAGGCCGTGGCCGAATATACGGCTCGCTACGTCATCGGTGAAATCCCGCGGCCCGACTACTGGTCCGGTTTCCGGATCAAGCCGACGTCGATCGAGTTCTGGAAAGACGGCGCCTTCCGCCTGCACGACCGCATCGAGTTCAGCCGCGATGCGCCGGAGGGTAACTGGAGCAAGGTCAGGATGTATCCCTGACCACCGGCGGGGCTAGCTGCTTCCCATCAGCCTGAATGGCGTTCCGGAGGCGAGCGCGCTGACATAGCCCGCCTTCTGAAAAAGACCGTTCAGCGAGATGCGGGGCAATGCGGCCGTTTCGATGCCATTGGCCAGCGTGCCCGGCTGCGTGGTAACGGCGATCGTGAAGCCGAGGTCTCTCGCCGTCCGGTGTTCGCGCGGCGAAACGGTCCCCCTATAGCCATAGGGATAGGCAAATGTCGCCGGCCGGCGACCGGTGATACGCTCGACGCGCATGGCCGAGCGCTCCATCTCGGTTCGTACGGCATCGTCGGTCAGGCGTGCCAGGGCGCGATGGGTGATCGTGTGGGCGCCAAGGCTTGCCAGAGGGTTCTCAATGAGTGTCCTCAGGCCGGTTTCATCGAGCGTCAGGTCCGCCGTCAGCTTCAGGGCATCGACGCCCTGAAAATCGGCCATGCCTTTCAGCCGGTCCACAGCCGTCGTTTCGTCGATCGCATGGATGAAGGCGGCGATACGATCGAAGGCCGCCTGTTTCTGCTGCAGCGTTGTGGCTGGCAGCGTCTCGATCTGCTTGTCGAATTGGAACGCGAGGCTCGTCTGCCGCTCCAAAAGGTCGGCAAGCACTTCCCACCAGAGGATCTCGGTCCGGTCGACGAATCCGCCGGTGACGAAGACGGTGAAGGGCACGCCATGCCTGGAGAAGACCGGGGCCGCGTAGTCAAGGTTGTTGCGATAACCGTCGTCGAGCGTGAACGCCGCGACCGGCTGAGAATCGCTCGATGCGAGGTGGGCGGGGAGCGCGTCCAGAGCAATGAACCGGTAGCCGTCGCGCTTCAACCGGGTGATCGCCGTGTCGAGAAACTCCGGCGTGATTTCCAGATGGGCATTGGGGTCGAAGACACGCGGCTTTTTCGGGCGGACATGATGAAGCGTGAAGATCGCGCCGCGTCCGCGGGCGCGCCGCATCAGGCCGGCGGCATTTGCCAACCGTGCGGCTTCGAGCCCCCCGGTAATGGCGGCGCGTTTGACAAGTCTTCGCAACATGGCTTTCACGGGACACTTCCAACGTTCCGCCAACGTTGGGCGGTTGCGGTACTGCATAATTCCTTAAATCGGAATCGATTCAAGGATAAAGTATGCAGCAATTTCAAGGTGCTACAGCGTCGTTTGCGCGTCAGGTTTGACGCGCGGCGCTGGAGCGAGCCGCAGTATACGGGAGCACCGTTAACACCGGTTGAATTTCGAAGCCTCCGCTCTGCCCGCATGCGAAAAGGGCGGAATGCTCTTGCAATCCGCCCTTTTCCGGGGCTAGGCCGCGTTATCGACCGACGTACAACCCGTCGATGTCATCGCGCTGGCGCCCGCCAAGGGCTGCGCCGACACCGGCGACAAAACCGCCCACGAGGAGCGACAGGGCACCAAGCAAGGCGACGGTGGCACTGGCCTTTCGGGCCGTGTCGGCTGCTTCCTGGGCGGCAACCTTGGCGTCTTCGATGCGTTTTAGAACGTCATCGACGCGGGCCTTGGCATCCGTTTCCGAAAGTCCTGTGCGGGAAGCCACAAGCTGGGCGAGATAGGTGCGGTCAGCTTCCGGCATCTCGCCGCTCGTTGCGCTGTTCAGAAGTATGCGCGACACTTCGCCGGCGGCATCATCCTGCGGCGTTGCCGCCGGCGCGGCGGTCGGATTGGCAGGACGCAGCAGGCTGTCGACAAAGTATGAGGTCGCGTTGCTTGCTTCATCCGACGTTGCCGCCGCGGCACCCGCAGCCGTAGCCCCGGCGGTGATCGTCGATGTTGCCTGGACGCCCGCGCCGATCGTCGATGAAACGACCGATCCGAGTGATCCCGCGACGATTAAAGTCGCAACAGCCCAGGCAAGAACGCCATGTGCCGTATCCCGGAAGAAAACTTCGTCCGCGTGAACGCCACTCCACTTTGTTCGCAGGCGCCCGGCAATGTAGCCTCCGAGCGCAGACGATATCCATTGCACAATCACGAGCCAGATGGCGGTCGAAACAGCGAAAGTCGTCAGAGAGACGCCCTCGGAGGACCATGGCGAAACCATCGTCAGCCCGAAGCCGGAGCCAAGCAGCGTCAATAGCAACGTGGTCGCCGCTGCCGCCACCGCGCCGGCGACTATAGCGCCCCAGCTGACGGCGGAGACGGACGATTCGTCAGACGACAAGGCTGATGCCGTAGAGGAGGGGATAGTCATCTCGCCCACCTATCGGAAGAAGAGGGCGAGAAGGATGATAATGGGGATCGGGACCCCCAACAGCCAAAGCAGAATTCCGCGTCCCATGATGGGTCTCCCTTGCTAACCGGCCGCTATTTCAAGAGGTTATGCGGCGTGCGGGAATAACTCGGGTTGGGGCTTTTGGTTCCACGACAGCATTGCGCCGGGCTTTTGTAGGGCAGAGTAGCGTCAAGCCAGAGGCCATCGGCCGTGAAACACGGGCGACGACTTGACCCGAACTGGCCAGGCAGGTCCGTGACGGGCACGCGCATGGCGTCGGCAATTGCGTGCGTGGTCTCAGGCCTGGGTGCCGCCGACAGTCATCTCGTTCATTCTCAGATGCGGCTGGCCGACGCCGACGGGCACCCACTGGCCACCCTTGCCGCAATTGCCCATGCCGGTATCGAGTTTCATGTCGTTGCCGATCATGGTGATGCGCTGCATCGCGTCCGGCCCGTTGCCGATCAGCATGGCACCCTTGACCGGCGCGCCGATCCTGCCGTTGTCGATCAGATAGGCCTCGGTGCAGCCGAAGACGAATTTGCCCGAGGTGATATCCACCTGGCCGCCGCCGAAGGAGACGGCATAGATGCCCTTCTTCACCGATGCGATGATCTCTTCAGGCGTCTTGTCGCCGGAAAGCATGTAGGTGTTGGTCATACGCGGCATCGGCACATGCGCGTAGGATTCCCGTCGTCCGTTGCCGGTCGGCTGCATGCCCATCAACCGGGCGTTCTGCCGGTCCTGCATGTAGCCAACCAGCTTGCCGTCATCGATCAGCACATTGTAACCGGACGGCGTGCCCTCGTCGTCGATGGTCAGCGATCCGCGCCGGGCCTCGATCGTGCCGTCATCGACGACGGTCACGCCCTTGGCAGCGACCTGGCTGCCCATCAGTCCGGCAAAAGCCGATGTCTTCTTGCGATTGAAATCGCCCTCAAGGCCATGGCCGACGGCTTCATGCAGCATTACGCCCGGCCAGCCGGAGGAAAGCACCACATCCATGGTGCCGGCCGGCGCGTCGATGGCGGTCAGGTTGACCAGCGCCTGCCGCAGGGCCTCGTCGGCGCCGCGCTGCCAGTTGTCGGTGGCGACGAAATCGCCGAAGCCGCGCCTTCCGCCGACGCCGTGGGAGCCAGATTCCTGCCGGTCGCCTTCGCCGACGACGACGGAGATATTGAGGCGCGTCATTGGCCGGATGTCGTGCATGCGCTCGCCGTCGGCACGCAGGATATCGACCACCTGCCAGCTGGCGGCGATCGAGGCGGTGACCTGCCGCACCTTCGGATCCTTGGCCCGCAGATAGGCGTCGATCTCCTGTAGCAGCGAAACCTTGGCCTCGAAGCTCGGCTCGCCGATGGGGTTCTCGTCGCCATAGAGTTTTTTGTTGGTGCGCTGCGGCGCTGCCGCATAGGTGCCGGAATAACCGCGCGTTACTGCGCGGACCGCATCGGCCGCCCGCTTCAGAGCGGAGAGTGAAAGATCGCCCGCATGCGCATAGCCGACTGCTTCCCCGGC
The DNA here is from genome assembly GCA_900474095.1 of Hyphomicrobiales bacterium. GTDB lineage: Bacteria > Pseudomonadota > Alphaproteobacteria > Rhizobiales > Rhizobiaceae > Pararhizobium. The sequence continues at coordinate 4,675 of UCOA01000017.1, read as the reverse complement.
AACGGCGCGCAGACCAAACCCCTGGTCCGTGTTGAAGCTGCCGCCCTTCAGGCGGCCATTGTCAAACGACAAGGTTTCCGACTGGCTGTGCTCGATGAACAGTTCGCCGTCGTCGGCACCGGAAAGCGTCTGCGCCAGCACCTCGCGCACCGCCGCCTCGTCGCTGTCGAACAGTTTGATGAGATCGGTGTTCATGGGCGAGGGCTCCAGATGCTTAAGGATATGGTGCTGTATGTAGGGAGAGGTGCGGGGAGGGGCAAGCGGAGATGTACGCCAATGATGGTAGGTGGCGCTACATCGCTCTGGTGGTCTCTGATGACCCGCAAGGAGCCCGTTGCACCTCTTCTCTCCGTCGGGGAGAAGGTGGCGCGCAGCGCCCCGACGAGGGGAACCTCAACTGCCGAATGTGCCATTAGAACCCCTCATCGCCTCGCTGCGTTCGGCTTTCTCCCCGCTGGGGAGAAGAGGAACGTGCGCCTCAAGGCAGGGCGTCGTAGCCCTGGCCGAAGCCCTTGAGGTCGACGGGGATGCCGATGCCTTCTTCCGGCGACTGGAAGACAATGAACGTGGCGGTCGCGCCGCTGCGGAATGTCTTCAGCAGTTCCTCTTCCAGAACCACTTCCGCATAGCAGCCGTCCGAGAAGCAGCGCACGAAATAGGCGCGGCCGATATCCTTGCCATCGACATTGAGACCGAGGCCGTTCGGCAGCAGGACGCCGAGCGGCGCAAGCACGCGCAGGATCTTCGCCTTGCGATCGGCGGTCTTCAAGACGACGACCGACAGGCCGACTTCCGGACGATCCTCGGCAATGACGTTCTGCATGAGCGCACATTGTTCGGCGGTTGCCCCTGCCGGCTGGTCGCAGACGATCGACCAGGCGCCGTGGTTAGACTTCACCGTGCCGGGTGTGCCTGGCTGTTGTGCTCCGGGCTGCTGGGCCGCTGCCGTATAAGATAGAAGAGTGGCAGCAAGTCCGAACGCCGCGATCGGCAGCCGGGAAAGGAGGGGCAGGCCCATGTATACCTCAAACTAAAGAATCAGTCCGGCTATTCTTGAAGTGCGCACACCAAAATGAAAAGCCCCGGCGCGGTACATTCCAGTCCGGTGTGGCGGAAATGGGGCTCATGCAGGTGGCGTAGAGGGTAAAGCAGGTGGTGAAGGCATTATATGGGAGGCATCGGCGTAGTGCCGGCTGTCTTAAATATGGTATAGGTCCGGCATCTACATGACATGCCGGATGTGCCGGTGCGGTCTTCTCCGCCGCGCCTTCGGAAGAGCCGCATCGCTCAAGAGCCTGTGCGAAATGCGCGATTTGCGCAAAAATGCCGCATGGGCTTGAATGGACAGATGTTGCGGCGCTGATCAAACTGTGGTTTGAAGCGCTTCAGTATCGCAGGGATTCTGCGTTTTCGGTTTGATCCTGATCAAGCGCCCAGGGAGACATATTGTGAGAAACAAGGCTTATGCAGTTCTGGCATCGATTGCCTGTCTGCTTTTTGCTACGAACGCCTTTGCCGACAAGCCGGTCGCTTGGCAGACCACTTTTCAGCCGGCAGCAACCGGAATCATGGAAGAAATTGCCTGGTTCGAGCATTACACGCTCTGGTTCATTGTCCCGATCACGCTGTTCGTCCTGGCCCTTCTGATCTGGATCGTCGTTCGGTTCCGCGAAAAGGTCAATCCGGTTCCCTCCAAGACCAGCCACAACACGGCGATTGAAATCGCCTGGACGCTCGGTCCGGTCATTATCCTGCTCTTCCTGGCCATCCCGTCCTTCCAGCTCCTGACCGCGCAGCTGACGCCGCCTGCAAATCCGGACCTGACGCTGAAGGCCACCGGTAACCAGTGGTACTGGTCCTATGAATATGAAGTCGGCGAGAGCCCGCTCACCTTCGACAGCCTGATGATGAAGGAAGAAGATCGCGCATCGCTCGGCAAGGAAGACAAGGCGGCCTATCCGCGTCTGCTCGCCGTCGACAACGAAGTCGTCGTGCCTGTCGGCAAGACCGTTCGCGTTCTCGTGACCGCAGCCGACGTCATCCACGCCTTCGCCATGCCGGCGTTCGGCGTCAAGATCGATGCCGTTCCCGGCCGTCTCAACGAAACCTGGTTCAAGGCGGACCGCGAAGGTCTCTACTACGGCCAGTGTTCCGAGCTGTGCGGCAAGGATCATGCCTATATGCCGATCGCCATCCGCGTGGTCAGCGAAGACAAGTACAACACTTGGCTTGCTGCCGCCGCCGCCAATATCGGTGACGCGAACAAGGCACTCATGGCTTCCATCGACGGCGCGGAAAAGACCGTAGACGTCGCTGCAAACGCCGCACAGTAATTCGCCCTACAGAATTCGAAGGGGAGCTCGACCCATGGCCGGAACAACCGCGCAACACGACCACCTTCATGACCATGCCCCCAACGCCCATCACGGGCAGGGGCACGACCATGACCACGACCATGCCCATAAGCCGCTGAGCTTTTTCCAGCGCTGGTTCCTCTCGACCAACCACAAGGACATCGGCACGCTCTACCTGATCTTCGCGATCATCGCAGGTATCGTCGGCGGTACGCTGTCGGTGTTCATGCGCGCCGAGCTGCAGGAGCCGGGCATCCAGATCTTCCACGGTCTGGCCTCCATGGTCTACGGCTTCGAGGGCGATGCTGCCATCGACGGCGGCAAGCACATGTTCAACGTGTTCACGACCGCGCACGCACTCATCATGATCTTCTTCATGGTCATGCCGGCGCTGATCGGCGGTTTCGCCAACTGGATGGTACCGATCATGATCGGTGCGCCGGACATGGCCTTCCCGCGCATGAACAACATCTCCTTCTGGCTGATCGTTCCGGCCTTCCTGCTCGTGCTTCTGTCGATGTTCGTCGAAGGGCCCGCGGGTGCCTATGGTTCGGGCGGCGGCTGGACGATCTATCCGCCTTATTCGACATCGGGCCAGCCCGGGCCGGCCATGGATCTGGTGATCCTCGGCCTGCACATCGCCGGCGCCTCGTCGATCCTCGGCGCGATCAACTTCATCACAACCATCCTCAACATGCGCGCTCCGGGCATGACGCTGCACAAGATGCCGCTGTTTGCCTGGTCGGTGCTGATCACCGCCTTCCTGCTGCTGCTTTCACTGCCGGTTCTGGCAGGCGGCATCACCATGCTTTTGACCGACCGCAACTTCGGCACGGCCTTCTTCGCGCCTGAAGGCGGCGGCGACCCGATCCTATTCCAGCATCTGTTCTGGTTCTTCGGTCACCCGGAAGTGTACATCCTGATCCTGCCCGGTTTCGGCATCGTCAGCCACATCGTCTCGACCTTCTCGCGCAAGCCGATCTTCGGCTATCTCGGCATGGCCTATGCCATGGTCGCGATCGGCGCTGTCGGCTTCATCGTCTGGGCGCACCACATGTACACGGTCGGAATGTCGCTCGACACGCAGCGCTACTTCGTTTTCGCGACGATGGTCATCGCGGTTCCGACGGGCGTCAAGATCTTCTCCTGGATCGCGACGATGTGGGGCGGCTCGGTCCGCTTTACCACGCCGATGGTCTGGGCGATCGGCTTCATCTTCCTGTTCACCGTTGGCGGCGTCACGGGCGTTCAGCTCGCCAATGCCGGACTCGACCGTTCGCTGCATGACACCTACTATGTGGTCGCCCACTTCCACTACGTTCTGTCGCTCGGCGCCGTCTTCGCCATCTTTGCCGCCTGGTACTACTGGTTCCCGAAGATGACCGGCTACATGTATTCGGAATTCCTCGGCAAGCTGCACTTCTGGGTGATGTTCGTCGGCGTGAACCTCGTGTTCTTCCCGCAGCACTTCCTCGGCCTTGCCGGCATGCCGCGTCGATACATCGACTATCCGGATGCCTATGCCGGCTGGAACATGGTATCGTCCTACGGTTCTTACGTCTCCGCCGTCGGCGTCCTGATCTTCCTGTTCTGCGTGTTCGAGGCCTTCGCCAAGAAGCGCGTCGCCGGCGACAATCCGTGGGGCGAGGGTGCGAACACGCTGGAATGGCAGCTGACGTCGCCGCCGCCGTTCCACCAGTGGGAACAGCTGCCGCGCATCAAGTAAGCGCCTGTAAAACCGAAGCCGCCGGAAACGGCGGCTTCGCTCCAAGTCGGAAAATTCGGCAAGGGCGATTGAAAAGCGCCAGACCATTCAAGGACGAGACATGACGGTCATCGAAAATCACGACGCTATGGGCCCGGAGGGCGGCGTTCGCCTCTCGGAAGCCTCTGCGCGCGATTTCTTCGAGCTGCTGAAGCCGCGCGTGATGTCGCTGGTGGTGTTCACGGCGCTTGCCGGCATGGTGCTGGCGCCCGGACACATCCATCCCTTCATCGGCTTTATCGCGATCCTCTGTATCGCCGTGGGCGCCGGAGCCTCCGGTGCCCTCAACATGTGGTACGACGCCGATATCGATGCGGTGATGACGCGCACGGCAAAGCGGCCGATCCCGGCCGGCAAGATCCTTCCGCACGAGGCGCTCGCCTTCGGCCTGACACTGTCGGCCTTCTCCGTCTGCATTCTGGGCATCGTTGTCAACTGGCTGTCGGCCGGGTTGCTCGCCTTCACGATTTTCTTCTACGTCGTGATCTACACGATGTGGCTGAAGCGCTCGACACCGCAGAACATCGTCATCGGCGGAGCGGCCGGCGCCTTCCCG
>UCOA01000054.1 GCA_900474095.1 Hyphomicrobiales bacterium | reverse complement strand
CTGGTGCGCCTGGCCGTATTCATAGGTTTTCTGGTGGAAATCCGAGGCATCGCGGCCATCGCGGACCGATTCTTCCGTGAAGAAATGCGGTTCCGTGCCGCGAGCGTCGACGAAGAACTTCGAAAGGTCGAGATATTTCCTTTCGCCTGTGACGCGGGAAAGCTTGACCAGGGCGAGTTCGATTTCCTCGTGCCCGCAATAGCCGGCCAACTGGCCAGGGCCATGTCCGAAAACCTTGATCATGTAGTCGGCGAAACGGCACATCACGTCGAGCAGCTTGCACTTGCCGGTCGCCTGAAAGTAAGCCACGGCTGCTTCCATCAGATGGCCGGCGCAATAGAGCTCGTGATGATCGCGCAGGTTTTTCCAGCGGCGCTCGGGCTGCACACGCTGGAACCAGGCATTCACGTAGCCATCCTGGTCCTGCAGCTTCTCGTACATATCGATGATCGCATCAGCACGCGCCTCGAGTTCCGGATTGGCGCGGCGATAGAGCGAATATGCGATGGTCTCGATCGATTTGCCGAGATCGCTGTCCCAGAACATCTGGGTGCTGCCGCCCCAGGGCTGGATGGGGATCACGATGCCCGGGCTCGGCTGCCTGACATCGATCGCCTTGAGCATGCCGGCCTCTATGCAACGGTCAAGCAGGATCTCAGCCGTGGAGTCGCAGACGGCATCCTGCCACTTCCCCCAAAAACCTCCCAGATCGACATCAGGAACGGCAACGGGGCGGAACTGGCGGTCTTTGCTGGTCTTTATCATGGTATCGCTTTCACTCCTGGGATTTTATTTCACCGCGCCGGCCATCAGCCCGCGCATGTAGTAGCGTTGAAGAAGCAGGAAGACGAACAGGCAGGGCACCACCATCACGGCGACGCCGGCCTGCACAGCACCCCAGTTGATGGCGCCGAGGCGGCCCGCACGCACGGCCGACATCAGCACCGGCAGCGTGAAATTGTCGTTGCTGGACAGCAGCACCAGTGCTGCGAAGAATTCGTTCCAGGCATTCAGAAAGGCGAAGATTGACACCGTCGCCACGCCCGGCATGACGAGTGGCAAAAGCACCCGCACGAGCAGCTGAAGATCGCGCACGCCGTCAATGCGCGCAGCTTCCTCTATCTCCTTCGGCACGGCGTCAAAGGCGTTGCGCATCATAAACACCGAAAAGGGAAGCTGCAGGGTCACATAGACCAGCATGAGGCCGAACAGGGAATTGTTGAGCCCGAGCCTTGCCAGGATGATGAAGAGTGGCGTCAGGATCGACTGGAATGGGATCATCAACGTCGCGATGATCAGAACGAACAACACGTTCTTGAACGGAAACCGGTAGCGCGAGAAACCGTAGCCCGCCATGACGCTGACCGCGACCGTCACCACAACCGTACCTAGCGAGACGACAAGCGAATTGACCATGTGCTGCCAGATGCCGGCGCCAAAGGTGTCGAGCGCTTGGTAGGCGTCGAAACTGATAGTCGATCGCGGCCAAGGCGGAAGCGGCGGCGATCCGGATTCACTGTTGGGCCTGAACGAAGCGAGGAAACTGACTGCAAAGGGCGCCAGGAAGAAGCAGGCGGTACCGAGGCCGATGCCGTGATAGGCGATCCGGTCCCATAAGACCTTGCGTGCGCGGTGCCGGCGGCGGCTGGATTTCGTCGATGTGGTCATGGACGCTCATCCCCCACCTTGAGCAGCCACAGTTGCATGACGCTGATCGCCACCAGGATGGCCAGAAGTGCGATCGACAGGGCTGCACCATAACCGAGATTGAAGGACACGAAGGACTGGTTGAAGATGTAGTAGACAACAGAGATCATCTTGTTCTGCGGCCCTCCCGACGTCATGATGTAGAATTGGTCGAAGGCGAGGATCGAGCCGGTTACCGACAAGATCAGCGCAAGCGCCATGGTCCGACGCATCAAAGGCAGGGTGAGATAGCGGAAGCGTTGCCAGCGACGAGCGCCGTCTATGCGGGCTGCCTCGGTTAGTTCCTGTGGGATCGCCTGAAGTCCAGTGAGCAGGATGATCATCGTGAAGCCGGCAATCTTCCAGACCACCATGGCGACGATCGTCAGGAACGCGGTATCGAACTTGGCAAGCAGGTTGAGCCGGCCTGTCGTCAAGCCCAGCATTTCGAAGAGCGGTCCGAACAGACCACTGTCGACATTGGCAAGCCAGACCCACAGCAGTGACGCGGAAGCAAGGCCGACGACCACCGGCAGGAAAATAACGGTTCGATAGGCCGAGACCAGCGGCCTCTGCTTTTCGACGAAGATCGCCAGCGGAAAGGCCACGGCAAAGATCGCGATCGTCACGATGATCGTATAGTAGGCGGTGAAACCCAGTGCAGAGAAGAACCGCTGATCCTGGAACATTCGGATGTAGTTGCCGAATCCGGACCATTTCGGCGCACCGAGAAGCGGCCATTTGTGCAAGCTCATCCAGACGGTAAACAGCACCGGCAGTACGAAAAAGAGCGTGACCAGGCCCATGGCAGGCGCGATGTAGAGGAGCCCCCGCCAACCCGGGTTCCGTCGGGGTCGGCGGCGCGACATGGTCGTTTGGATGCCGGATGTCGTCATGGGAGCGATCTGCGAGTTGAGAGCTTTGGAAGCCGGGAGGGTGTGACCCTCCCGGCGCGAAGGCGCTTACTGCGCGGCGTCGATGATCGACTGCATTTCGCTCTGGGCGTTGGAGAATGCGCCATCGACGTCGTCGCCATAGATTGCGGCATTGATGAAGGTGGCCCAAGGTCCGTTCGACGAATTGATCAAATCGTTGAACTGCAGCGTGTAGGGCGTCTTGGCAACGGCGATTGCCTCGATGCCCACCTTCAAGCGCGGGTCAAGGCCTTCAAGCACCTGGTCGGCAATGTCGCCACGGGTCGGCAGGCTACCGTATTTGGCCATGATCTTCTGACCTTCCAGCGAATAGGTAAATTCGAGGAACTCCTTGACGGCTGAGAGCTTCGGCGTGCCCTTGGTGATGACGAAATTGTCACCGCCGGCAAAGGACGAGGGTTTCCCATCAACGCCGGGTATCAGAGTCACGCCGAAATTGATTTCCGGGTGCTGGGTGACGAGCGCACCGATGGCGAAGGCGCCGAGGCTTTGCTGGCCGATCTTGCCATTGGTGAACGACAGGAAATTGACGCCGTTGTCGCTGGCCGAGCCTGCCGGCACCGTGTCCTTGGCGACAAGATTTCGGTAGATGTCCACCGCCTTGCGCATCTCGGGTGTATCGAGTGTCGCGGTCTTGCCGTCTGCGGAGAGAATATCGGCGCCCGCACCCCAGGTCAGTGGCGTGAAGGTGAAGATCATGCAGCCGCCGCAACCGCCGCCGGAGAAGTAGAAGCCGTAGGTGTCACCGCCGAGTGCTCGGATTTTCTCCGCGTTGGCGGTGATTTCGTCCCAGGTCTTCGGCGCCTTCTCGGGGTCAAGTCCAGCCTTCTTGTAGAGATCCTTGTTCCAGGCAAAGATCGAGGTTTCGACCGACAGCGGAAGGCCGTAAATCTTCTTCTCGTAAGTGCCGAGCTTGACATGCGAAGGCGAAAGCGAATTGAAATAGGGCAAAGCTTTGGCCCAGTCCGTCAGGTCTTCGAGCTGATCGGCAGCTGCGAACGCCGGAGTGTAGATCAGGTCGAGCGATAGTGCATCGGGCGCCTGGCCGCCGGCAATGGCGGTTGCATATTTCTGCACGAGCTCCGAGAAGGGCACTTCGGTCATTTCGACCTTGTTCTCGTGACCACTATTATAGGCTTTCACGACTTCCTTGAAGGAATCGCCGATGCCTGAGCGTACCCACATGGTAATGGTTTCCGCCGAAGCGGTTGAAATCATGCCGACCGAAATCAGGGTCGTGGCAGCAAGCAGTTTCCTCAACATATGCATTCCTCCCAAAATGCGGGACCGCTTGGTGCTGGTCCCTTTCTCCTCGATCAGATTTTCTGGTTCCCGCCTCCGCAGGATTGCCGGACAACCAGCTTGCATGGGAGCCTGCGCAGGCCGGGTTCGACGACCCTGCCCTCCGCGAGCGCCAGAACGATCAGCCCAGCCGCCTTGCCGAGCTCCTTAAGATTCATGTCGATGGTTGTGAGTGGCGGCCGTGTTTGTGCCGCCATTATTTCCCAGTTGTCGAAGCCAATTACGGAGACGTCCTCGGGTACTTTCATGCCGCGCTCGCGCAGCGCATCAGCCACCCCGCGAGCGATCTGGTCATTGCCGCAAAAGATGCCGTCTGGTCTTTCACCGGAGCCCTTCCATATCTGGTCGATCGCGTCATGGCCCCAGCCCTCTGCCCATATGCCATGCATAACGGGTGCGTTGGAGCCAGCTAGTTTGCGAAAGGCGTCTGCCCGCTCGCTGGCAGAAACGAAGTCCTCCGGACCGGTAATGTGGACGAGCCGCTTGCGGCCCATTTTCATTAGCCAGTCGGTTGCCAGACTCGCGCCGTGGGCATCGTCAGAGGTGAGCGTCACGCTGTCCGGCTCGCCTTGGGTGAAGGCATAGACCACGGGCACCGGCAGACTTGAAAGATCAACCGGCAACGACCTGTCCACTCGCTTGCCCGTCGCGATAATGCCATCCACCTGTTTGTCCAACATGGCATCGACATGTACCTTGCCGAGAGCCGGATCGTCCTCGATTGCGCACAGGAAGACGGATACACCGTGATCCACCAGCGCTTCTGAAATCCCGGCCATGACGGGAAGGGTAAAACGACCGTAGGTATCGTTCGTCAATAGTCCTATCGTGAATGACCGATTGCTGAGCAAGCCCCGCGCCAACGCATTTGGTCGAAAGCCGATCTCGGCGGCGATCCGTTTGATCCGCGCCCGCGTATCGGCTGCCATTCGACCATTGTCATTGAGAGCCTTGGACACGGTGGAAACGCTGACGCCGGCGGCTTTGGCCAGGTCGTGTATGGTGACGCGAACGCCCCTGTTGCGCTGTGTGATCAGACTGCCCTCCTCCCGATGTCCGGTGAGAAAACCTTTTCTCATTCGGAATGTCAAGATGAGAAAAGGTTTTCTCATAGAATCCATACGCCGCAACTATATGACGCGACCATCCCCGATCCCTCGGCCTGGCAGCCGACTGAGCGCTGCAAGACGCAAGTCTCTGTGTTGCGCTTCATCTACGGGCGAGGAGGTTACACCGCTAGCTCGGAACCCGCTGGCGGAGTGATCAGCGGTATAGCGACATGCCGGCCACCATGCCGCACCGAATTGGGTGCGCCAGGGTTAAACACTGTGAAAGCCCATCTGTTTCGATGGAAGCAATCCCTTCCATATTTGTGAGGATCAACACAGCACGCGGAAATATTGTTTCTGGTCTTTGAAGGCGAAAGCTGCCCTCCCCAGCGAATGTCAAAAATGAAATCCAAAAATGAAGGCCCGCAAAGGCAACACCTGAGATTGGACCTGGCTACGTCCTGCGCTGACGACGGGCTACCGTTCAACCGAAAGAAACGGCTTGAAACGGTCGGATATCGGGTTCCGAAAAATTTCGTCCGGATCCCCATCTTCCTCGACAACGCCCTTGTGCAGAAACACGACCGTGTTGGATACGTCGCGTGCGAACGCCATCTCTTGGGTGACGACGAGTATCGCCCGGCCTTCTTCGGCGAAAGAGCGCATGACCTTCAAGACTTCACCAATGAGCTCCGGATCGAGGGCAGATGTCGGTGCGTCAAACAGCATGATCTTTGGCCTTTGCGCGAGCGCACGCGCGATGGCCGCATGTTGCTGTTGTCCGCCGGACAGGTGTGCTGGGTAGTAATTTCTTTTGTCGGCGATCCCCACCCGCTCGAGCAAAGCCTCTGCCTCCGCCCTGGCGCCCGCCGGCCAACGTCGCTGTTATCCGCAGTGTCCAATCTTTGGGATGACCGTAGCGTAGGATCACGATCCGTTGAATCGTTCAAGCATTTTTGTAAGCTGAGCATTCTGCAAATGCAGCTTCTGCGCCAGTTGGCTCCTCAATTGCATGATCTCCTCGTCCAGGCTTTGCACCTCATCGAAAAATCGAAAGGACGAGGATTGCGCACTTTGATCACCGGTTGCGACGGCCGAGCTGTCCGAAACCATTTCGGTTCTGGTTCTCTTCGCAGGCTTGGTCCGCGGTGCTCGTGGCGACTTTCTGCTTTCCTGGTTTTCAGGCTCCAAGACATGTGCGTCAGCACCGGATCCACTGACCTCATGACGTGCCGGCGTATGGACCTCGACGCCATCGACCGGCGAGAGTGCTTGGTGCAGATCGAGATCGCCGTCAGTTCCCTTTAACGTCGTCGTTGGCAGGATATCGACGGTCGGGTTCTCCTCGTGATCAGTAGATACTGCCGTTGAGTTTGACGATAGCGCCGTTTGTCGCGCGCCGCTTTCGCTCGCCTCTGTATCAATCGCAACCGCACTCTCTGGTGTTTCTGCTGACCGCGTTCGCGACGTTAGCTGAGCAAGGAATTTCCATGGGGATTTCATAGTGCTTCAACCTCGAAAATCCGAACCACGACGTTGCCGCAGCTTGACATCCGGGCTCGCGACGTGAGCCCGGCGAATGTCTCTGCTACCGAGACAGTACTGGCTAAGGTCGATCTCGCAACCGCCCTTACTATTGCTCGTCTATCAGCCAAGCCCGAGCCGCTTGCGCAGGTCGGCATTTTCCGCACGAAGCTTATCTGCCAAGGTTTTACGGAGCCTTTTATTCTCTTCTTCAAGCTGAATAAGATCGGCGATCTCATCCATTGCCGGAGCAGTCGCCTTAACCTTCAGGTCGGCTTGCTTTGGCGTCCTCTTGCTACCGGTGCCCTTGATGGCATTCTTCCTCGTGCTCTTGCCAGTGACTTGTGTTGCGCCCGTCGCCAGCGTTACTTCCGCGGCTTGCTCGCCACGCTTTCTTGGCCCCCTCGGCAACTTTTCAGACTTGGCAACAGATGCAGCTACGGTTTCTTCGGCAGCTGCTTTCTGACGCCGTGGTGCGCGCTGTTTTTTTACAGCCGGCACGTTTGCCTTTGCATCCGTCGGTGCAACTTCGGTAATAGACGCCAAATTATTCTCGTCAGCCATCAGTTATCTCCCTCTACAGCCAAGAGTTCTTTTCGGCTGAGTGAAAGAGGGAGTCAATATGAGCACGTCCAGATAACGCGCCGTATTGAATCGCAACTCCATTGCGAGTGTATAAATTTGGCTGACAAGCATCAAAACGCAGTAGAAGACGCGGCGATCTGTGCCGAGGCGGCGATTTCGATTGCCTGGTTTCTGCGCGATTCGCATGTCCGCGACATCCGGGAATGATCGGCATGAGGTGGCGGGCGGCGCGACTGATCGTCTGAGCGCGGCTAGGCGCCGACAACCAGCATAGTGGCTAATCTGTCCGACGGTTCCTCCTCTTCCGCACTTGCCTCGGTGCGTGTGGCCTCGCCGGCGGCAAGCTCTGCCGTGGTCGCGCCTCGGCGCATCAGCGACATCATCTCGCCCCTCAAGCGATGTGATCGTTAAAGGTCGCCAGCATGGTCGATGTTGCGGCGGATCATCGTAGACGTCGATCCTCTCAGGCCGCCTGTCGCGCCGCCTTCAACTGCGCCTTCAGGATTTCCAGCTTGGCTTTCGCATCAACCGCCGCGCGGGGCGAAAGCAGCGCCTGGACATTATGCCAGCATACGCGCTCTCGGATCAGAGGCGATAGAACGAAACAGCATCAGACTGACAGATGTTACGGCATTTCATCCTTTGGCTACGGCGAACAATCGGTTGAATTATCGGCGCGATGCCGTAACTCCTTAGCGATTTGTTCAAGCGCCAGGTTCAGGCAATAGACCGTCTGATCTGCGGCAAGCTTCGTAGCGCTTTCTCGCGCAAATACTAAAAGACGCGTAATAGCGCGAAAATCTTCAATCTCGCTCTCGACCGATCCTTTCGGTGAGAACCCAATAATGGCTTGTGCAACGGTCATTTCTCTCTCCGCTTAGATGTCTAGGCGATACTAGACAGGGCCGAAAGAAACTTCGCGTGACACAGGCGTGACACACCCGAAATGGTCTGCCGGTGCATTTCACTGAGCGTCACAACAGCATCGGCCAAGGCCGCGCTGGAGCTTCGTTTGTCCCAGCAAGCCGTGACATTGCCTTCCACAAAAGGAGCGGCATCAGGATCCGAGTCAAGACCCGCCGGCTCTATCGCAAACTCCGCAACTTCCGCGCCGGCGGCCGGAATCACATTCCTGAAGCGCACCTACGGCTCGGCCCGCTGTCCAGCGGCCGGTGTTTCCCCGTCAACCTTTCGGGATTTCGAATCCGGCAAGCGAGTGCCGATCGCCAATAACCTCGCTGTCATTCGAACCGCTCTGGAAGCCGCCGGCATTTCTGGATACCGGTGACGTCGCAAGAGGGGCCGGCGTGGCGCTGCATCCGGCGGGATAGTTGCGTCCAATGCCGGGCGAAAACTGGCCGTTTATACCCTTTGCGGCGGCTCTCTGACTTCTTGAAAAGCGGCAGCCTGATCATATTTCTTTCCTCGAAAACCGCGTCGAAAGGAGGAGCGCAAGT
>UCOA01000089.1 GCA_900474095.1 Hyphomicrobiales bacterium | reverse complement strand
CGTAAATCGAAAGTCTGTCCATATGGATGACACAGGTGACACTATCGAAGCCACTCGGCAGGAAAACATCACCCGAATCCTCGATTCAGCGGAGCGGCTTTTCCGGCACTATGGCTACTCCAAGACCACCGTCGCAGATGTGGCGCGTGATCTCGGCATGTCGCCGGCCAATATCTACCGCTTCTTTGCTTCCAAAACGGAAATCCATCAGGCCCTGTGCGGTCGCATGCTCGCGGGCAGCTATCAGCAGGCCCTTGAAATCTCCCGTCTGCCGATCAGTGCCGCCGATCGCTTGCGCCGGCATCTCTATACGCAGCATCAGCTTGTTCTGACGGCCATGCTCGATCAGGAAAAAGTGCATGAAATGGTCGTTGTTGCCATCGAGCGCGACTGGCATGTCATCGAAAAGCATATCGACCGTGTGGGTGAACTTATCGAAGAGATTATCCGGCAAGGCATCCAGGCCGGCGAATTTGCCGAACAGGACCCCGCCGTTGCTTCCCGCTGCTTCGCGGCCGCCACCGTCAACCTGTGCCATCCGCAGATGGTGGCGCAGTGTCTCAGCAAAGGGAACCGGGCAACGCCGGAAGAGCTCGTCGAATTTGCAATCAAAGCCTTGAGGTAAACGCCGGCGCACGCCGGCATCTTTTAAATTGTTTGTTTTTCAGGATTAAGAAAATGTCGTCGATCAGTCCTACCCGGGTACCTTCCTACACCTTTCTGGCTGCCGCGCTCCTTACACTCGCCGCCTGCTCGGATGACAAGGCCGAGACCAGGGAAATCCTGCGCCCGGTTAAGGTGATCGAGATCGCGCAGACGAGTGACACCCGCACACTCAACTACTCCGGTTCGGTGCGTGCCCGCGTCGAAATGAACCTCGGTTTCCGTATCAATGGCAAGATCAGCCAGCGCCTCGTCGATGTCGGCCAGAGGGTCAAGTCCGGCGATTTTCTCGCGCGGATCGATGCCGCGGACTATGAGCTTTCCGTGCGCAGCGCCCAAGCGAGCCTCGATGCGGCCGAACGGCAGGTCGAGACCACAGAGCTGGCCCGCAACCGCGCCGAACAGCTCTTTGCCAAGAACGTCTCGCCGAAGTCGCAGCTGGAACAGGCTCAGCTGAGCTATGACCAGGCGGTTGCCACCCGCGATTCAGCCCGCTCGGCTCTCGATCAGGCAAGAAATCAGGTCAGCTACACCGATCTGAAATCCGACCAGAATGGCATCGTCACCGCCATCAATGCCGATGTCGGCCAGGTCGTGGGTTCGGGTACCCCGGTCGTGACGGTCGCGGTCGACGGCGAAAAGGAAATTCTCGTGGCCGTGCCGGAACTGGACATCGCCCAGTTCCGACCAGGAAAGACCGTGAAGGCCAGCTTCTGGTCCGACGCCGCCCTGACGCTGCATGGCAGGGTCCGTGAAGTGGCAGGCAGCGCCGATCCGCAGTCGCGCACGTTCGCCGTCCGCATTAGCCTGCCAAACGACCCCAAGGTCCTGCTTGGCATGACCGCCAATATCGAAGCCTCCGCCGACAGCATGCGCCAGCTTGTTTCCATCCCGTTAAGCGCTCTGGCAAAGAAGGATGATCAGCCGATCGTCTGGACGGTCGACCGCACGGTTGCGACCGTGCATTCCCGCGCGGTCAAGATCGCCGATTTCGTCGGTGACGGCGTGCGCGTCGCCGAAGGGTTGAAGCCCGGCGATATCGTGGTTTCCGCAGGGACGCAGTTCATGACGGAGGGGCTGAAAGTGAAGCTCGATGGCGCGACAGGCCAGAAGTCGGCCTTGGCCGATACCGCCACCCTGACGCGTTGAACCTGGTTTGATCGAGAACGGAACGAAGCCGATGAACATTTCCACCGATCAAAAGCAGTCCTTCAACCTCTCCCGCTGGGCGATCGAGCATCCGAGCATCGCGCGCTTCCTGTTCGGCCTGATCCTCATCACCGGCACCTTGGGCCTGCTGCGCATGGGCCAGAAGGAGGACCCGGATTTCACCTTCCGCGTCATGGTCGTGCAGGCGATCTGGCCGGGCGCCTCAATTGAGGAGATGGAAGACCAGGTCGTCAACAAGATCGAGCGCAAGCTGCAGGAAACGCCGCATCTCGATTTCGTCCGCTCATACACCCGCCCAGGCAGCGCCATCATCACGCTGCAGGTCGAGGGCGACACCAACGCGGAGCAGGTTGCCGACGCCTTCTATCAGGTCCGCAAAAAGGTCGGGGATATCGAAAACGAGCTGCCGCAAGGCCTGCTTGGTCCCTATTTCAACGATGAGTTCGGCGATACCTTCATCACGTTGCACTCGCTGAGCGGTGACGGCTACAGCTATCCGGAGCTGAAGACGTTCGCCATCCAGGCGCGTGACATGCTCCTGACGACGCCCGGCGTCGAGAAGGCCGTCATCATCGGCGACCAGCCGGAGAAGATCTATATCGACATCTCCTCCAAGCTGCTCGCCACGCGCGGTCTGACGCTGACCGATGTTCAGAATGCCATCAAGGGCCAGAACAATGTCGATCCGGCGGGTTCCGTCGATACCGGAACCCGGTCCGTCCGGATTGCCGTGGACGGCGGCGTGACCAAGCCATCGGATATTCGCGAACTGCGGCTAAGGGCCGGCGATCAGGTCACCCGTCTCGGCGATATCGCCACCGTCTCATCCGGGCTCGAAGATCCCTATCAGCGCAAATACCGCTTCAATGGCGAGGACAGTGTTCAGCTCGGCATCGTGATGGCCAAGGGCTTCAAGGTTACCGACGTCGGTGCCGCCGTCGAGGATACCTACAAGCGTTTCGAATCCGCGCTGCCCTACGGCGTCAAGGTCGATCAGATTGCCAACCAGCCGGAAGTGGTGACCGAGGCGGTCAACGAGTTCATGAAAGCGCTCGGCGAAGCGCTGGTCATCGTCCTGGTTGTCTCCTTCCTGTCGATCGGCTGGCGCTCCGGCCTGGTAATCGCCATTGCCATCCCGCTCGTGCTCGCCGCCACCTTTGCGATCATGTATGAACTCGGCATCGACCTGCAGCGCATTTCGCTCGGCGCCCTCATCATCGCGCTCGGCCTGCTCGTCGATGACGCGATGATCGTGGTCGAGATGATGGAACGCAAACTCGAGGAGGGGCTGCACAAGGTCGACGCAGCGAGCTTCGCCTATACCTCGACGGCATTCCCGATGCTGACCGGCACGCTGATCACTACCGCCGGCTTCATCCCCGTCGGTTTTGCAGCCTCGACCGCCGGCGAATATGTTCGATCGCTGTTCTACGTCGTCGGGATCGCGCTGGTCGTCTCCTGGTTCGTGGCAGTCTATTTCACGCCTTGGCTCGGCCACATGATCCTCAAGCAGCGCCATCATGCCGGGGAGCACCACGACGTTTTCGATACGCACTTCTACCGCCGCCTGCGCGCCACTGTCGGCTGGGCCGTGCGCCACCGTATCATCGTGCTTGCGCTGACGCTCGTTACCTTCGCCACCAGCCTATGGGCCTTCCAGTTCATTCCGAAGAACTTCTTCCCGCAGTCCTCAAGGCCCGAAATCCTCGTCGATCTGTGGCTGCCGGAAGGCACCAGCATCAAGCAAGTGGAGGCGCAGGCCAAGGCGCTTGAAGCGAAGATGATGGACGACGAGGACAAGAAGTTCATCGCCACCTATATCGGCGAGGGGGCGCCGCGCTTCTTCCTGCCGCTCGACCAGCAGCTGCGCAATCCGAACTTTGCCCAGCTTCTCGTCATGGCCAATGACGAACCGGCCCGCGAGCGGCTGATCGTCAAGCTGCGGGGTATCCTTGCTGCCGACTTCCCGTCGATCCGCAGCAAGGTCGATCGCCTGTTCCTCGGCCCCCCGACCGGCTGGCCTGTCCAGATGCGCGTGATGGGTCAGGATCGTGCCGAGGTCCGCAAGATCGCCGACGAAGTGAAGGCAAAATTTGCCGAAAATCCGCAGCTCGGCGCCATCCACGACGACTGGCTGGAGCCCGTGCCTGCCATGAAGCTGGTGATCGATCAGGATCGCGCCCGCGCGCTCGGCGTCACCTCGCAACGAATTCGCCAGATGCTGCAGGCGTCGATGACTGGCGCGCCGCTCGATGATTTCCGCGACGGCGAGGAAACCGTTTCTATCGTTGCCCGTGAGCCGGAGACGAGCCGTCACCTGCTGTCGGCCGTGGATTCGGTCTACATCCCGACGGATTTCGGCGGTTTCGTGCCCTTGTCGCAGGTCGCCAAGGTTGTCCCGGTTCTCGAACAGGGCATCGAATGGCGCCGCAACCGCCTGCCGACGATTACCGTGCGCGCCACCTTGCCGGACGGCGTGCAGCCGAACGACGTGGCGATGAAGATGTATGCCGACCTGAAGCCGCTGCGCGATAATCTGGCACCGGGCTATACGGTCGAGATCCAGGGCGGTGCCGAAGATTCGGCCGAAAGCCAGCAATCGATCGCCGACAAGGCACCCGTCATGCTTGCCGTCATCGTCGTGCTGTTGATGATCCAGCTCCAGCACTTCGGCAAGGCAATGCTGGTCCTGGCGACCGGCCCGCTCGGCATCATCGGTGCGGCTGCAGCGCTTCTGATCAGCGGCGCGCCCTTCGGCTTCGTCGCCATCCTCGGTGTCATTGCGCTGCTCGGCATCATCATGCGCAACTCGATCATTCTCGTCGATCAGATCGACCAGGATATTGCTGCCGGCATGGAGCGGTCGGAAGCGATCATCGGCTCGGCCGTGCGCCGTTTCCGGCCGATCGTGCTGACGGCAATGACGGCCGTGCTGGCGCTGATCCCGATCTCCCGCGGCGTCTTCTGGGGGCCGCTCGCCTTTGCCATGATGGGCGGTATCCTCGTCGCTACCGTGCTGACGATCCTCGTGCTGCCGGCAGGTTACGCCCTGTTCTTCGGCAAGGAGCCGAAGAAACTCACCGCCGAGCCAATGGATGCGAAGGAAGAGCAGGAGCCGCAAGAGATCTATCCGGCGTCACTGGCGGCCGAATAACTCCATGGAAAGCAGCTATTCGTTTTCCGCGGGGTTCAATCGGTTTACGGCCGGTCAAGCCATCCGCTACGCGCATAGCGCATGGCTGCTCTGCAAAATACTGCCTACTATTTGAGCGGAATCCGTGTATAGTCAAATCATCGAAGCGATGCACCTCCTCCCGCAAAGCTTCGATTGCGAGTGTCCTTACTCCTCCTCCCAAAGGGCACTCGCGGAATGGCGACACTCCTCCTCCCAGTCGCTGTTCGGTTCTATTTGAAAGCCTGCCGCACCTCCTCCCGCGGCAGGCTTTTTCGTTTCTGCGTCTTCGCGCAGCAATCTCGTCGGCGCACAAGGCGCGCGTCTGCCGCCCGGCGGCATATCCCGCCATTTTTCGTTTCACTTTCATATGCTTTTGGCCCAGCCCTTGGCGGTTAAAGCCTCGAATGTCTCTTCGAGAACGGCCAGCAGATGGTTTGCGTCCCGCCGCGAGAAGATCATCGGCGGCCGCATCTTGAGGACGTTGTCGTGCGGCCCCTCGGTTCCCATCAGTACGCCGCGCTGCCGTGCACCGTTCGAGACGGCCCTGGCGAATTCGGTGGCGGGAGCCTTGGTCTTTCGATCCTTTACCAGTTCGATACCGAGAAAGAGCCCCATGCCACGTACGTCGCCGATCGCTTCGAAGCGGTCCTGCATCGCCCGAAAACCGGCTATCAGGTAATTGCCCACCTTAAGCGCGTTGCGGCGCAGGTCATCGCCCTCGATAACATCGAGGACGGCAAGCCCGACGGCGCAGGACACCGGGTTTCCGCCGAATGTGTTGAAATATTCCATGCCGTTGTCGAAACTGTCGGCGATGTCCCGCGTCGTGACGACGGCTGCCAGCGGATGTCCGTCGCCGATCGGCTTGCCCATGGTGACGATGTCGGGCACGACCCCTTGCGTCTCGAAGGCCCACCAATGGCTGCCGACCCGGCCAAACCCGACCTGCACCTCGTCCGCGATGCAGACGCCTCCTGCCTCGCGTACCATGCGGTAGACTTCTCTAAGGTATCCGTCCGGCAGGAACACCTGGCCGGCGATGCTCGGAATGGATTCAGCAATGAAAAAGGAGGGCGCATCTCCCTTCGCCCGCATCGCGGTGATCAGCTCGGCTACATGCTCGGCAAAGCGTTTGCCGTGTTCCTCGACCGGCCAATCGGCCGCGGCACGATAGCTGTCGGGAACCGGCGCGACATGAATATGCGGCCTCTGTCCCTTGCCGCCCTTGCGTTGGAACTTGTAGGGGCTGATGTCGATCAGTTCCTGCGTTGTGCCGTGATAGGCCCAGTCGAGTACGATCGCGTTCTCGCGGCCGGTATGGGCGCGCATCAGGCGCAACGCCAGGCTGTTAGCCTCCGAGCCGCTATTGACGAAGCCGGCAACCGATAATTCCTTGGGCATAGTCGCCGTCAGCCGCTCGGCATAGGCAACGATGTTGTCATGCAGATAGCGCGTATTGGTATTGAGCGTCGCGGCCTGCTTCGCCATGGCCTCGACCACCGCCGGATGTGCATGGCCGATGTGGCAGACATTGTTGAAGCAGTCGAGATAAGCCCGACCGCGATCGTCGATCAGCCAGACGCCTTCGCCGCGGACGAACTTGATCGGCTTGTCATAGGAGATCGACAGGTTCGGCAGCAGCAGTTCCTTGCGGCGCTTGACGATTTCTTGATGAGACCGGCCTTTTTGCTCGTAAAACTCCGGCGCAAGACCGGCGAACGTGCGTGCATCCGGGAACAGTTCGGCCCAGACATCGAGATAGCGCTCCTCGCCAACGCCGAGAATTTCGGTCGCGGAAAGGCTGGTATCGGTGGAAATCTGCAGGTGCAGGTGCGGCGCCCAGCCGCCGTTTTCGTCTGGAGCGCCCATCTCGCCCACCAATGCTCCAGCTTCCAGGCGGTCACCGGGTTTCAACCGATCGAGCGCTGCGTGGGAAAGGTGCCCCCACAGCGTGATAAAGGCCGGGCCGCCCGCCGGCTCGTGACGAAGCGCGATCAGGCAGCCGTATCCGAGTGGCTCCTTTTCGATCTCGACGCTGACGACGGTGGCGGCCACTGGCGTGTAGACCCTGGTGCCGGCAGCCATGAAGAGATCGAGACCGAGATGGCGGGTGCGGCGCGTGTTGTCGATCAGCCTGGACACGAACATCTCGCCGGAATAGACCGTGCGCGCCTCGCCCCAGGGACCGATGCCGAGGTCGACGCCGCGTTCGCGGCAGTGGTCTTCCCAGGTCGCCTGCGCCTCGTGCGGCCGCTCGCTGGCGGATTTCACCGTCATCGGGTGCGCGGGATCACCATAGGGCACGAGATCGGCCGGATAGGTGGCCGCCGGCCTATCGAGCAAAGGGTGCAACGTCTTGCGGTTCTCGGCGATCCACCGTGCTACAGTCCGCGCGCCCGGCACGGCCTCGAAACCGCAGGCTTGGCGAAGGATCGCCGTGGCAAAGCGCGGGTTCATGGCGTCAAGCTTGCGTAGCAGGGTCCAGGCCGGTTTCTCGCTGATGGCGAGATAGGGGTTCCCGTCGGTATGGGCGCGGCGGGAGGCCGAGATCGTCACCGAGGTCACCAGCCGCATGGCGATCAGATCAAAGAGGAGACCTATTTCTTCTTCCAGCAGCGGATACTCCGCGTGAAAACCGCGCGCGATCAAAGCGGCAGCACCGATCGGATCTGCATGATCGAGACCGGCATAGGCGGCGGCAATCGCGATCTCGGCAATCACCGGCCCATAAAGTGCATCACCGAAATCGATGACGCCGGCGATGCGATCGTGATCGGCGCCGTCGACGAGCACGTTCCAGTCATTGGCGTCGTTATGGATGACCGCCGAGCGCAGCTTCGGAAGCATCGGCACGACCCTGGTTTCGAAGCGGGCAAGAAACCGTTCAAGCAGCACGCGGTCGTGCGCATCGGCAATATGGTGGAGCCTTTCGGCGGATCGGCCGGCATTGCGAAGATTCCAGTCGAGTTCACGCAAGGCGCCGGGGTGCATGAAGCCTTTCAGCGAAGCATCGAAACGGCCGAGCAGACCCCCAAGCGATTCCAGGGCCGCGTCGTTGCGTCGCGTCTGGGCAAGCGGTACGCCCGGCACCCAGACGACGAGCCGTAGCAGATGGCGAACGCCATGCCCGTTCGTCGCTTCGGCGAGGCTGGCACCTGAAACGGTCTGGCGGATATGCGGAACGGGAAGGTCCGGCGCGTACGCACCGATATGCTCCAGAAGCGCCGTCTGGAATTCGCTCTCCACCAATGGCTCGGCGGCATTGACGACTTTCAGGATATAGGTTTCGCCGCCCCTGGTCAGAACCTTGAAATTCTGGTCTCGCTCGCTGTCGAGCGGCGACAGCGTGCCGTCGAGGCCATAGTGCTCGGCCAGCAAAAGCTTTGCCTGCTCGATCGAAAAATCGGGTGTAGTCTTCAGCATATCGTTCATCGGGTGCCCTCTGCCGATCAGAGTTGCACGCGGATGGGTAGCGTGCATCCGGCATTATGCCGATTGCACCGGCATAATGTTTATAATAACCGTCATCTTGTCGGCAGCAGCGATGAGCGGAATCATGCAGGACACGGACGCGATCGACCGGACCATCCTTAGCATCCTGTCGCGGGAAGCACGCATCCCGATGAAGTCACTGGCGGGGCGGATCGGACTCTCCAGAAGCGCCACGACGGAGCGGGTCAGCCGGCTCGAGAAGTCGGGCATCATCCGCGGCTACCGGGCCGATATCGGCCAGTTGGAGGAGGGGCAGATCCAGGCCTTCCTGCTCCTGACGCTGAAGCGCACCCCGTCGATCGGCGTGCTGGACCAGCTAGCGGGATTTTCCACGGTGCGAAAAGTCTCCTCCGTCAGCGGTCACCTCGATCTCGTCGTCGAGGTCGAGGTCGGGTCGATCAATGCGCTCAACGAACTGAGAAACGAAGTAGCGACACTCGATAACGTCGAAGACCTCACCACGTCGATTGTCCTTCGGCGCGACATCGAACGGAGTTGAGAGTTTCCGGCGCTTGACTTTACCGCAATGGCAAACAAGATGATCTTGCGGCAATGCAGGAAGAACCTGCGCTTTCGATCGCATATCGCCATCGTCTGGTCAAAATGGACCGTTGCTTCCCGCCAAACAGACCTCAATCCTCCCGATACTGTCCTCGAAAAATTTGAAAGACTTTCGCTTGCGCGGTCGAAATGGACGGCTAGCGATCGGCGCCGCGAAACCGCACAATTGACAAACCGTAAATGAGGCATCCGGCACCCCCTGGCGGGACGCGGGACCCTGATCGGGCAGGAGCCCCGACAAGTCGTGACGATTTGAAGATCGGTACAAATAGGTGGTCGCCGGGAGAAGGGCGGTCCGCCAATGGTATTTGCCGGGATTGGATCATTCCGGCTAAGGGAGGAAATATGTTTGAACGGCTCTTCAAGCTGAGTGAGCACCACACGACGGTTCGCACCGAACTGGTCGCCGGCCTGACGACATTTCTCACGATGTCGTACATCATCTTCGTCAACCCGGACATCCTGTCGACCACCGGCATGGATCGCGACGCGATCTTCGTCGCGACCTGTATCGCCGCAGCGCTCGGCTCGGCGGTCATGGCGCTCGTCGCCAACTGGCCGATCGGCATGGCCCCCGGCATGGGCCTTAACGCCTTCTTCGCCTTCACGGTCGTTGCCGCACTCGGCTTCACCTGGCAGCAGGCGCTGGGCGCGGTCTTCATCTCCGGCCTGATTTTCGTCTTCCTGACGGTCACCGGCATCCGCAGTTGGCTGATCGCCGGCATCCCGCATTCGCTGCGCAGCGCGATCGCCACCGGTATCGGCCTCTTCCTCGGCATTATCGCGCTGAAGAACGCCGGCATTGTCGTCGATAATCCGGCAACGCTCGTGGGTCTCGGCAGCCTCAAGGCAACCGGTCCGCTGCTCGCCATCTTCGGCTTCTTCGTCATCGCCGTGCTCGACGCACTGCGTGTCCGCGGGGCCATCCTGATCGGCATCCTGGCGGTCACCGTGTTGTCATGGATTACCGGTGTCAGCGAATTCCGCGGCATCCTGTCGATGCCGCCGAGCATCGCGCCGACTTTCCTGCAGCTGGACATCGTCGGTGCCCTGCATGGCGGCCTGATCCATGTCATCCTCGTCTTCGTACTGGTCGAAGTCTTTGACGCCACTGGAACGCTGATCGGTGTCGCCAAGCGCGCCAATCTCATCCAGGAAGGCAAGCGGAGCCGCCTTGGCCGGGCGCTTCTGGCCGATAGTACCGCAATCGTCGCCGGTTCGCTGATCGGCACCAGCAGCACCACCGCATACGTCGAAAGCGCTTCTGGCGTGCAGGCCGGCGGACGCACGGGTCTGACGGCCCTCGTCATTGCCATCCTGTTCCTCGCCTCGCTCTTCATCTCGCCGCTTGCCGGCTCTGTCCCGACGTATGCGACGGCGCCGGCGCTGCTTTATGTCGCCGGCCTAATGATGCGCGAACTGACGGAGGTCGAATGGGAAGACCTGACGGAAGCCGCACCGGCCGCGCTGACGGCGCTTGCAATGCCCTTCACCTACTCGATCGCCAACGGTCTCGCCTTCGGCTTCATCAGCTATGTCGTCCTGAAGGTATTCACGGGCAAATGGCGCGTGCTGCATCCGGCAACGATGATTGTCGCGGCGCTCTTCATCATCCGCTTCGCCTTCTTCGCGGAATGATGGATCGGGCGGAGCGGTGAACGATAGTTCCGCTCGCCCTTCAGAAATCTCGGGGCCGGGCCGCATCCACTGCGGCTCGGTTTTCGCGACAAGTCCCATCTCCCGCTGTTTGGCCGGAGCGGAAGTCAAGAGTCGACTCAACGATTTGGCGGGGCAGATACTCCTGATCAGTGACAAAGCTGAAGTGGCAGGGTGGCGCAAAGGAGACGGCTCGCCGTCGATAAAATCGGAAGCCCGGTTGTTGCTAATTTGGACTCGGCTATCGACCCTTACGGAAGTTTGCTAGCCCTCGGCCGAACTCAGGCCCGTGACCCAAGTCGGCCAATCCGGGGTTCAAGCGCGAATGTCTCGAAACTTGCGGAAATGGAATTAGGCCAAGGCTAGGCCATGCGCCGCATCGCCATCCCACCGGTCCGTGGGGCTGCGTTCGACGACGGTCCTCACATTGCAAGCGACTTGCGGGAGGCACACGAACAATCAGGCTCACAAGCGCTGTTGACGTCTGTCGTTTCATTTAAATGCGACCAGTCCTATAATCCGGCGAGGTTAAGGCCGAACCAATGGACCGCAAGCTTTCCGCCATTCTCGCTGCTGATGTCGTGGGCTATTCCGCGCTGATGGAACGCGACGAGGCTGGCACATTCGAGCGCCTTCGTGCGGGACGCAAGGAACTGTTTGAGCCGGAGATTGCCCTCCATCACGGCCAGATTTTCAAGCTTATGGGCGACGGGATGCTCGCCGAATTTGGCAGCGTGGTGGACGCCGTGGAATGCGCCGTTTCGCTGCAGCGCGGGCTGGCGGAACGGAATGCCGCTGTTCCCGAGGACCAGCAGATCCAGGTCAGGATCGGGATCAATCTCGGCGAGGTGATCGTCGAGGGCGAGGACCGATATGGCGAGGGCGTCAATGTCGCGGCCAGGCTTCAGCAGCTGGCAGACCCGGGCGGCATCTGTGTCTCGGCAAAGGTCGCCAGGGAGGTTGAGAAGAAGCTGGCTTTCGGCTTCGAGCCGATGGGCGAGCAGAAGGTGAAGAATATCGCCGAACCGGTGCAGGCCTTCCGCGTCATCCTTGAGGGACAAGCCCCACGCCAACCAGCGCGGTCATCGCCTCCGCGCTGGGTTTGGGCAGCAGCAGCCGTGCCAGTCCTTATTCTGATTTTGGTTGGGACGGTCTGGCAATTCTGGCCGACTGCGACAGTAAGCGGCAAACCGTCGGTAGCGGTGCTGCCGTTCGACAACTATGGCGGCGACGAGGCGACCGGACGCCTCGCCGTTGGCCTCACTGAGGACATAATCACCGATCTGGCGGGGTTCCCTGAATTCCAGGTGATCGCCCGTAACTCGACTGAACCATACCGGGACAAACCAGCCGTGCCGAGTGAAGTGGGTAAGGCGCTTGGCGCAGGATTTGTGGTCGAGGGTTCCATCCAGCGTCAGTCTGACCGCGTGAGAATTACGGCGCAGCTCATCGACGCCAATACGGGCAAACATCTTTGGTCGCAGCGCTGGGACCGGCCGGACGAGGACTTGTTCGCAATCCAGATCGAAATTTCCGAGCAGATTTCGAACCGCCTCGGCGGCGGCGCAGGTTTAATCCAGGAGGCGGGCCGCATCACCGCCCACCGAAAGCCGCCCGAGAATCTCAATGCCTACGAACTTTATCTGCTCGGCACGGAAAAACTCGAGCAAGTCAATCAGGCGGATGTCGAGGAGGCCGTCAGGCTGCTCACCCGCGCGGTCGAACTGGACCCCGGCCTTGCCCGCGCCTGGGTCGAACTTAGCCATTCCCATGGTGTCTTGACGGGTTTTGGGGTTGAACCCGACAAGAACCGGGCTCTCTCTGCCGAGGCTGCCAAGCGCGCCGTCCAGCTCGACCCGAGCGATGCCGAGGCGCATGCTGTTTATGCCGTGATTTTAGGTGACAGAGGCGAATTCGAACGCGCCAAGGCAGAGTTCGATACAGCACTGCGCCTCGCTCCCGGGCAATTCGAAGTTCTGACCTTCTATATCGCTTGGGCCTCGACCTTCGGCGAACCTGGGCGCACCGGGGAACTGGTCGACAAGGCGGTCAGTCTCAACCCCGGTTTCCCTATGTGGAGTGCCAGGATTTTCACTCATGCCTACTTCATGGCTGGCCGGTATGAGGATGCCCTGCGGATGCTGGACCGCTTGACGCCGGAAAACTATGGAAGGAAACACTGGGTGATGCGTTCTGGCGCGCTTGCGGCTCTTGGCCGAACTGAAGAGGCGAAGGTCTCAGTAACGGACGCACTCAGGCGGTTTCCCAATTTGACCGTCGAGGGATTTGTCAATATTCCCGGATTCAACGAAGCGGAGCGCCAGCGGCTGATCGAAACCATGCAGCTCGTCGGCTTTCCTGATTGCGCCAAGGCGGAAGAGCTCGCGAAGTTAAAGAAGCCGCTGCGCCTGCCGAAGTGTGCTTCGCCGAAATCGCGTTGACTGGCGGCCACGGATGACAAACATCTCGAAGGGTCCGAGACGCGACCTTCGTTTCACAAGGAAGAAGGACGTGGCCTATGTGGTCAAGGGATGCACCGCAACATGCTTTGAAAGTCTGGCATCCGCATGCCGACGCTGCCATAAATGAGCTTCATCAAGGGAGGTATCATAATGCAGAAGAACGCGCCGGATTTCAGCCTTGACGGCAAAGTGACGTTCGTGACGGGAGCGAGCCGTGGCATCGGTCGTGCTTGCGCAATTGCCTGTGCCGCAGCAGGGTCCGACATCGTCCTGGGAGTTCGCGACATCGCGGCGTCGACTGGCCTAGTTAGCAAACTCGAGAGCGCCGGCGGCAAAGTCCTCCCGGTTGAGCTGGACATTCCCAATAAGGCGCATATCGCACAAGCAGTGGATGCGGCCCTTACAACGTTCGGTCGGATCGACGTCCTCATCAACAATGTCGGAGTGGCTCCGGGCAATCTCGCGGAACTCGTTGAGGAAAAGGACCTTGACCAGATACTCGATGTCAACATCAAGGGCACTTTTCTGATGACGCAGGCAATAGGCCGTCATATGATAGAGCGTAAAGAGGGCCGGATCATCAACATCAGCTCGCAGGCCGGTACCGTGGCACTGCGCGGCGAGGCGATCTATTGCATGAGCAAGGCGGCAATTAATCACCTGACGCGTTGCCTTGCAGCCGAATGGGCGCGCTACAACGTCACGGTAAATACCGTATCGCCGACCTTCATCCACACCGATGGCACCACACCTTTCCTATCCAATCCCGACAATCGCCAAGCGACGCTCGGTCACATTCCACTCGGCCGGATCGGTGAAACCGACGATGTAGTGGGTGCCGTGGTCTTCCTTGCGTCACCGGCTGCGAGCCTAATCACCGGCGCGAACCTGCTGGTGGACGGTGGATGGTCCGTCGCCTGAGGCGGGGGAGTTCCTGCAGCGCAATTCTTAGGCAGACGAGAGCGACGATTTCTTCGCCCGGATCAGGATCATCTTATGTCATCGGCAGAGACGGTGGCGACCTAAGATACCGACTGGGATGTCTTGAGAGCGATGCGCGATACCCGCTTTTCGCCGATATTGTTGAAAAAGTCGGTTTTCCATAACGTCTGATTTTTTGGAGGACCGTAGGGGCCAATACTGAAAATCGACTTGGGGGACTTAACAATTTTGCGATCAAGCGGCGTGTGAGGCGCATAGCCAAAATGGAACCGCATCGCGCGGCAACATTCGCTTAGAACGTGAAATGGCGGACTTTTCGGCCAGCCCTGATTTCCGGCTTTTTCAACAATATCCGCCCTAAGGACAAGAGGTTGCTCCGTCGTCCCTGCTGGCGAGGCTCGTCCATTCGGATTCTGGATATCAAACTAGCCCACCTATCCTATGGTTCCGCGGAGTTCGTCGTTGCGCCGGGCGCTAGAAAATGTTCTCGGTGGGAAGTCCGAGTGCGAATGAGCCCGCGTATTGCGCCTGGGCTCCGGGCTGCATCGGATGATAGCGAGCGCCCTGTATGTCACGGAAGCAGCGCTCCAGCCCATTCTCTCGATAAAATGCCGCGCCGCCTGCGACCTCCATTGCAAGCTCCGTCACCTCGATAGAGTGCCGCGCGACCAAGGAACGGCCGATCATAACCTCGTTGACGGTTTCCGCGGACGGTTCGTTTCGAGCAACCACCTCCAACATCCAGCGATGCGCGATCTGTGCGGCCCTCAGAGACGTTTCCATGCGCCCCACCAACTCGATCAGGTGATCGCTGTTGGCCTTGCTTCGGACCATCTTGACTGCGATGTCGCGGGCGCTCTCGGCGACGCCAAGATAGACCGCGTAGATCAGAGTAAACGCGATCATGCCGATGACTTGAAATACGGGATGCCATTGTCCCGCACTTCTGGAAAATGCGACACTCGCATCCGGCACGAAGAGGTTTTCGATGATGATATCGTTTGACCCGGTTCCCCTCATTCCAAGTGTTCGCCACGTATCCTCTATCGAAACCTCTGGCGATGCCATCGGAACGCCGAAATGAATGACGGAGCGCGCGCCGTCCTGTTCTTCATAAACAGCACCGGTCATCAGGATGTTTCCTGCCGCCGCGCCAGAAGTGAAGCGTTTACGCGCGGTGATCCGGTATCCGCCATCAACTTTCATGGCCTTGCCCGATCCGCCGATCCAGTCTGATCCGCCGCTCGAGAGCAATATGATTTGCTCCGATGCAACACGTCTCAGGAGCGGCTCCACCGCGGCCACCTTTTGATGCCGCCAGCGCCAGGCGGGGATGGCGACTTGATGGGTATGCATGGAAAAGGCAAGCGCAGTGGACCCACATGCACGAGCAATGGATTTGAGCATCTCAGAAAGTTCGGGCACTTCAGCGCCCAGCCCGCCCAATTCGATTGGAACGCCTGCCCGCGCGAGGCCAGATTCCTTTAGCAGCGCGTAATTCTCGCCGACGAAGGTGTCGCTCTCGTCGATCGATGCGGCGCGTTGTGCGAAGGTGGGCAGGACTGAATTGGTTAGTTCGACGATGGTCCGACCGCCGACAAGGTTCTGTGTTGGTTCTGCAAGCCCGAGCATATCAATGCCTCCTATCTCGTGAGGATTGAAACTCTGCGCTCGTTTCACAATTGCGGCTAGTACACGAACTGTACTGAACTCCGCCTCAGTATGGGTAGGCAAGGAGCGTTTGGCGGATCGGTTGCTTTGCAATATCGTGCCTGATCCAGACCGGTGGAGGGTCCTTATGGTAGAGCGTGACGGCTACGGGCAATTCTGTCCAGTATCAATGGCGTCGGAAATCCTCTGCTCGCGGTGGACGACCTTGGTCGTCCGCGAGCTCCTTTGCGGATCGACGCACTTTAATGAGTTGCGCCGCGGTCTACCAAAAATGTCTCCGGCACTCCTGTCAAAACGACTGAAAGAACTGGAACAATCGGCCGTCATCACGGTGACAAGGAGCGCGAACGGCATGACCGATTACCAACTCACGGCAGCGGGCGAAGAATTGAGACCTCTGATCATAGGTCTCGGAAATTGGGCTCAACGGTGGATGGAATCGCGACTTTCCTTGAAGAATCTCGACCCTTCTCTGCTCATGTGGGACATGCGGAGGAGCCTCGATACAAAAAGACTTCCGCGCCGCCGTTGTACGATACAGTTTCTGTACCCGGAACTTTCGGCCGCGCAAAAGAGCTGGTGGCTTGTGGTCGAAAACGGAAAAGTCGATCTCTGTAACTTCGATCCGGGCTATGACGTAGACCTTCTCGTTGAAGGATCGCTACGTTCGATGACCGCAATTTGGATGGGCCTCACGACCATACGTCAGGAAACCGATGCAGAAACGCTGAAACTTGAAGGGGACAGGGGTCTCGCGCACGACATGCAGGAATGGCTCGGTCTTAGTGTGTTCGCCAAAACGCCCCGGATGATGGCTTAAACTTTAGGGCGAGATGTTCTGAAGGATACCACTCAGAAACGTGGACCCCGTCACCCGGCCAGAAATTGGGCACGCACTCCTGCAGAAGCCGGTGTCCGCTGTTGATGCTGTGGACGGCTCCTCCGCCGGCATCGCAATGTGCCATGGTTGCGGTGTTGTTTAGGAACCGCATGGGAGGAGCCATCCATGGAAGAGATTACCACGATTGGACTCGACATTGCTAAGTCGGTGTTCCAGGTGCATGCCATTTCCGCAACCGGCACGGTCGTCTTTCGCCGGCAACTGAAGCGGCGGTACGTCGTTCAGTTCTTTACAGGGCTTAAACCGGAAAATCAAAAGCCGAAAACGTCCGTCCGCTCTGATCAAGGGACTGCTCGGAGGATATTTCAAGGTGACTGAGGTGCTCACTCATTGGAGCTGCGGTCGTCTTAGAAAGCTCTCGCGATCCGCCGATTTGACCCTGAGCCAGGTTTCACGACCTTCGCGCAAGACCCTCACGGGAATCTCCGCTCCAGCCGGGCCGCTCTTCCAGACCTGCCTATAGAAATCGGCAAGTCCGCCAACCTCTTCGTTGCGGACTTCCGAAATCACGTCTCCGCCCTTCAGCCCGGCTTTCGCCGCCGGGCCACCAGGAGCCACGCTGATGACCACTACATCGCCATTGCGCTCGGCGGTGATCGCTCCGAGCCACGGGCGTGCGGGCTTGTCTACCCTCCCGCGGGTAAGCAGATCGTCAAGGACGGGGGGAAGCAGGTTGATCGGGACAACCATGTTGATATCGGCGTGGGCTCCGCCGCGGTTCATCTCAAGCTTCAGGGAACCAATTCCCAAGAGCTTACCATCCTGGTCGACGAGTGCTGCACCGCCCCACAACGGATGCGCGGGCGCGGTGAAGATCGCCTCGTCGAGCAAGTATTCCCAATAGCCCGCAAACTCCTGCTTGGCCAAGATCTTTGCCTCTGTCGTCTGTCCGAGACCGTCCGCGAAGAAGACAGGATCACCAATATTCGCTTTAGACGTATCACCGAAAACCAATGCCGGGCAGTTCAGTGGCCCGAGCGCCTGGATGAGGCCAAAGCCGCTCTCTTGATCGTAAGCAAGGGCATGGCCAGGCACCACTCGTCCATCCGAGGCCGTTAGCCAGACTTCTTCTGCCTCGGTTATCAAGTAGCCGATCGTGAGCACGAGCCCGTCGCCGCGGATCACGACGCCGCTTCCTTCCCGCGCTGTGCCAAGGGTTCGGGCGGTGAACGCATCATCCGGGATGGCCGTGCGCACAGCAACGATTGATCTTAGGATGGCAGCTTTATCCATGTGCTCATTCTCAGTATGGTGTTCAGACCATCTTGAGGTATGTACGCTATCGCGCCACTACAAGGCCGTGAACCCCCAGTGGCCGTTCGCATTCGGGGTGCCGGCTCTCAAGACTTCCGATCGATGGCAGCTTGCGACGAGTTGAAATTTGATCATTTCATCCAGGCCACTTCGGAACACGGGTTGAATATGCAAACATAGCAATGTCTTGCTGATCGATTTAGGAGCATTCACCGATGCACAAATTTGCGGTTACCACTACGCAGGAAATTGAGGCCGACACCGTCGAAGAGGCCGCTCTCCTCATGTATCAGGCGCTCACCAGGGGCCCAGCGCCCCTCCACTATTCGGTCACCGACGACAGAGGACAGAAGGTCGATTTCGACTTGGATCGAGAGCAGGCAGCCGAGTTCGCCAATCTCGATCATACCGCTGATCCTGGCAATTGGTGATCCGGCCCCGATCACTCGGTTCAAGCCTATTCCTGAAAAATGGAAGCACCCGGCAACAATCCTCACGGTTCGCGCGATAGTAGTGCCCGCGCTATCTGCAAATCGAGTTGTCCGGTTTCCGTTCGCTATCCAAGAGACCAATTCTCTGGCACGCCGATCGAACCTGTGCCGCGACGGATACTGGACACATCCAAGCCTGCGCTCCTCTGCCCAATGTACCGCGCCGGAGGCTCCAACTCCTCAGAAGTGGAGACCTCATGAGTAAGACAATAGACAAATTTTCCCCCTGAAGTGTGCTCCCGTGCGGTGCGCACCGCCCATTGAAGCGATGATTTCCTTCATGAAGTGATTGGTTTTGAGGTTTCTGAGGGCTTTTTCAACAATATCCGCCGCTCCCTGCCTCGTAACGCCTGGGGGGCACGACCTGAGACAACCGTAGTCAGGAGCGCCCGACAGGCAATGATATTCGAATGGCTGCCTCGACATTCGCAGGCAGCTACAGGAATTCCGTGGCATGGGATTCGACCTGGTCACCATCTTTGATGCGCTTCACGACATTGGCGACCCTGTCGGTGCAGTCCACCAAATTGCAAAGACCCTGAAGCCCGACGGCACGCTGATGCTGGTCGAACCGATGGCGGGCGACAGCCTCTCGGACAACCTCAATCCGGTTGGCCGCGTCTTCTATGCAGCGTCGGCCAACACGTGCGTGCCGGCATCGCTGGGGCAAGAAGTGGGCGCAGCACTTGGTGCGCAGGCTAGGGAGAAGAAGCTGACGCAAGTGCTCAATGCCGGCGGCTTCACCAAAGTGCGTCGATCAGCGGAAACCGCGTTCAACATGGTTCTGGAAGTCCGCCTTTAGACCCTCGCAAAGAACCTGTCCTTGATCTTCTTTACGATTGGTATCTCGCCACAGAAACTCGCTTCGTGTTTTGCCCTCCGCGCGGTCACTGATCTAGTGATTAAGAGGGTTCGTCGACAAGTGGGCCCGATCTGCGGATTCCGTTGGAACATACCGCATGTCTGCAAGTTACCAGATCGTTCATCATCAGGTGAAAGTCTGGGAGGATTTCGAATGTCACGCAGCGCAATGACCGCACTCCTGAGTGTTCTAGCAGTAGCCGGATATCAGAATCGCGAAAAGATCGCCGAGGTTCTCAGAGGCCTCGCCGCGAACGCTCGGCGACCCACCGACCCGAATGCAGACCCCACAAACGACCCGACCTCATCCGGACAGCCGGGTGGCCTAGGAGATCTGCTTGGAGGCTTGGGCGGCTCAGGCGGGCTGGGAGGTCTTGGCGATCTCCTGCGCGGGACTTCCGGCGGTGGCGGTATCTTGAGCGGCGGCCTTGGTGGGCTGCTCGACCAGTTCAGCCAGACAGGCCACGGAGAGACAGCGAAGTCCTGGGTTCAGGACGGCCCCAACGAAGAGATCGACAATCGGGGCCTGTCGGAAGCACTCGGTCCCGATGTGCTCCAGGACATCGTCTCGCGGACTGGACTGACTCAGGAGGAGGTCCTCAGTCGTTTGTCACGAGACCTTCCGAAAGCCGTCGATGGCCTAACGCCGGACGGGACGCTGCCTCCAGGGGAAGACGGGGACGCTATGACCGAGCCGCAGACGTCGGTACCTTCAATCAAGCCTACCGTCGTGTAATTGTGAAGACTGATAACGGTCGGGCGTTGCAACCATTGGAACGCTTGGCGCTCCTGCCACCGATCAAAATCCGGGCAGCCCATTTGCATGCGTAGGACAGACGTCCGAGGATCCATTTCGCATCGATACGTCTGGTTCTTGTCGGTTGGCTTTCGCGCGATCACCACGTTGCCGATCTCGGCGGCGTGATCTTTCCCGGCCAGCAGCGTGGCCGCGACTCGTTCCACCGCGGAGTTCCGTGACCGTGCTTGAACCGAAGCACTGTTACCATTGTCTGGAACTGTCGGGGAACTCCGAGAGCGTCATTCGAAGTGCACAAGCAGGCAGGGCTGAAATCAGGCTCTGTTGTGTCAGGCGAAAGTCGCTGCAATTCCAAGGACACACATTGCCAGCGGAATCCACCACGTCGTATCCACCATGGCGTAAAGCGTGGCGCTGCTGATGATGCACCAGAGCGTCGGGATCACGAACAACACAAAATCGTAGCGCTGCCGCATCGATGCCAGAAAGCCGATTGTGGCGATCGCAGTTGGGTCTGGCATTATGCCGAAGACTTCGGATGTCCCCAGTCCTCGGCCGGCAATTAGCGACAGGCCGGGATAGAGCAGTACAGCCACCGCAGCGACGACAGGCCCGGATATCCCGTTTAGCAAGGGCGCTCGACTTTTGGACGGCATGACGTGAACAACGATCATCAGAATTGCCTGAACCGCGAAGCCACAAGCCG
This sequence comes from Hyphomicrobiales bacterium, assembly GCA_900474095.1. Lineage (GTDB taxonomy): Bacteria > Pseudomonadota > Alphaproteobacteria > Rhizobiales > Rhizobiaceae > Pararhizobium. The sequence goes on along the minus strand of UCOA01000089.1, from coordinate 12,635 downwards.
CATAGGTGGCGGCCCAGTTGATGCTCGAAAGGCGCGACCAGAGATAGTCCCATCCGACAAACAGCCAAAGCGCAGCCAGAACAATCGCGACGATCCTCCCGTCATTCTGGCGAGACCGCAGGAGCAACCAGACAAGACCTATTCCCACCAGCAGCATCACCAACTGAAGCGGCCAGAGCGCGTTGTTGTAAATCTCGATTTGCCTCAAATAGACGCGCGGTGAGTACATCAAAAAGTCTGATGGCCTGTAGGACCACCACTCTGTCATGCCAGGTTCCATCCAATCGAGCGGACAGGCATTACAGGCTTTCCACGTAGTCGATGGTGCGTTTGCGCAAGGCCGGTTCCATGAAGGCTCCGGTTGCCGCATTCATGTTTTCCTGGACATGCGAAACGTTCGAGGTGGCTGGAATCGCACAGGTCACGGCCGGATGCGAGATGATGAACGTCAGCATCAGTTGCGCCCAGTTCTTCGCTCCCGTTTCCGAAATCCAATCCGGCAAAGGCTGGTCCGCCGTGTCAGCGATCAGGTCGCCCTGCCGGAAGGGGCGATTGACGATGACGGCGATCTTGCGTTCGAGAGCGAGCGGCAGGATGCGGTCCTCCACCTCGCGATCCAGGACGTTATAGGAAATTTGGACGAAATCGATCGGCTGGGAGGCCATGATATCTTCGATTTCGGCATGACGGCGTCCTTCAGAGGTTGTGATACCGACATAGTTGAGTTGGCCTGCGGCTTTCATCTCGAAGAGCGTCTGCAGATGCGCTTCCCAACTCAGCAGATTGTGGACCTGGAGCAGGTGGAATTTCGGTATGCCCCACAACTCCTGGGACTGCGCGATCTGCTCGCGCCCTGCTCCGGGATCGCTGATCCAGACCTTGTCGGCGGAAAACAGCGCCTTTGGCCGGGATAGCTTGTCGAGACCGTAACCGATCGTCTGCTGAGCCGAACCATACATCGGCGAGGAATCGATCAGTCTTCCTCCCGCCGCGAAGAAGGCCCGCATTACGGATGCACACTCGTCCTGAAGTTCGCCATCATCGCCAACGTTGAAAGTGATCCAGCTTCCCAGACCCACGACTGGAAGCATTTCGCCAGATGACGGGATCGGTTTAGTCAAGAGCGACGACACCTGAGCCGAGGACTGGTTGGAAAAGCCAACCAGAGCCCCCGCGCCGACCATCAGAGCAAGGGCCCCACGCCGATTGATCGAGTATCGCGGTGACATCATCGTATCTCCAGGCCAGAGCGCGTGGCTCTGCCGCCGATTATCGGCCATCAGTGCGGTCCTGGAAACCCTTTGGTGGCGATCGCCCGCACAAATTTCAATTGACGCCGCCGCTGCATTCCTGTGACGATAGTACGGGGCCATCGCGATCGACATGGTGGCCAAAGAAGAAGGGGGCAGTGATGGAAGCGAGCGCGGACCGTTACGGACCCAAAATGCTCGCAGCATTTCGAACTACCCTCCAAATCCTCGCCGACGCGGTCACGGTGCTTTACGTGAAAGAAATAGATGGGCAAGCTCCAATTTGGCGGACTGCGATATCGGATTAATCCGCAAATGCCCCACGCGCACCTAGGTACTCATGCGCCAACTGTCTGATCGCATCCTCGGCAATGTCCAATGTCCATCCCACGCTTTCCGCCCGTCGCGCGAGAGCCATGAACGTTTCCGGCATTTCCGGCCCAGCAGCTGCTTCGACGCTGACGTCGGCGAGCGAAACGAGATCATCGAACGACGGCCGAACCGCTTCGACGGCGTTTTCCAGCGTCAGATTGCCGTCAGGGCGCGGAATTGATTGCATCGGAGGCATCGTTTTGGTTCCTTGGTTCCAGTATCGGAGCGGCCGTTCCAGGAGAGTTCCAGCCGTGCCGCAGTTAACGGAGCGAATACGCGATTGTTCCGAACATGCCCATCGTCGCGAATATCCCGCGGAGATGCGTTTTCGCTTGTTAGTCGAGGCAGAACATGCCCCGAGATTGTCCGTGCCACCAGGCGGCGATGTAGGCGCGACACACCCCCGCACATCTGGACACTTGTCTATGACGACCCCATTTAACAAGCCAGATCAGGGAGGTTGTCATGCCAGCGCTCCACGCGAATCCTATAGGCTCGCTGCGAATGGAAATCATTTCACCAAGGCGGACGTCGCTTCAGGACACCGTCGTTTGTGATTGTTGTCGAAGGCTGAAGCTGGTCAGCGAATTCGATCAGGACTGTTGCGGAATCTGTGCCGATTGCCTTGACGCCGATCCCGTGCTTTTCGACCTCGACGCCACTTCGGAGCAGGCATTCGAGTTCATATGTCCTTGAATTATCGCAGAGGTTTCGTGTCGCCATGGACCATTCAGATAACGCCACAAATCGAGTTCCTGATCTTTATCTAATGAGGTCGGAGCGTATCGAGGAGGTCTCGATCGAGTCTGTCTGCCGCCACCTTCGATATCTTGTTCTGGACCGTGATGTGCGGCTGCGAGTGCCGACGGCGCCGATGTCGCGCCTCCAACGACTGGCGGCGTCGCTCCTCAATCAGCTTTATCATTTCGCCAAGTTGCTGGTCCCTTAAGAGCCGGGCACTGCCCAGAGGCTTACGGCAGGCCGATGTTACTTTTCATGGTGGCAGTTGCCAATTGCGGAGTTTTGCCGCAGCTTCAATGGCCGCAATTGGCGGCGCAAAGCAGAGGCATTGTCGCAAAAATTCTGCGGTTTCGCGAGGTCGTCAATCAGGTTTTCATTCCGTCGCAAAAATCAGCGCTTTGCGACCGATTTTTTGCGACAGAAAGTATTCCAGTTTTGGTCAGGGCTGGGCTCGCAATGGACCGGCTTAAGAATTGCTGGAAGGATCAGCGGATCAGGAACGGCTGCTTGTAGAAATGTTCTTCAAGATTGATGCCCTCGCCGCCGCGGTCCACCACGGCGAATTCGGAGATGCCCTCCAGCGGCGTCAGGATGCCGTGCCAGACATTGCGGCCGATATTGACGCCCTGTCCGGGCGCGGTTCTGAAGGCAATCGGCTGGCCCGGTCCATCGGCGGTCTCCTCTGCCACCACGACGAGGAACGGATGTTCGCCCAACGGAATGAACGCCTGGCTGCCGAGCGGATGGCGCTCGACCATGTTGAGCTCCAGCGGTAGCGGATAGGGCTCGCCGCGCAGCAGGCTGATCATCGGGCGGGCCTTTTTGCCCGTCGTCTCGACCTTTGCAAGATCGTGATAGCGCACACATTTGCCCGCATTGATCGGGAAGCTCGGGGCGCCCTCGGTTTCCAGGACGTCGCCGAACGGCGCGAAGGCCTCGCGGGTGAGCGGTCTGATATCGATCGTTTTCATATGTTCGCCTCCTCAGGAATGTTTGCCGAGACTGCGGCCAGCCACTCAGGCAGCCAGCATGTCGGTGAGGCGAAGCAGGGCAATCCGCTCCACCTGTCGGCAGGCCGTATCAAACTCCGTCTGCCGGTCGTTGCCGATGCGCCGCTCGAAAGCCGCGAGAATATCGCCCTTCGTGAGACCTCTGACGGCGATGATAAAGGGAAAGCCGAAGGCCTTGACGTAGCGGCTGTTGAGATCGGTGAAACGCACGCGTTCGGCATCCGTCAGCGCATTGAGCCCGGCGGACGCCTGCTCGCTGGTCGAGCTTTCGGTCAGCCGTTTTGCCTGCGCAAGCTTGCCGGCGAGATCCGGGTGGGCATTGAGCACGCCGAGCCGCTTTGCGTCGCTCGCTTCGCGGAACACCGCCGCCAGCGCGGCGTGAAGCCCGATCGCCGTATCATTGGCAGGCCCGAGTTCTTCGGCGAAGGCGCGTCGGGCGATCCAGTCCGAATGCTCGAACACGCCGCCGAAGCGCGCGACGAATTCATCCTCCGACAGGCGCGATGGATGGCTTTCGTTGGGTTGAAAGGGGTGTTCTTTCGCCCAATGTTCGGCAATCTCGATGCGGCGGGTAAGCCAGACCTTGTCGTGACTCTTCACGTAGTCGATGAACCGGGCAAGCGCCGCCGCCCGCCCTGGCCGGCCGGCAAGTCGGCAGTGCAGACCGATATTCATCATCTTCGGCGCGCCGCTCGCCCCTTCGGCATAAAGCACGTCGAACGTATCCTTCAGATAGCTGAAGAACTGGTCGCCGCTGTTGAATCCTTGAGCGGTGGCAAAACGCATGTCGTTGGTGTCGAGCGTATAGGGAATGACAAGCTGGTACCTGCCGCCATGCTCGTGCCAATACGGCAGGTCGTCGGCGTAGCTGTCGGAAACATAGGCAAACCCGCCTTCCTCGGTGAGGAGATCGACGGTGTTTGCCGAGCAGCGGCCGGTGTACCAGCCCCGTGGCCGCTCGCCGGTGACGATCTCATGCAACCTTACCGCTTCGGCGATTTGCTTGCGCTCCTCGCTGTGATCCATGTCCTTGTGCTCGACCCATTTCAACCCGTGCGAGGCGATTTCCCAGCCGGCCTCTTGCATCGCCGCGACCTGCGCCGGCGAGCGCTTCAGCGCGGTTGCAACCCCATAGACGGTGACCGGCACCTGCCGATCGGTCAGCAGCCGGTGCAGCCGCCAGAAGCCGGCGCGAGCACCGTATTCGTAAACCGATTCCATGTTCCAGTGGCGTTGCCCCGGCCAGGCCTGCGCGCCGACGATTTCCGACAGGAAGGCTTCCGACGCGATGTCGCCATGCAGCACGCAATTTTCGCCGCCTTCCTCGTAGTTGACGACGAATTGCACGGCGATACGCGCGTCGCCAGGCCAGACTGCATCCGGCGGTGTCGCGCCATACCCATGCAAATCACGGGGATACCTCATGAAGCCATTCCTCCCTAAGCCTTCGATTGACCGATTTCTAACCAGAAAACGCGCGCGCCATTCCCTGCGAAAAATTTGAAAGTCTCGAAGGATAAGCCAGCTACCACAGCGAAGTGGGGTGAAGGATAGTGGCCGAACGAATGCAGTTTTCGGAGGGTGAAACGCATGCAATCCCACACTGGTCGGCTGACCACCCATGTGCTCGACACGGCGCTCGGCAAACCAGCCGAAGGCTTGCGCATCGACCTTTTCCGCGTTGAGGGCGACAGGGCGGCCGAACGGATCGGCTCGACCCGGACCAATGACGACGGCCGCTGCGACCCGCCGCTTCTCTCCGGCGAGCGCATGAAGGCCGGCACCTACGAGCTGCGTTTCCATGCCGGCGACTATCTCGGCCGCAAGGCCGGCGAGATCGCCTTCCTCGACATCATCCCGATCCGCTTCGGCATCGCTGACGAGACCGCGCACTATCACGTACCGCTGCTTCTTTCGCCGTACAGCTATTCGACCTATCGCGGGAGCTGAGTGATGACCGTCGACATCCGCAACACCATCCGTTTCCTGCTCAATCACCGCCTGGTCGAGCTGTCCTCGGTCTCACCGGTCCAGACCCTGCTCGATTTCCTCAGGCTTGACCGTAATCTGCGCGGCACCAAGGAAGGCTGCGCCGAGGGCGACTGTGGCGCCTGCACGGTCCTGGTCGGCCGGCTGCTCGACGGACGGCTGAAATATGAGAGCGTCAATGCCTGCATCCGCTTCGTCGGCTCGCTCGACGGCTGTCATGTCGTCACGGTGGATTGCCTCGCCGCGCCCGGCGGGCCGCTGCACCCGGTGCAGCAGGCAATGGTCGATACGCATGCCTCGCAATGCGGCTTCTGCACCCCGGGTTTCGTCATGTCGCTTTACGGGCTCTGGATGGAAAATCCGAAACCATCGGTAACGGAAATCGAGAAGGCGCTGCAGGGTAATCTCTGTCGCTGCACCGGCTATGCGGCCATTATCCGCGCCGCCGAGGCCGTATCGGTGATCGGCGACCTGAACAAGGATCCGTTGGTGCTCGAACGGGAAAAGATCAGCAAGCAGCTAGAGGGTCTCAAAGACGGCAAGCGCGTGGTCGTCGGCGATGGCGCGGAACGCTTCGTCTTGCCCGCCTCGGTGAACGATCTCGCCGAAATCTATGAGGCAGAGCCAAAGGCCCGCATCGTTGCCGGCTCCACCGATGTCGGGCTGTGGGTGACGAAGTTCATGCGCGACATCTCTCCGGTGGTGCATCTCAGCCACTTGGACGAGCTGCGCAGCATCTCCGTCGATGAAACGAGCATGACGCTTGGCGCCGGTGTCAGCTATACCCAAGCCTACCCGCTCGTAACCAAGCACTTCCCGCAGCTCACCGAACTCTGGGATCGCATCGGCGGCCAGCAGGTGCGCAACATGGGCACGATCGGCGGCAACATTGCCAACGGCTCGCCGATCGGCGACACGCCGCCGGCTCTGATTGCGCTTGGCGCCTCGGTCGTGCTCCGCAAAGGTAAGCGGCGGCGCACCGTGCCACTCGAAAGCTTCTTCATCGAATATGGCAAGCAGGACCGCCACCCCGGCGAATTCGTCGAGGCCGTGCGCATACCGTTCCTCAACGAGAATGCGCGTTGCGCCGTCTACAAGATCACCAAGCGGCTGGACGAGGACATCTCCGCCGTCTGCGGCGCGTTCCGTTTGACCTTTGATGGCAACGGCAAAGTCTCCGACGCTGTTATCGCCTATGGCGGCATGGCCGGAACGCCGAAGCGGGCTGAGAATGCCGAGGCTGCGCTGAATGGCGCCGAATGGACCGACGACACAGTCGAAACCGCCATGGAAGCGCTCGGCGCAGACTACACGCCGCTTAGCGACTGGCGCGCATCCGCCGATTACCGCCTGCTGGTGGCGAAGAACCTTTTGCGCCGCTTCTATCTGGAGACGCAGGGCGATCAGCCGGTGCGGCTCGACCGAAAGCGTGCCGTGTGAGGGAGACGAGATCATGAACGTGATGCAGCCCATCGACCGTATCCGCGGCGGCGTGCATGAAAAGGAACGCCACGAATCCGGCCACAAGCATGTGACGGGAACGGCTGAATATATCGACGACATGCCCGAGCCCGCCGGCACTCTCCATGCCTATCTCGGCCTGTCCGAGCGCGCCCATGCCGAGATCCTGTCAATCGATTTCGATGCGGTGAAAACCGCTCCTGGCGTGATCGGCATTCTGACGGCGGCCGATATTCCTGGCGAAAACGATGTCAGCCCGGCGCACAAGCACGACGATCCGGTCTTTGCGACAGGCATGGTCGAGTTCCACGGCCAGCCGATCTTCGCCGTCATCGCCGAAACCCGTGACGAAGCCCGCCGCGCTGCCGCCAAGGTCAAGATCGAGTATCGGGATCTGCCGCATGTCACCGATGTTCTCGAAGCCGCAGCCGCCAACTATCCGCTGGTCATCGATCCCCTGAAGCTGGAGCGTGGCGATATCGCCGCCGGTTTTGCCAGGGCGAAGAATATCGTCGAAGGCGAGATGCGTATCGGCGGCCAGGATCACTTCTATCTCGAAGGTCATATCTCCTTCGCCATCCCTGGCGAGGATGACGAGATCACGGTCCATTCCTCGACCCAGCATCCGAGCGAAACGCAGCACATGGTCGGCCAGGTGCTTGGCGTTCCCGCCAATGCCGTGACGATCAATGTGCGGCGCATGGGCGGCGCCTTCGGCGGAAAGGAAACGCAGGCAAACCTGTTTGCGGCCGTCGCAGCGCTGGCCGCGAAGAAATACCGTTGCGCGGTGAAGATCCGTCCGGACCGTGACGACGACATGACTGCCACCGGCAAGCGCCATGATTTCCACGTCGGCTACAAGGTCGGCTTCGACGACGATGGCCGCATCGAGGCGGTAGACGCCGTCTTCTCGGCGCGCTGCGGTTTTTCGGCCGATCTCTCCGGCCCTGTCACCGACCGGGCGCTGTTCCACGCCGACAACTGCTATTTCTATCCGCATGTCCGGCTGCGCTCGCGGCCGCTGAAGACCAACACCGTCTCCAATACCGCCTTTCGCGGTTTTGGTGGCCCGCAGGGCATGGTCGGCGGCGAGCGGATGATCGAGGATGTCGCCTACGCGCTCGGCAAAGACCCGCTCGAAATTCGCAAGTTGAATTTCTACGGTGGCGAAGGGCGTGACCTGACGCCCTATCACCAGGCCGTCGAGGACAACATCATCGGCCGCATAATCGAGGAATTGGAAACCTCCTGCGATTACGCCGCCCGCCGCGACGAGGTTTTGGCCTTCAACCAAAGAAGCAGCGTCATCAAGCGCGGCATTGCGCTGACCCCGGTCAAGTTCGGCATCTCCTTCACCAAGACGGAGTACAATCAGGCCGGCGCGCTGGTGCATGTCTATTCGGACGGTTCGATTCATCTGAACCACGGTGGGACCGAGATGGGGCAGGGGCTCTATACCAAGGTGGCGCAGGTCGTCGCCGACGAGTTCCAGGTCGATCTCCACCGGATCAAAGTGACGGCGACGACGACAGGCAAGGTGCCGAACACCTCGGCCACCGCCGCCTCTTCCGGATCGGACTTGAACGGCATGGCCGCCGCCAATGCCGCGCAGCAGATCAAAGCGCGGCTTGTGACGTTTGCTGCGGAACGTTGGGGCGTCAGCGAGAACGACGTTGCTTTCGAGCCGAACACCGTTCGCGTCGGTATCGAGCGCATTGCTTTTTCCGAGTTCATCAAGCTTGCCTATGGCTCGCGCATCCAGCTTTCGGCCGCCGGTTTCTACAAGACGCCGAAAATCCACTGGAACCGCTCGGAGGGCCGGGGACGCCCGTTCTTCTACTATGCCTATGGCGCCTCCTGTTCCGAAGTCAGCGTCGATACGCTGACCGGCGAATACCAGGTCGAACGCACCGACGTCCTGCACGATGTCGGCAAGTCGCTAAACCCGGCGCTTGATATCGGCCAGGTCGAAGGCGCTTTCGTGCAAGGCATGGGCTGGCTGACGACGGAAGAGCTGTGGTGGGATGCCAAGGGGCGCCTCAGAACCCATGCGCCCTCCACCTACAAGATCCCGCTTGCCTCCGACCGACCGCGCATCTTCAACGTCAAGCTCGCCGAATGGTCAGTCAACCGCGAAGAAACGATCCGCCGCTCCAAGGCGGTCGGCGAGCCGCCCTTCATGCTGCCGATCTCGGTGCTCGAAGCGATCTCGATGGCGGCGGCGAGCGTTGCGGGGTATCGTATAGCGCCGCGCATCGATGCGCCGGCGACTCCGGAGCGTGTCCTGCTCTGCCTCGAACGCTTGCAGCGGGCCGCGAAGAACGGGTGATTGGCATGGTTGCCATATGCGAAAACATCAGGGATTTTCTGCGCGGCGAACCGGACTGCGTGCTCGTCGAGGTGACGGGCGCTGACGGTTCGACGCCGCGCGACACCGATGCCTGGATGCTGGTGACGGCTGCCACTCTCTTCGGGACGGTTGGAGGTGGTCAGCTTGAATACATGGCGATCGACCACGCCCGGCGGACTTTGCGGCAGGGTGTTCCTGCCGAGGCCATGAACGTCCCGCTCGGCCCGGAAATCGGCCAGTGTTGCGGCGGCCGCGTGAGGTTGTCCTTCACGGCACTGACCCCGGATATTACCGCCTTCCTGATTGCACGGAGCGACCGCGAAATGACAGAGCGTCCGCATGTCTACGTCTTCGGTGCCGGCCATGTCGGCGACGCCTTGGCTATGGCTCTGTCCCTGACACCGGTGCGCACCGTATTGGTCGATACGCGGGAAGATGAGCTTTCGGCCGCGAGCGTTCCCGGCATCGAGACCTGCCTCACTGCCATGCCGGAGACAGTGGTGCGCGACGCGCCGCCCGGCAGTTCATTTGTTATCCTCACGCATGACCACGCGCTGGATTTCCTGATCGCCGCCGAAGCCTTGGGCCGCGACGATGCCGCTTACGTCGGCATGATCGGCTCGAAGACCAAACGCGCCACCTTCAAGAACTGGCTGTCGCGCGAAATTGGCCGCCCAGAGCTGTTCGATCGGTTGATCTGCCCGATCGGCGGCACGGCGGTGAAGGACAAACGCCCGGCGGTGATCGCAGCGCTTGCGGCGGCGCAGATCATGACGGCGGCGTTGAATTGCGACGCGCAGAGGCATTCTCCAAAAGCCGGCCGCGGTGAGAGTTCGAAGTCCGCGTTGCCGCATTGAGGGCAAATCGCGGTTACATCCAGGGATTGAGGCAGTGAAGGCCGAGCGGTTCGAAATGCGCCGTGTTACGGGTGACGATCTCGAGTTGATGCACGATCGCTGTCGCTGCGATCATCGCGTCCGCGGAGGGCCGTTTGTCGACCGTCGGCAGCCTGCCCGTGATGGAGGCGATTTCGAGATCAAACGCCAGGATGCGGCCTTCGAAACCTGCAAGAACGACCTCCGTCAGCCAACGCGCCAGTTCATCCGCAAATGCGGCATCACGGCTTCGTTCGCGCATGATGCCGAATTCGATTTCCATGATCGTTACGGCCGATAGGCAAGCGCTGTCGGCATCGAAACTGGTGAGGAAATTTCGGAACTCGGCGCTCTGGCGTTCAGGCCGGCGCGCGGCCGAAACCACGTTGGTATCGAGAAGAAAAGCCATCAGAACGCGACGTCACGTCCCGAAAAGTCAAGCCTTTCAGGCTCGAAATCCTTGCCTGAATCCGGTGAGCGGTCGGCCAGCGCGTCCAGCAGGGTCTTCGACTTCCTCCAGTTCGTGGTGAAATCCGCATAGGTGACCAGGACATAGCTTGCCTCGCCATGCTCGGTGATCACGAGCGGCTGCTTGTCCGCTTCCTTTTTTGCCCGGCTCGGGTTCTGGTTGAAGGCAGCGCTTGTCATAGAGGAAACTTTCATCGTCATCCCCAAAGTAGGATATTTTCAAAAATATATACTAGATGATGATTTGGCGCAAGAATGCCGTGCCACTACTCCAGCATCTTACCGATCAGCCGCTGACAGCGCTCGGCCATGAAATCGATCATCAGCCGGACCTTCGGATCCTGGAAGCGCTTGTGCGGATAGATCGCGGCGAGCTGAACGCCGGCCGGCGGGGCGTCCTTCAGGATCTCGACCAGCGTTCCGTCGTTCAGGTAGCTCTTCACCTCGAAGAGCGGTTTGTTGATGATGCCGCGGCCTTCCAGTGCCCATTGCGTCAGGACGTCGCCGTCGTCGGAATCATAGGGGCCGCCGATCTCGAACTTGCGGATACCGTCCGGCATCTGCAGGTTCCAGTAATACTCCTTCGACCCGGGATAGCGCAAAAGCAGACAGTCGTGCTTGTCATCGATCAGCGCATCCGGCGTCGCCGGCGTGCCGCGCTTTTCCAGATAGGCGGGCGCGGCGCAGACGACGCGCTGACAGTTCAGGATGCCGCGCATGCGCAGGTTCGAATCCTCGAGCACGCCAAGCTTGAAGGCCACGTCGACGCCCTCGCTCAAGATATCGACATTGTGGTCGGAAAGACGCAGGCGCACCTCGATATCCGGATATTTGTCGTGGAACTCCGGAATGCCCGACGCGATCAGGCGCCGACCGATGCCGAGCGGTGCGGTGATCCTGAGCGACCCCTTTGGATTGTGCGAGAGATCGGCGATTGCGCTTTCCGCCTCGTTGACAGCTTCGATGATCTTGACGGCGCCCTGATAGAACACGCGGCCATGTTCAGTCGGCGAGAGCTTACGCGTCGTCCGGTTGAACAGGCGCACGCCGAGATGACGCTCCAGTTCCTTGATGCGGTTGCTGGCAACGGCCGGCGTCACCCGCTGGTCGCGACCTGCGGAGGAAAGAGTGCCGAGTTCGACGACCCGGACGAAGACGCGCACATTATCGAGATAGGACATGACGCTTTTCTACCATATTGCCAAACGAACCACAGCGGGGGTGATCTTATAGATTTTTTTGAAAGTGTTGGGGATTAACCGGCATTTCGGCGAAGATCGCCCGATGGCAAAACTCTCCCAAACAGGGGGAGAACCCAAATGTATGAATACGCCATCGCCTGGGAATGGCTCACCTTCGCCGTCCGCTGGCTTCACGTCATCACCGGTATCGCCTGGATCGGTTCGTCGTTCTATTTCGTCGCGTTGGACCTCGGTCTGCGGAAGCGCCCGGATCTTCCGGCCGGCGCCCATGGGGAGGAATGGCAGGTCCATGGCGGCGGTTTCTATCACATCCAGAAATACCTGGTGGCGCCAGCCAACATGCCGGAGCACCTGATCTGGTTCAAATGGGAAAGCTACGTGACCTGGCTGTCGGGCTTCGGCATGCTGTGCCTGGTCTACTATGCCGGTGCCGACCTCTATCTGATCGATCCGAACGTGCTCGACGTCTCCAAGCCGGTTGCGATCGGCATCTCGCTTGCCTCGATTGCCTTCGGCTGGATCATCTACGACCTGATCTGCAAGTCGCCCTTCGGCAAAGACAATACGCGGCTGATGGTGCTGCTCTACTTCATCCTGGTCGCCATGGCCTGGGGCTATACGCAGCTGTTCACCGGCCGGGCCGCCTTTCTGCATCTCGGTGCGTTTACCGCAACGATCATGTCGGCCAATGTCTTTTTCATCATCATCCCGAACCAGAAGATCGTCGTGGCGGATCTAATTGCGGGTCGGACGCCGGATGAAAAATACGGCAAGATCGCCAAGCAGCGTTCGACGCACAACAACTATCTGACGCTGCCCGTTCTGTTCCTGATGCTGTCGAACCACTATCCGCTGGCGTTCGGCACAGCCTATAACTGGATCATTGCCTCGCTGGTCTTCCTGATGGGCGTCACCAT